>JAILNY010000121.1 GCA_024691105.1 Treponema sp. | reverse complement strand
GGCGCTTATGAATAAAAGCAACAACCTGTTTCTTTTTTTAATGAATAAAGTCTGTTAAAATGAAATTATATTAGAAACAAGGAGCTGGCGATGGAAGTAAAAGAAATACTTAAAAATCTTAGAGAAAAGAATAATCTTACTCAAGAACAAATGGCTCAGAGGGTAAACATTACTCGACAAGCAATCAGTAGATGGGAAACTGGAGAAACACAGCCTGACACACAGATGCTGAAAGTTCTTTCGAAAGAATTTGATGTTTCGATAAATACTCTGCTCGGTTCTCCACGACAGCTCTTTTGTCAGTGCTGTGGAATGCCTCTTAGCGAAGATTCAATGCTAAGCAAAGAAAATGACGGTCAATTCAATGAGGATTATTGCAAATGGTGCTATTCAGAAGGAACTTTTGCCTATAAAACTAAAGATTCTCTTCTCGATTATCTGGTTACCCATATGCCGAATCCTGAAAATCAAAATGAGCGAGAGAGACGAAAAGTTTTTGATTATCATCTTTCCCAATTAAAACATTGGAGGTAAAAAATGCCACGTGCAAGAAATAAAGACGATTTGGTAAAATTTTCATCAGAAAATTACTCGAAGCTTATTGAGATGATTTCAAGAATGACTGAAAATCAGCTCAATACTCCTTTTGATTTTTCTGATGATAAAAGTAAAAAAGAGGCACATTGGTCGAGGGATAAAAATGTACGAGATGTTTTGATTCATCTTTATGAATGGCATTGTCTTTTGCTTCAATTTATAAAAAATAACGAAACTGTAAACGATAAAAAGTCTGCAATAGCATTTCTCCCCCCGGAGTATTCTTGGAAATCGTATGGTGCAATGAATCTAATGTTCTGGAAAAAGCATCAGAATACAAGTCTTACAAATGCTCAAAAAATGTTTTCCGAAAGTCATAAAAAAGTTATGTCCCTTGTAGAAAAATATAGTAATGAAGAACTTTTTACAAAAGGTTATTTTTCATGGACAGGAAATGTTGACCTTGGGTCATATTTTGTAAGTACAACTTCAAGTCATTATGATTGGGCTATAAAAAAAATAAAGGCACATTGTAAGAAAGTTCTATAGAAAATCACATAACATGGTTTTCAAAACCGATAAAAACTTTGTCACAAAAGTTGCTCTTCGTGCCTTTACGGCACCGCAACTTTTGCGCCAATTTGCGTATTGCGCAAAACGTTTTTTGCAGTTTAAAATAGTTGTTATGACGACAGGCGCATTGGCGTGCGAATTAGGAGTAAAAAAAATGAAGAAAGTATTATTATTTATCTTTTTATCCGTTTTCCTTTTTAGTTGAGCAAGCACAAAATCGATTACATTTTTAGATATAATCCCTGATGATAATACGAATGCTGTTATTTTTTTGAAAGATCGCCGCCTGGGTAATTATAATAAACAGGAATATTATTATCTTGATGACATTGATGAAATCAGAAGTGTTTTTTCTGAATGGAAAGACCTGAAAAAAATACCTGTTTTCCCGCGTTATTTTGATTCCGGCTTTTCCTGCGATTTTTATTTTTATCTGATTATTGACGGAAAAGCTCAGCCTTGCCCAATAGATGGAATTTCCCCTGATTGTGAATTGATAGAAATAAACCGTCAAGGTTATGAATATAACATTGAATATTGGAAACGACTCCAATCAAAACTAAAACCTGCAAAAAAAGAAGAAGCTATAATCTGTAAAAATGCAATTGAGTATAGAAAAATTCTAGATGAAAAACAAAAAGATAAAAACTATCTTTTCTCAGAAAATAATTTCTCATATTATAAACAATCGGTACCGGAAAAATATGACGGGTATTTTTATATCACGACAAATAATTCTTCATTTTCAAGTATCGAAAGCAAAATTTCAAAAGCATATCCTGATGCAGACTTTAGAATCGGAGAACAACTCGGTGGAGGTTTGTTTAGATTCTGTGATTTTCAAATTTATGCTTTCAAAGAATTTTACGAGAAGTTTAATTTATATCCCAAAAACGAATATACAGAATTCAACGATATAAAATTAACTGTATATTTAAAAGAATAAGGAAGCTGTAAAACCATTTTTTTTTCTTCTTAAAATTTACATACAATTAACATAATCCCTCTATCAATTTTATTCATCCACATGTATAGTTTAAAATCATGATAACTGTAATTAGTCAAATATTCGGTTTTGTCGGATCTCTTTGTCTTCTGCTTTTTGGAATGGAAATGCTTTCCAATGGTATTCAAAAAGGAGCTGGAAACAGTCTTCAGTCTTTATTGCGAAAAATCTCCGGGAACAGATTTACCGCAGTACTTACTGGTCTTGCCGTAACTGCAATCATTCAGTCTTCGGGTGCAACAACTGTAATGGTTGTAAGTTTTGTAAATGCAGAAATCATAAATCTTACTCAGGCCATAGGAATTATTTTTGGTGCAAATATTGGTACTACAGTGACTGCATGGATTGTTTCACTCTTTGGCTTTTCATTCAGCATGGAAGCTGCTGCAATTCCTCTGTTCGGATTGGGATTTATCTTAAAATATTTTAAGAAAATAAAAATCCACAATTTTGCAGACTGCTTTATGGGCTTTGCCCTTTTGTTTATGGCATTGGGGCTTCTGAAAACTTCCATGAATCTTAACGCCGAATCCGTTGCCTTTTTACAAAACTTCCAGAATCTTGGAGCTGCAGGACTTCTACTGGGTGTGTTAATCGGGATTATTTTTACGGCATTGATTCACTCTTCATCTGCTACAACTGCAATCGTATTAACAATGTCGGCAAATGGAACTCTTCCATGGAGTCTTGGAGCAGCAATGGTCCTTGGAAGTAACATCGGTTCAACAGTTGATGCTGTTATGTCATCTATTGGAGCAAGTGTAAATGCAAAAAGAACTGCAGCGGTTCATGTTGCATTCAATATCGCAGGCTCAGCTTTAGCACTGATTTTTTTCCATCCGTTTTTGCGCCTCATAGATATTATTGTTCCGGGACCCCCTTCAGAAAATATCACAACACACATCGCAATGCTTCATACAGTTTTCAATATTTCTGCAACACTTTTATTCCTTCCATTTATAAAACAGATAGCCTTTCTTGCACAAAATTTCATTCCCGAAAGTCAGAAGGAAAAAGATGCACATTACAAAATGCCGGTTATTCTTCCTTCAAATCATATCAGTGCAGACTTGTATACATTTCAGATTCAAAAAGAAATTACAAAAATGTCTGGCCGCATAATGGAAATGCTGGACTTACTTAGAGAAAGTCTCAATCAAGAATCAAACAGCCTAACTGCTTTTGTTGAACAGATAAATTCTCATGAAGAATATATTGATGAAATGAATCATGAAATCAGTTCTTTCCTTCAAAAATGTTCACGTCTTCCAACTGCGAATCATAATGATCGGAATAACTTTGCCCGCATGATTTCTATTGTTCAGAATCTTGAAGAGCTAAGTGACGAATGCTGTTCACTTATGCATGCAATATGTAAGTTTAAAAACGAAGCAGATGATGTCCTTCTAAAAAATCAGAGCAAAGAATTAATTTCATATTTTGATACAGTTCACATTTTTTATGAGCAGACCTGTACTTACATTGTTCTGGGACTTTCAGAAATTGATAAGGTTCTTCTATCAGATGTTGAAGACCAGATTGACAAATCAAAGAAAGAACTAAAAAAAGCAAGCCGTAAAAGAATTGAAAACGGAAGCAATGTTAAAGCGGAACTCAGCTACATGGACATCGTCCGAAAAATAGAAAAAGCCGGCGACTGTGTTTTTGGTGTAATACAGGCAATTCAGCCTAATTTAAGCGATTCAGTTTTATCAGACGGTTCAGAAAAATATCTTTTAAGTTCGCAGAATGTAATCATAAATTTAAAAAGCAGAAAAGTTTTCGTTTCCGGAAACGAAGTCAAACTGACTGTAAAAGAATATGAGCTTCTCGAATTACTGATGAAAAATAAAGGAGAGCTCGTTTCCAGAGAACAGATACTTAAATCTATTTGGAATTATGACAAAGAAATCGAAAGTCGGACTCTGGACGTACATATCAGACTTTTGCGCCAGAAATTAAAGAATCAAAAAATCATCGAAACTGTTCGAGGTGCAGGTTATAGAATAAATTAGAAAGTGATTGTAAAATATAACCATAATAACGGTTAAAAAAAATGAAGTATTACAGAGTTCACACAAAAGATATCGC
Source organism: Treponema sp. (assembly GCA_024691105.1). Lineage (GTDB taxonomy): Bacteria > Spirochaetota > Spirochaetia > Treponematales > Treponemataceae > Treponema_D. The sequence goes on along the minus strand of JAILNY010000121.1, from coordinate 76,535 downwards.
TTATATGACTCAACAGCCTAGAGGAATTTTTACTGCAATCTGGAAGCTCGTTGAATCTAAAACAATGAATGAAGAAGAAATAAAAGAATACTGGAAGAACCGCGAATATTTTGAAAAAGTCTTACCGATTCCACCCTTTTATAAAGATGGAAACAACGACAACGCTATAACCTGGTTTAAAGATACGCCGGAAGGAAACAACATTTACAGACAGATGACTTTCTACAGAGACATGGCAAAAAAATACAATCTCCAGTTATATATGTCTGAATGCGATTTTGTTCCCGGCCAAATAATTTACGAAGATGAATTTCAAATAGCTGTAAAAAACTGTGTACTTGACGGAGTTAAGACTTCTATAATATAAAGATAAATATAGAGTTTATTTATATAAGTTTGAGGTAAAAAAAATAAAAAAAAATTTAGTTTCACAGCCGGTATAATTTTGTTTTCTACACTCTTTATTTCATGTTCAAACCTTAATGTATTCAAAGACATTAATTTTGGAAATGACATGGAAAGTGTTGAAAGTATTCTAAAACAAAAGAGAATAAAATATAAAACCTACGAAGCAGCTCCATTTTTAGATATAGACATCAGCAATCCCGAAGAAATTGCTGATGCAATTGAAAATTCGCAGGCAGGTTATCTTGGCGACATGCTTTATAAAGAATCATTTTATTTTAAACATAAAATCTTGGGTATTAAATTTGAAACTTTCGTTTTCTTTTTTGACGATAAATGTTCTAACATCAAACTTGAATGGCATGTAAAAAATGATCCTTCTATCAGGAACGGATTTTTAGCTTCTGAAAAACTCAGGGCTTATATCTGTGAGCAGTATCCTGATAAAGAGTTTGTACAGGAAGAATCCAATTTTGAAAAATATGTAATGCAGTCTTCTGACACGGTAAAAATAACAGTTGAAGCTGATATTGAATTTCTTGATTGTTACATAGAAGATTCTATTATTCAAAAACCCTTTTATGAGCTCAGAGAAGAAGTAAATGACATTTGTCATTATTATCATAAATAAAGAGGTGCCCCATGCTTAAAACAAATTATTCAGAAGTATCAAAGGTTTATGACAAAAACAAATCCAGGATCGCCTTTCCAATCGACAAGGATCTTGAAGAATTACTTTCTCAAAAAGAAGAAATTACTGTCTTAGACTTAGCCTGTGGAACAGGAAACTGGCTTTCATGCCAGCAAAGTCAGTTGACTGACAAAAGAATAAAGTGGATTTGTATGGATGCATCTGAAGACATGCTGAAATGCGCAAAAGAAAAAAACTTAGATGCAGAGTTCATTCACTCCACAGCAGAAAATCTTAAGCTTGATACAAAATGCGATTTGATTGTCTGCAATTTTGCATTCCACCATTTTGAAGATAAAAAAAAGGCATTGGCAAAAATATTTGACACACTAAACGAAAACGGAATTTTCAAATACAAAAATGTAGAACCTGAATGCATGAAAGACTGGTGGGTTTATAAATACTGCCCAGAAAGTTATTGCGAGGATTTACACAGATTCTGGCCAAAAGATCTTTTATCTTATGAACTTAGCAAAGCAGGCTTTTCAAAAATCAGCGTAAAACGTGAGTACTACGAAAGCTACAAAGATATAGAAGAACTTTACGAACACTACAAACGCCGCGATGCCTCGCAACTTGCAATGATGGACGATAAAGTTTACCATAAAGGCATAAAACGCATAGAGCGCGAAATTGCAGAGGGAGAAAAACAATACAAGGATGTAGTTGCATTCTTAGAAATCAAAGGAATAAAACAATGAACGCAAAAAAATTTATTATTTACGCATTGACAGCATTTATGCTCAGCCAAGCTGCAGGAGCACAAATCCATCCGAACACTCCACGCACTTACGATTTTGAATTATCTGATATTGCAAAACGCATTACACCGGTACTTTCGTTTAATGCAAACATGCACAAAGACGGCTGGATCTGGAAAGAAGGTCGCAGTTCTGCCCTTATTGAAAAAGGAATGCCAGAAGATACTTATGAGATAACAAAAATTAACGACATCGACATGGCCATGGGCGAAAACAACACAGCCACCGCCTGGGTCGAAGGCGTCGCAGGAGATGGTATCGGAGAATTTGTAATTATTCCCGTTAAACCATGGACAGATGAAATCAGTTCAAAACTTATGAACGGAGAGGCAGCAGGTCAACTTTATGTCAGGTTTTGTATCTGCAACGGTTTTCAAAAAAGTCTTGAGATGTATTACAAAAACAACCGCATAAAAGAAGCAAAAATAAGTATTTACGCCGCAGCTTACAGTTGCGGAGAAAATGACGCATACTTACTATGGAATCCAGACTGCATTTTTGAAAAAACAATTACACTAAATGATGAAGTTATAGAAAATCCGATTTGTCTTAATTATCAGATAGAAAATTTTCCTGTAACTCTTCCCGAAAAATACAAAGACAAACATTGTGAATTATATTTAAAACTTGAAATCCGTTCTGTATACAAAGGCACAAAATACAGTGACACCTGTATTGCAGATATGAGTGCAAGTGTTAGTTTATATGACGACTAAGCTAAGTATCTGATGCTTTACAAGACAAAAAGGAGAAAGAAGATTGAAAAGACAATTTCTTATAGTTAGTGCTCTATTTTTTTTAAGTGGAGCACTTTTTGCCCAGGATATAAAACATTCAGTTGAATTTCATTTTACAAAATACTTTGATACCGGAATAGAAAATTCAAATATCGGAGCAGGTCTTTCCTATTTTCTTGATTCTGAAAAAGTAAATTTAAAAGCAACCTTCAACGGATCAAATGTCGCATTTGATTTTACAACATACGCGTTTTATTTTCCGTTTTCAATACATAGTAAATCAACTCACCGCTTTGGTCTTCAGGGAATAATTCATCTTGAAAACTATTTTGAATATTTCTTTGAAACAGATTTGCTTGCAAACCTGTGTTATAAGTTTGAAACACAGACAGGTTTTTCAATTTTAGCGACAGGCGGACTTACCTTTAACAATTCAGTTATCCAGGGACTGGATCAAAGCTTAAATCAATTTTCTGCATCGATTTCACTTAAGCTCATGCAAAAGATTTTTGACCGGGCATCAATTTATTTTTCTGTATCAAGCTTTGACGATTTTAGATATCCGATTTTTGTTACACCATCTTATCTTTTAGGTTTTGACTTTGATGTAACACCAAAAATAAAGCTTGGAATAGAAGCACTTGTAAGAGCCCGCGATCAGTTTACAACTGCACCTTATATTGACTATTGCTATTTAACAGCATACTGGAGGGTTAGAATATGAAAAAATCATTCTGCATAAATTTTACTTTTTCAATTGCTGCGCTTTTTTGTCTTGTTATTTCATCATGCTCCTATGGTCCCTACCCTTTTACTTTTTTTCAACAGACCGTTGACCAGCGTTCTTCTGAAATTACAGATTTTTCAGGAACCCAGCACAGTCCTTCTGTCGGAACAGATTCTGAATATTCATTTATAGTTATAACCGATGTCCATTTTGGAAGCGACAAATCAACCTTTCAAAATTCCTTTATAAATAAATTTTCAAAACTGTACGACACAACAGATACAAAACTAAAACCACGCTTTGTTGTATGTCTCGGCGACTGTTCTAATAACGGAAAGCCCGATGAATGGCAAAAGTACAACGCGTTTCTCGAGCAGTTAAAAGATGCCGCTGCGTCAAAAGGATTTTCTGATTTAAAATGTTATTCCTGCATCGGAAACCACGACTGCTACAATCTTGGCGGTTCAGAATTTTCAAGCTATGTTTATCCGTACAAAACAGCTTACAAATTCAACGTAAAAGCAGACAGTTCAACACAGGGCTTTTCATATTATTTTCTTGATACTGCAAATGCAACACTTGGAAAAAATCAGATGAAAAGCTTTAAGCAGCATTTAGCTAACGATTCCGCTCCTAAAATTGTTATGACACATTATCAGATTTATTCCGGCTGCGGAATTTTATTTTTGATTCAGGATTACACAGAGCGAAACATGCTTTTGTCACTCTTTGCAAAAAATAATATAAAGATGGTTTTAGAAGGACATCAGCACGACGGCGCTTCTTACGAAAACAATTACTTTAAGGAATACACTTTAAAATCAACAATGAAAAAAGTTTTCTATAGAGTCACCGTAAATGAATCAACGCAGCAGGTAAATATTGAACAAATTGATTTTTAGTCAATTCAATAATATAATTAAAAAAGGTATTTACCTTTGGAGGAATTATGAAAAAAATTATTTCACTTATATTTATATCATGCTTAACATGTTTTGCTTTTGCAAACGAAGTTAACAAGTCACAGGTTTCAACTCAAAAACTGCTGGAACTCTTAAACAGCGATTATAAAGAAATTGCAACAATTGACGAAGACGATGATTTAAGAATTGCAGACGAATCACTTGGAATCAAACTCTTTGCAACAGTTGATTCTGACAGAGTATTTATAAAATTTACAACAGGCTGGAAAAAGTCTGACAACATTTCTGACGCACGTCTTTCAAAAATTATCAACTGGTGGAATTACAACAAAATTTTTGCAACTGCTTCATGGAACGATTCAAGCATTCACCTGGAATATTTTATGGCCTTTGACGGCGGTATAAACTCAGAGAACTTTAATTCAACCATTGAATGGCTGTTTTCTATCGCAGAAGCCTTTGGTGAATACCTTGAAGGCGAAGACGCAATCTAAAATCAGCATAAAAAAATGCCGGCAATAATTTTTATTCCGGCATAAAAATTCAAAAAACCCGGGACTTTATAAAGCTTCCGGATTTTTTATTTTAAATAAAAAGTTCACCACATGCTAAAAAAATGCGCTTTGCTCAATTAAATAAAAAGATGTCAGGGCAAAAAAAAGGCCTTTCCAATTTTGGAAAGGCTTTTCGCGAGTGACGGGGCTCGAACCCGTGATCTCCGGCGTGACAGGCCAGCGCGATAACCAGCTTCGCTACACCCGCTTGATGAAGTTATATTATTAAATATCTTAAAAAGTGTCAATAGTATTAATTCATTTTTTTTAAATTTTTCTTGAAACAAAAAATCCTGCAATACAAAACAAAATGTAAATCCCAGCCTGATTTATTACAATTGTCGCACCGACTGGAGTAGAAAGAATTATCGATTCTAAAATTCCTGCAACCGATGTAATAACCGAAAAAATCGCCGCAACAATAATCGTCTTCTTAAAACTCGTACAAACCTTCATCGCAGCCAGTGCCGGAAAAACAACCAGAGCCGTAATCAAAAGAGAACCAACCAGATTCATTGCAAGAACAATTACAATAGCAGTAATTACCGCAATCATTGTGTTATATAAACCGACATTAATTCCGCTTGCAATTGCAAACTGTTCGTCAAACGTCACTGCAAAAATATTGTGGTAATACAAAACATAAAGGACAACAACCACAATCGATGCAATTACACAAAGCCAGACATCCGATACTTTTAATGTCAAAATCGCAGTTGAACCAAACAGCGTAGAACAAACATCGCCTGACACATTTGCTTTTGTCGAAAAAACATTCATCAAAAAATAACCGAGCGCCATGCTAGTAACACTGATCATTGCAAGACTTGCATCCCCTTTTACCTTTGACGAATTATTCATCCAAAGCAAAATAATTGCACAGATTACAGTAACCGGCATAACAAGAAGATTGCTGTTGGTAAGCTTTAGAACACTTGCAATTGCCATTGCACCAAATGCCGTATGCGAAAGTCCATCCCCGATAAACGAAAATCTTTTGAGCACAAGCGTCACACCCAAAAGCGAAGACGCAAGCGAAATAAAAACTGCCGCAATAATCGCAAAGCGGACAAACTCAAACGAAAAATACATTTTCATCATTGCAAAAAATTCCTGAATCATTGCCATACTACTTTCCTATTTTTAAAACCTGCTTTGCATATTTTTCTACAGCATCCATATCATGACTGATCATTATTACGCTGATATTCTGTTCACGATTTAAGCGCTCTACAGTTGAATACATTTCTTCTGTTGCCTCTGGGTCAAGACCAGAAACCGGTTCATCCAGAACAAGAAGCCCACCACAGGCACACAAAGCCCTTGCAAGCAGTACGCGCTGCATCTGTCCACCACTTAAATGAGTGAATGATTCCTTTTCGAGAAATTTTATTCCAAGCATTTCAAGAATTTGTGATACTTCATTTCTTTCCTGCTTTGAATAAAACGCATTGACCTTTTTCTTTCCCAAAAAACCGCTCAAAACAATCTCACGTACATTTGCCGGAAAATCACTTTGCAGCTCAGAATGCTGCGGCAAATATCCGATTGAACTTTGAGTAAGCCCGTCTCCAAATTCCAGCGTCCCCGAAATCGGCTTTATCAAATTGAGAAGCGTTTTAATAAGCGTACTTTTTCCAGAACCATTCTCGCCGGTAACGCAAAGATACCCGCCCTTTTCAATCGAAAACGAAATATCTTTTGCCGCAGGAACTCCCCTGTAACCGACACACAAGTTTTTACAGATTATCTGTGCCATGAAAAGTATAATATAGTAAAAATGTGTAAATTGCAAGTCGATTGCAAATTATAAATTTATGGCTGTGTCCGGCAGATACGCTGCCGGCCGCGCTTTTCGCACCTCGCCGTCTAACGCGGCTCGTCCACTCCGGGACTGCTCATCGCAGGTGCTTCAATCGCTCACAGTCTTCACACCTCGCCGCAGTTAATTGATATATTCAACTAACTAATTTTTTTCTTGACAAACATGCGATGACATGCTATCGTTATGTTAGTTGAAATATTCAACTAACATAAATCGCGCACAACAAAAAAAAGTGCGCACAACCTTTCTGGAGGAATTCAATGAAATTTGGATTTTTTGATGATGTAAATCGCGAATACGCAATTACAACACCACAGACACCTTACCCATGGATTAATTATCTTGGAAGTGAAAAATTCTTTTCACTTATTTCAAACACAGCCGGCGGTTACGCTTTCTACACAGACGCTCGCCTTCGTCGTTTGACACGCTACCGCTACAACAACATTCCACTTGATAACAACGGCCGCTACTTCTTTATCAAAGACGGCGATACAATCTGGAACCCAGGCTGGCAGCCAACACAGACTCCACTTGATAAATACGAATGCCGCCATGGATTTGGTTATACAAAATTCTCTTCAGAAAAAAATAACCTTGCAGCAAGTGTTCTTTACATGGTACCAGTTCACGAAAATGCAGAAGTAGAAATGATTACTCTCCGCAACAACGGTTCATCTAAAAAAGATGTATCACTTGTTTCATTTGTTGAATGGTGTCTTTACAACGCATCTGACGACTGCCAGAACTTCCAGAGAAACTTCTCTACTGGTGAAGTAGAAATCGAAGGCAGTGCAATCTATCACAAAACAGAATACCGCGAACGCCGCAACCACTTTACATTCTACTCTTGCAACGAAAAAGTTGATGGCTTTGATACAGACCGCGAAACATTCTTAGGTCTTTACAACAATCTCGGACAGGCAAAAACTGTTGTAGAAGGAAAATCTAGAAACTCAGTTGCAGACGGTTGGTCTCCAATTGCTTCACACAGACTTAACGTAACTCTTAACCCGGGCGAAGAAAAAACTTACATCTTCGTTCTCGGTTATATTGAAATGGAAGACGACAAAAAATTCCTTTCAGAAAGCGACAAAGAAGCTGCCCTCAAAGCAGGACTTTTGCGCACAAACACAGCAAGCGGTGTTATCAACAAAGAAAAAGCTTACGAACTCCAGAAAAAATTTGATTCAAAAGACAAAGTTCTTAAAGCCTTTGGCGACCTCCGCGAGTTCTGGGACGAAACATTAAGTCACTTTACTCTTAAGACAGGAGACGAAAAACTTGACCGTATGGCAATCTGGAATCAGTACCAGTGTGTTGTAACTTACAACTTTGCACGCTCTGCTTCTTACTTTGAATCAGGAATCGGCCGTGGACTCGGATTCCGTGATACATCTCAGGATATGCTTGGTGCTGCACATCAGCTTCCTGCAAGCCGCATCAGAGAAAGACTTTACGATGTTGCCGCAACTCAGTTTGAAGACGGATCTGCTTATCACCAGTTCCAGCCTCTCACAAAACGCGGAAATGCAGACATCGGTTCTAACTTTAACGATGACCCACTCTGGCTCATCCTTGGTGTTGGAAACTACATCCGCGAAACAGGCGATGTTGACTTCCTCAAAGTTGATGTTCCATTCGACAATTCAGATACAAACAAAGCAACAATGTTCGAGCACCTTCGCCGTTCATACAACTACATTCCAAACCACATGGGACCACACGGACTTCCTCTTATTGGTCGCGCTGACTGGAATGACTGTCTTAACCTTAACTGTTTCTCTACAAATCCAAACGATTCATTCCAGACTTGTACAAACAAAGAAGGAAAGAATGCTGAATCAGTAATGATCGCAGAAATGTTTGTTTACGTAACTCCAGACTACGTTCAGATGTGTCGCCTTATGGGTGATGAAGCAGAAGCTAAGAGAGCCGAAGACGCAGCTGCAAAAATGGAAGCTCAGATTTGTAAAGTTGCATGGGATGGAGAATGGTATGTTCGCGCATTTGACGATGCCGGAAGAAAAATCGGTTCTAAAGAATGTGATGACGGTAAAATCTTTATCGAATCACAGGGCTTTGGAACAATGGCAAAAATCGGTAAAGACAAAGGTTACCCTGAAAAATCACTTGACTCAGTTAAGAAATACCTTGATTCAAAATATGGTATCGTAATCCTCGATCCACCATATAAGGAATATCATGTTGAACTTGGAGAAGTTTCTTCTTATCCACCAGGATACAAAGAAAACGGTGGTATCTTCTGTCACAACAACCCATGGGTAATCATTGGAGAAGTTGTAAACGGTCGTCCACAGGATGCATTTGAACACTACAAGAAAATTGCTCCTTCATACCTCGAAGACATTTCTGAGATTCACAGAACAGAACCTTACGTATACGCACAGATGATTGCAGGTAAAACTGCACGCCGCTTTGGAGAAGCAAAGAACTCTTGGCTTACAGGAACTGCAGCATGGAACTTTGTAACATTGAGCCAGTACATTTGTGGTCTTCGTCCTACATGGAAAGGTCTCGAAGTAGAACCTCGCCTTCCAGAACATGTAAAAACTGCAGAACTTACTCGTAAGTTCCAGGGTGTTACATACAACATTACTGTAGAAAACAAAAAGAATGACGGAAACGTTGTACTTGAAGTTACAGGCGGAACTGCAGAAGGAACTATCGTAAAACCAAATGCAGGTGTAAAAGAAGTTTCTGTTAAAGCAATCATCGGCTAAAAACAAAAGCTTAATTTACAGATAAACATAAAAAGGCTTAATTGAAGATTAATTCAGTTAAGCCTTTTTTTATTCAATTATTTTAATTGAAACAACATTTCCACTTGTAAAACTTTTGTTTGCTTTATATAATTATTATAACAGGAGGAACAAATCATGCATGAATCTGGCGAAGATTACCTTGAAGCAATTTTAGTATTAAAAAATAAAAACGGGTTTGTACGATCAGTAGATATCGCAAACCACTTAGGCTTTTCAAAACCAAGTATCAGCCGCGCTATGGGAATACTTGAAAAAGACGGTTATATAGAATTTGGCCTTGGAAACATGATCAATCTTACAGAAAAAGGATTAGAAAAAGCAACCGATGTCTATTCACGACATCAGCTTTTAACAGAATTCCTTGTAAAGATTTCCGGTGTCTCATCAGAAAAGGCAGAAGAAAATGCCTGTCGTATTGAACACGATCTTGATGCAGATATTATTGCCGGCATTAAAAAGTGGATGAAAAAGAATTCATAAAAAAAATAAAGCCAGCGGCTCATTTTGAAGTGCACATCATTTTGATCGACGGACAATAATAAAAAAGGCTGCCATTTTTAAGTGAATACTTATAAGGCAGCCATTTTTTTAAGCTATAAACTTAAACCTTTTTATTAGAATGCAACAGCAATTTTTACAGGAATTGCAATTCCGAGTGTTGACGAAGCACTGTTCCAGTTAGAAGTAAATTCAACACCAACTTTAAGAACTGCCTGTTCAACTGGAGAATACAGAATGTAAGGCATTGCTCTGAATTTTCCTGCTGTAGCATCTGTTCCAAAGTCTACATAGTTTTCAATGTCGGCACCAACAGAAACCATTTCGGCAAGTGGAACACATACACCAAGACCATTGTAGAGAACATTATGATCTTTGTTAAATGTCATGTTGTTCTGGAATGTAAATGCAAGAGCCTCAAAGTCTTTTTCAAGACGAAGTTCAATTGCTGTGCGGTTAAGGTCTGAGTTTGCAGAATTTGTAAGGAATGCAGCACCTACAAGGATAGGAAAGTTTTCAATAAACTTAAGGTTTGCATAAGCACTTGCAAGGTTTTCAAAGTTATCTGTTGTAGAAGAATATCCAAGCTGTTCATTAACAGAAACTGCAACTGGTTCAAAGTCAAGAATTACACGAGCCTGAGCACCAAAAGATTTGTTACTTGATGTCCACTTAGAAGCAACAGGTGCAATCTGAATTGTTGCAGGACCAGCATAGATGTCCAAAAGAGCCTGACCATTTACGAGGTCTGATTCTTTGTCTACTTCAAAACCATCAGAAACAAAACCGAGTTTATTTTCATCAAGATAAGAGTTTACCCAGAAACCTTCAACATGGTCATCTGAATGTTCTTCGTAAATACCGCCGCGTAATTTTGCAACTTCACCAAACTTTACACCTGCATACAATGCACTAAAAGCCTTTAATGGATCAGGTGTAGTTCCTGCTGCAAAAGTATCATCTGCCCAGAAGAATACCGGAGTAATTTCAAGACCGCCTTCAAATTTATCGCCGTCATAGAAGAATCCGACTTTTGTATCGTCATCAAACATATCGCTAGGGAAAGCATTGACAGTAGGATTGCTTCCTGCAACATCTTCAATATTAACAGCATTCATTTTAGCCTGAATTTCTACAGTCCAGTCTTTTTCATCTGCGAATGCCCCGCCAAGTAAAACTGCGCCAATGGCCAGCAAGTTAACTATTTTTTTCATAATAACTCCTTTGAACTCCGCATCAAACTTATACTATATTCTAAGCTTAAAATGCTAAGATTCAACTTTAATCGCGGTTAGCATATATTAATTCTGTTTATATGTCAATAACCTTAATTTGCAAATTATAATACATATTCGATTATTCTAAGATTAAGAGGAACTGTAATTATGCAGAGAACATGGGTAAAACAGACTAAGAAATTTGCAAAGACAGCATCTTTATCAAAAAGACATGCAAAACTTGAAACAGAAACTGCCGCAGGACACAGGCTTGCAATAAAAACAATATTACAAACCAAAAGAACCAGGTTCTTATCTGCATCTGGAAAAAACTTAGAAGAAAGAAAGACTGTCAGCATTACAACACCCATCGAGAACAAACCGCATAAAATGAGTCTTACAAAGCTTGTAATTAAAATTGAAGCAATTTTTTTTCTTCCTTCCCGGTATGCCTGTTCACGCGTAAAAATTGAAATACCAGTTTTATAAAGTTTTACAAGCCATTCTTTTTTAAGCGATCCAAAAAGAACACCAAGCAAAATCATTGACATGGCAGTATTTGTAGAACCAATCATCGTAAGCGGCTTTGCAATAAACGATGGAAGTTTAAACGGAAGACAAAAAACAATTACACCAAGAATAACAGCAAGAACATTCGGATTTGTAATAATTTTTACAGGATTCATCTTTCCGCACATCTGGAAATAACCATAAATCCAAAGCATTACGTTAAACGAAATTAGATATCCCATAAGATAAAAAACACCTTCTGAACCAAATACAGAGTTTATAAGGGGAATTCCAATAAAGCCGCAGTTTGTAAAAACAATGGCAATCTTTTGAATTTTTTGTCTCGATGTATTTTTATGAAAAATCAATTCCGCAAGTCCAATCATTATAAATGTAATTATAAAAGAAAGGATCGCGGAAAAAATCAGGCCATATAGTTTTTGAACATTAAAATCTACATTAAATGATGTAAAGATTACACATGGATTAATAAAATACAAAAGCATTTTGCTTAAAAACTTCTGTTCAGCATCATTTGCCTTTGTAAGTTTTGCAAACAAAAAACCAATGACGGCAATTCCCATCATTATCAAAAGCTGGTTAAAAATCTGAGTTGAAATATTCATAAAAGCATTTTATCGCTTTTTAAAAACAAAAAAAAGCACTACATAAAAAAAATACAGAGCTCTCACCTCGTCTGCTGAACAAACAACGCGTGCGCTTCGCTTACGAAGTTGTTTGTCATCAGCCCTCGGTTACGCTCTGTATTTATTTATATGACCTTCTTAAAAAAATCAATAAATTTTTATATATTCTTCCCATGTATCAGGATATATTTCTTTAATTCTTTCTAAAACCTCATCTGGTATTACGGTGTCATAATAATCAACACCCTGTCTTTTAAATTCCTCTATAATATCCAGTTTTAATTTATATTCTTTAGAATCCAAAGGATAAACAAAGGTTCTCAAAAGATATGCTGGAACAAAAGTCTCTTTTACCAAATCCGCCTTATGTTCAACTATTAAAAAATGAGCAAGATAAATCTTTTCGTACTTTAAAGCATAATATGCCGCAGAATGTTTATCTTTGTTCGTTAAATTAATATTGCATTTTCCCTTTTCAACAAGTAATCGTTGAATTGAAAAATCATCCCCTCCGGTTGGAGTGTTTATCAAAGGTGTGTCTAATAAATTATCGGCAATATCAGGATCGGCATTAAAATCTAATAAGAGGTCCACAAAACAGGAGATATTATCTATTTCTTTTCTATAAAGTAAATATATATCAAAAAAATCTGAAGCATTATACAAAGGAGTTTGTCCACAGGAATCCTGTATATTTGGATTATAACCAGATTTTAATAATTGTTCAGTTGCTTCATATTTTTGAGTATCTACAGCATAGTGCAAAATTGAATAATATCTCTCTCCAGAATATGAATTATCGATAATATTTTTGTTCGTTTCTAATAACCATTTTAGATTTCTTGTATTATTACTATATATTGCATTAGCAAGAATTAATTCTGATTCTTTAAGTTTTTCTTTGCATCGTTTTTCCTGATACGTAAATATATTTGTTCTATTATTTGTACGCTGAATAATTGAAATTACAATTCCCAACAAAACAAGTCCAAAAAAAATTGCAAAAATAATATCAACTATTTTTTTATCTCTCTGGGAATCATTCATATTCAACCTCTATTCTTTTTAAATTCTCTTCCATCAATATTTTAGTATTTTTTTTTATAATAAAAAAGCACTACATAAAAAAAATACAGAGCTCTCACCTCGTCTGCTGAACAAACAACGCGTGCGCTTCGCTTACGAAGTTGTTTGTCATCAGCCCTCGGTTACGCTCTGTATTTTATTAATTGTATAGTACTGCCTTTATGAATTCACGAGCTCTCTGACACAGAGTTTACGAAGTAAACTCGTGAAGCTCGCAATAATCGAGCTCATTACTGGAATAGTAATTTACGAACTCTAGAATACCACTACAACTTCGCCGTTAGGATATCTTTCTGCTACCCATGCCTTAACTTTGTCGCTCTTCAATGCTTTAACAAGAGCCTTGATAGCGTCACTGTTTTCGTTTCCAGCTTTTACTGCGATGATATTTACGTATGGAGATTCACTTCCTTCTACAAAAAGACCATCCTTTGTTGCAGAAAGACCTGCAGGAATTGCGTAGTTACCATTGATAACTGCTGCATCAACATCAGTAAGTACACGTGGCAAAGAAGCTGCTTCAATTTCAGAGAACTTAAAATTCTTCTTGTTTTCTTTGATATCAATTGGAGTTGCAGTAAGTCCTGCGTTGTCGTTGAGAGTAATCAAACCAGCTGACTGCAAAAGAAGCAATGCACGGCCTTCGTTTGTAGGATCGTTAGGAATTGCAATTACTGCACCGTCTTTAAGGTCTGCAATATTGCTTACTTTCTTTGAATACAAAGCGATTGGTTCAACGTGGATTCCGGCAGCAGAAACAAGGTGGAAACCTTTTTCTTTGTTGAATGAATCCATGTAAGGAAGATGCTGAAAGAAGTTAGCATCAATTTCTTTGTTTTCAAGTGCTTCGTTTGGAGTTACGTAATCTGTAAATTCAACTACTTCAAGCTGATATCCTGCAGCTGTAAGATCTTCCTTTACAAGATTAAGCATTTCTGCATGAGGTTCTGGAGTAGCTCCAACTTTGATTACATTTGATTTTTCTTTTTTTCCGCAAGAAACCAAAAGTCCTGCGGCAAGAACAGCAGATGCTGCTACAGTAAGAATTTTTTTCATAGTATATTCTCCTTTATAATAATTTCACTTAAAGTGCACCTGTTTTCTCAGGCGGATACTGAAATTTTATTATGTGAATAACATACTACTTTTGTAGGTTATTTGTCAACTGCATCCGCTAATCTTCATTTCATTCCCAAAATCATTTCGGGCGGATGCGTCGAGTTTGCGTTGCAAACTCTCTGTCACTTCCTTCCAGTCCCTACCGGCGCTTCATCAATGCGGCAGAAATCTTGCTTCCAATCATCTGAATAAGACCGACAAGAATCAAAATGACGATAACCGCTGCAATCAGAACATCAATTCTAAAGCGCTGATAACCGTAGCGGATCGCAAGGTCGCCAAGACCGCCGCCGCCAATTGTTCCTGCCATTGCAGAATAGCCGATTACGTTAATTATCGTAAGAGTTATCCCGTCAACAAGACTCGGAAGCGCCTCGGGAATCATAACCTTTAAAATAATCTGTGCATTAGTTGAACCCATCGCACGCGCAGCCTGAATCACTCCTGGATCAATTTCTTTTAACGCAGTCTCAATAATACGGGCAACAAATGGAGCGGCCGCAATCGAAAGAGGAACAATCGTCGCAACGGTTCCAATCGTAGTACCAATAATGATTCGTGACAACGGAAAAAGAACAATCATCAAAATCAAAAACGGAAAAGATCTTAATATGTCAACAATTCTGTTTAATACCTGATTTAAAACCGGCTTTGGAGTTATTCCATTTGGATCTGTTACACAGATTAAAACTCCAAGCGGGAGTCCAAGGATAACAGAAAACAATGTTGAAAAAAACACCATTATAAGAGTTTCGACAGTAGCACCGCCGACTAATTTAAAAAGCTGTTCCCACTGCATTATTCTTCTCCATCAGATAATTCAACTGTAACACCAAGCTGTCTGATATAATCAACAGCTTTTTCAACCTCGCTCTTATCGCCCTTTATATCAACAAGCAGCGTTCCGACTTTTTCAGCGCCTGAAAGTTTCTGGATTCCGCCGGCTCTGATGTTAAATTCTACATCAAATTTTTTGCATACTGAACTGATTACAGGCTCGCCGGTTTTTTCGCCGACAAAGCGCAAAGTATATTCACCACCTGCATTGCTCCAGCGTACAATTCCGTTATTATTATCTTCTATTGTGTTTGGTGAAAGATGACTCAAAAAGTCTCTTGTAACAGCAGATTTTGGATGAGCAAAAATTTCCTTTACCGAACCGGTTTCTGCAATTGAACCGCCGTCTAAAACTGTAACAAAGTCACAGGCGTCACGAACAACTTCCATCTGGTGGGTAATCATTACAACCGTCAGATTCATTTTTTTCTGAATGTCTTTTATAAGCTCAAGAATTGAATGAGTCGTCTGCGGATCAAGCGCGCTTGTTGCTTCGTCACAAAAAAGGATATCCGGTTTGTTTGCAAGCGCGCGCGCAATTGCAATGCGCTGCTTCTGACCGCCAGACAATGTACTTACAGGAGCATTTCCTTTATCAGAAAGTCCTACAAGCTCCAGAAGCTCTTTTACGCGATAATAAATTTCTCTTTGCGAAGCGCCGCTGATCTCAAGAGGATACGCAATATTTCGCGCTGCTGTACGAGAACTGAATAAATTGAAATTCTGAAATATCATTCCAATGCGGCGATGCTGTTTAATAAGGTCTTTCTTTGAAAGATTATCAACACGGCGATTGTCAAAATAAACCGCACCAGAATCAGGTTTCTCCAATAAACTAATAAGCCGGACAAGCGTTGACTTTCCGGCTCCACTCTTACCTATTATTCCATAAATTGTATTCGACGGAATATTAAGGCTAACATTTTTCACAGCCTCAACCGTACTATCAGTCTGATGATAAGTACGGATAAGATTTTCTATTTTGATTTCCATAAAAGATTTGTATTAAGCCTTTTCTGCGTCAGTAAAAACACTGTCATCTTCGTAGTTTGCAATAAATTCCTGAACATCTGCAGAATCAAGAATGATTCCATATTCATCAGATGAACCTGGCTTAATATCGCCACTGACTCCCTTAAAATCAGCATAGCTCATAACTTTGCCAGACAAAGCACCTTTATCAGCAGCTCTCTTAAAACCATTAGCGCCACTGTAACTGATGTATATTTCGCTCATAAGATACCCCTCACAAAAAAATAATATATCTAATATGTCTATTTTACCCCAAGAGTCGGTAAAAGTCAAATAGAGCTCGTAAATTTCATCTCTTAACCAAAATCGCTTGTTGCGAGCTCCACGAGTTCGCTCCGGCGAACTCTGTGTGGTTTTGCCGGATTTGCGAACGTAAATTTCATCTCTTAACAAAAATCGCTTGTTGCGAGCTCCACGAGTTCGCTCCGGCGAACTCTGTGTGGCTTTGCCGGATTCGAGAACGTAAATTTCCTTGCCTTACCCAAACAGCCTATTGCGAGCTCCCACAAGTGCACACCCAACAGAACTCATAACGACACAGGCAAATCGGGGGTTTGACCTTTTTTGCCTATATCTTTATCATAAACGCATGAGATGTTTAAAAAATACCGCACTGCTTTTAATACTTAATTCACTTTACGTAATGGCATACGCCCAGAATAAAACACGCGATGTTGAATACACCAAGCAGCTTAGCAATTTTATCAATTTATATTACAACAACAAAATTTCATCCGACAGTCAGGCTCAAAACCTTTTTCAAACCTCGCTTGACTCAGTTCCTCAGGATTTTGATGAATATCAAAAACAAGTTCACCTTGCCCGCTGCAATTATTTTTATGGAATGTATGTTATGGGTGAATATGACTTTTCAGGAATCCAGAACATAAAAAGCATAAACGATAAGGATAATGAATCTCAAAATCTCGAATCTGAAACAAAGGCAAAAAAAGAACTTGCCGCTACGTATTTTGACAAGGCAATTTCCTATGCCGAAAAAGCACTTGCAATCCATGCAGGCTCTGACGCATACCTTATTATGGCAATGAGCATTTCATCAAACTGTACCGTAAAGAAAACTTCGTATGTAATCGGGAACGGTTTAAAAGTTGCTTCTCTTTCTAAAAAGGCTCTTGCACTTGATGCAAAAAACGCAAGTGCCTGCTACTATCAATACGCGCAGGATTTGTATGCTCCGGAATTTTTTGCAAACTATAAACGCGGCTATCAGAAAATGTATGATTTCCTGAATAACTCAGAACTTACATTTGAAACCTTTGACCGCTTTAATTTTATGACCGCTATCGGCTATTCTTTTTACAAACGAAAAGATTTTAAAACAGCAATAGAGTGGTATCAAAAAGCGCTTGAAATTTATCCGCAAAACTCAAGCGTACAAAAAATGCTTAAGACTTTAAGTAACTAAAAACATTCCGTTTTCTGTGACAAGCACATCAACAGTTTTATCATGCTTGTCACAGGGAATTTTATCTTTAATCTGAAAATCAAAACAAAGCCCGATTTTTTTTGCGCTGAATCTGAACTTAAAAGAAAGAATTTGTGCGAGGCTTAAAAACTTATCATAAAAGCCTTTGCCCTTTCCAAGCCTCTCCCCCGCTTTTGAAAACGCAAGTCCCGGTAATACTATCACGGTCTCTGCCGGTAAAAAAATCGGCCACAGCCTTTTAAGATTTTTTTTCGGTTCTAAAATTCCAAAGGCACCGATTTCCAGCTGTGAGTCAAGCGGCGCATTTTGTAAACGGTAAAAAGCCATACGGCCATTTTTTAAGACTTTCGGAACAGCAACCGGTTTTCCGTCATGCAGACAGCGGGTAATTATTTGTGTTGTATCAATTTCATTTTTAAGAGAGACAAAACATAAAACAAGCGACGCACTTTTATAAAACCCGCTGTTTACAAAATGCGCCGCCGCAAGAGAGCTTTTTCTCTCGAATGATTCTTTGTCTTTTACAAAGGCAGAAAGTTCAAGCTTTACAGCCTTTCGCAGATCTGCCTTTGCATTTTTTATTGATTCAAACGAAACTATTTTACGTTCCATGTTCCGGTTGTAATAGTTCCTGCTTCGTTCCATACATCAAACTGGATTGTCTTTGTTTTAGTCAAATCCATTGCATTATAGAACTCAGAAAGATTAGAAATCTTTTTTCCGTTTACTGCAGTAATAACATCATTATTCTGAAGTCTCAAAGCAGCGGCAGGAGTCTTTGGAATTACATTTGTAATTACAACACCTTCAACACCCTTTTCTACCTTAAGTTCCTTACGGATTTCTTCTGTAAGAGGAACCGCAATAAAGCCAGGCCAGAGTTTTGAGTCATCTGTAGAAACTTCATCTGTACGTTCTTCAACTTTTACAGTTACTGACTGAGTTTTTCCACCACGAATAAGCTTAAACTGAGTAGTCTTTCCAACTGGCAAAACTGCAACATCGCGCACAAGTTGATCTACAGATTTTACTTTGTGACCGTTAAGCTCGATGATATAGTCTCCTGCCTGAATTCCAGCCTTCTGTGCAGGAGAGTTCATAAATACCTGAGATGCAAAGGCACCTTCAACGTCTCCAACATTAAGCGAATCTTTATATTCATTCTTAACATCAATAAGACTTACACCAATCCAGCCGTAAGTAATTTTTCCATCTGCAATAAACTCATCAATTGCACGCTTTACATTGTTGATAGGAATTGCAAAACCAAGACCAATGTTTCCGCCTGAGCCAGATGCAATCCATGTGTTAATTCCGATTACTTCACCATAAATATTTACAAGCGGTCCACCAGAGTTTCCCTGGTTAATTGCAGCATCAGTCTGAATAAAATCATTGATGTTACCAATATCGCCGCCCGAACGGCCGGTTGCACTTACAATTCCCTGTGTAACAGACTGACTGTATCCAAGTGGTGCACCCATTGCATAACAAAAGTCACCTGTCTGTACGCTGTCAGAGTCACCGAGTTTTGCAAGAGGAATTGTCTTATCGTTAGATTCAAAAGAAACAAGTGCAATATCCATTCTCTTATCAGCACCAACAAGCTTACCGTCGAACTTGCGGCCGTCATTCAATTTAACAGTAATCTCTGTCGCAGAACCTGCAACGTGATTGTTTGTCAAAACATAAAGTGTATTTCCATTGCGGCGGATAATTACACCAGAGCCAAGTCCCTGCTGCTTGTATTCTTCCTGACCTTCTTCACCTTCTCTTGGTGTTCCAAAAAAGAAGAAAGGAATGTCACCAAACGGATTTTTAGATCTTTTCTTTGTTTCTGTAACATCAATTTCTACTACAGAAGGAAGAAGATTTTTGCTGATTGAACGGTTTGCTTCCTGTAAAGCTTCGATAATATTGAGCGATGCATTTGGAATATTTACAGCTGCCTGGTTCTGAGAGTTTTCTGTCTGGGCAAAAGCTGTGTTAGCTGTTCCTCTGTCTTTTTTTCCTGTGCAGGAAAATGAAATTGCCGCAAAGGCAAGAATTGCAGCAGCTGCTCCAACTGCAATATATTTAAGATTCTTTTTCACGAAGTATTCCTCCATAAATTTATTATAATTAAATATCAAAAATTTTATCTCTTATATATATAAAGATAATAACAAAACTCGCCTTTGTGTTACAAAATTTTATAAAAATTACAAAAAATTGCAGCCTTACAAAATCCTACATTCAGCGCTTATTTCTCAAAATTGCGCGCCAGGTTCTTTCTTCATTTTACAGAATTTTAGTAATCAAGCGCAGTCAAAACTTCTGTATGATCTTTGAATACCGCAACCGTGTGCTCTTCGTGTGCCGAAGCAAGTCCGTCCGCAGTCAAAACTGTCCAGTCATCATCAGCCAGAACAACATCATCGGTTCCAAGATTAATCATTGGCTCAATTGCTAAAACCATTCCCGCCTGGATTCGAGGATTTTGTCCGCCCCAGTCAGATACGTTTGGAATATTTGGATCTTCGTGAACATCAAGTCCAACCCCGTGACCGCAATAATCGTAAACAATTCCGTAGCCGTGTTTACGTGCAATTGCTTCTACCGCGCGGGAAATATCCTTAATGCGGTTTCCAACTTTACATGCTTCAATTCCTGCCTGAAGACACTCCAGAGTTACTTCATCAAGTTTACGAATTTTCGGGTCAACGTTTCCGACAAGCACAGAATGTGTTGAATCAGAAATGTAGCCGTCAAGGTCAATTCCAACATCAAGGCTTACAATGTCGCCGTTTTTGATAATTCTCTTTTTTGAAGGAATTCCGTGAATGACTTCGTCATTTATACTGATGCAGGCAGCGCCCGGAAAATTTTCTCTATACCAGGCAGGCTTTCCGCCATGACCGATAATAAATTTTTTGCAAAGGTCATCCACATCCTTTGTAGACATTCCAGCCTTTACCTGCGGAATCACAAACTTAAACATGTCTGCCAGAAGATGGCAGCTTTTTCTAATTCCGTCAATTTCGTCTTCGTTCTTTAACCTAATCATTTATTCCCCTTTGCTGCATTTTGTCCTATGTATTTTTTTATGCATTTTTTAAAATCTTTTGAGACTCTTCAAGGCAAATCAACGCAGTTGTTTCATCGCCCATACGTTTATAAATCTGAGACATAAGCTGTAAAAAGAACGCATCATCTTTTGCACCAAGATTTAAGTCTAAGGCACGTTCTAAAGCATCCAGCGCAAGCTCGTCATTTATAACTCCGTCAAGTTTAGTACGTAATATATTTTTTGTAAATGCAATCACTTCCGGAAAAAAGAGCCTGAAATAATTGTAACTGTATTCCATTCTGATAATCTGTTCAAGCAGTAAAAAAGCATCGTAATACTCCCCGCGCAAAACAAGCTCTTCTGACAAAATAAATCCATAGTCCATAAAATCTTCGCGGGTAAACCAGTGCTTTAAGCTAAAGTCTGCATGATTCATATTCATGCGCTTAAACTCGGCAACCGCATCATCTTCTCTGTCATGCATTAAATCAAAGAAAATAAGTTTTGCGCGGGACTCCTGATCTTCGCGCGCCAAAAGCCATTTTCTGTAATCAAAAGAATTATCACTCTTACGCGAAAATTTAACATGCGCAAATAGTGAGGAATCAAACAAAGAACGGCTTTTCTGATCAGATAAAATTTT
Source organism: Treponema sp. (assembly GCA_024691105.1). GTDB lineage: Bacteria > Spirochaetota > Spirochaetia > Treponematales > Treponemataceae > Treponema_D. Next base: position 55,041 of record JAILNY010000121.1, on the reverse strand, counting down.
ATACGCCTGTACAACCCTTGCAAATTCTTCTGAAGTATCGTGAGTTCCTGTTTTGTCAGGATGAAGTATTTTTACTTTTTGTCTGTAAGCACGGCGAATTTCTGATAAACTCGCATTTTGTTTTACGCCAAGTATTTTGTAATAATTTTCCATTTTTACATTAATTCCGTTTAATTAAAGCTGTCTGTAAATATTTTCTATTTCGCTTTCTTTTACAATAATTACAGAGCATGGTGCACTTGCAATTATTTCGCGGTTAGCAAGCGAAAGTGAACTGTTTGTATTTTCCCAGGCAAAAGTTTTTGCCTGAACTGTACTCTCACCGCCTAAAAGCAAAAGGTCGCCTTCTCTCTCACGAACACATTTTACAACTTCTGTGCAGACAGAACCTTTTCTAAGCTCGCCGCTTGATTTAACACCCTTTGCAGAAGCAAGCTTTATTACATAATCAAGATATTTTTCACCATCTACTGCAAGATTTTTTTCGTACATTGAACTTTCTTCTGAAACTAAAAAATGTCCAAGTGTAAGTCGTTTTATAGTTGCAGTATCAACAACATAAACAAAGGTCAAATTAAGCTTATTCTTTTTTGCAAGAACAATTCCGTACATTGCAGCATGAATAGAACTTTGAGAACCGTTTACGGCAACTACAATACTTTTATATAATTCCTTTTTCACTTTTTTTCTCCTGTACGAGTGTTTAGCTGATTTACTCTTTTTCTTTTCGCCCTTTCAGCGATTTAAGAACAAACACATTTTCACGCTCGCGTTCTTCAAGAACACTTTCAATATATCGTACAGTATCTTGTGTCTGTGGAATTACCATTTTATCAAGCGCATTTACACGACGCTGTGTTTTTTTAACTTCTCCGGCAAGTCGCCAGACAATAGTCCGGATTGAAGCCATCTCGGTTAAAAGTTTTAACAGTTCAAAAAAATAAGAAATAGTTTCATCACAAGAAGAAGAAGTTCCCATAAAAGAATAGAACAGCTGCTTTTCCGGAAGATTAACATCGATTGTCGGGAACGTCATTCCACCAATTGTTATCGAACGTTCTATCATTGAATAGTCATATTTTACGGCATTAGAAATCTGTTCAACTCTGTCACCGCCAAACTGCATCAGCATTTTTTTTAAGGCAGGATAGGCTTTTTCAATCAGTTCATCAATCTTCTGCTCCAAAAGCTTTACCTTATCAACCATGTGCATAAGTTCCATAACAAGAATCTCACGCTTTTGTTCCAGAAGGTCATATCCGCTTTTAGAAATCGAAAGCTGGTCTTTCATTGTGAGAAGGTTTGACTTTGTCGGAGCGATATTCAACTTTGCCATAAAACATTAACTCTCTGGTTATTCCTTAATCTTTATAATTCCAGATTCAATCTCTTCATCCTTTGGAAGATATTTTTCTATGAACTCTGGCTTAATACGAACAAGCTCTTCTCTTGGCAAAAGCTTTAAAGTCTTCCATCCGATATCAAGAGTCTGCTCGATTGAACGGTTTTCATATTCACCCTGCGAAAAGAAATCTCTTTCAAGCGCTTCGCCAAAACGCAGATACATTTTATCCAATGTCGAAAGCTCTTCTTCTCCGATAATTGCCGCAAGGTTTCGGATTGACTTTACTTTTGAATAAGACGCAAAAAGCTGACTTGAAAAATTTGCATGATCCTCGCGCGTCATAACACGACCATCAGATGCAACACCAATTCCGTCCTTCATAAGACGGCTGAGAGAAGGAAGTCCCGCAACCGGAGGATACATTCCTTTTTGCGACAGCTCACGGTCAAGAACAATCTGACCTTCTGTAATATAACCTGTAAGGTCAGGAATCGGGTGAGAGATGTCATCATTTGGCATTGTCAAAATTGGAATCTGCGTAATAGATCCCTCGCTGCCCTTTATGCGTCCTGCACGCTCGTAAAGCTCTGCAAGGTCTGAATACAAATAACCAGGATATCCTTTACGACCAGGAACCTCGCCGCGCGTTGTAGAAATTTCGCGAAGCGCCTCGCAGTAGTTTGTCATATCTGTCATTACAACAAGTACATGCATTCCTTTTTCGTACGCAAGATACTCGGCTGCAGTTAAAGCACAGCGAGGCGTAATAATGCGTTCAATTGACGGCGCGTCTGCCAGCGATTGAAACATTACAACTTTTGAAAGTACACCCGATTCTTCAAACGTGTCACGGAAAAATCGTGCGACATCGTATTTAATACCCATGCCGGCAAAAACCATTACAAACTGGTCATCACTTGATTTAAGACGCGCCTGACGTATAATCTGCGCGGCGAGTCTGTTATGCGGAAGTCCGTTCCCCGAAAAGATCGGAAGTTTTTGTCCACGGATCAAGGTATTCATTCCGTCGATAGAAGAGATACCTGTCTGGATAAAGTCACGCGGATAAATGCGGGCATAAGGATTGATCGGGTTTCCGTTTACATTGATTTTGTTTGAAGAAATAATTGGCGGAAATCCATCGATAGGTTCTCCAAGTCCATTAAAAATTCTTCCGAGCAGATCCGGCCCAACTCTTAATTCAAGCGGTTCCTCTAAAAATTCAATCGTACTTGACTCAAGGTCAATTCCTGTTGTGCTTCCAAAAATCTGTACAACACATGCTTCTTCTGACAAATCAATTACACGACCAGTGCGCTTTTGGCCAAAACGATCTCGTACATAAACAGTCTCGTTAAACGAAACATTTTCAGAGCGCTTAACAATGACAATCGGTCCATCAACAGATTTTACACCGCAGTATTCTACGCCTTTCATACAGCTGCCTCCGATACTTTATAAATACGTTCAAGCGCATCAAAATCCTGCTCAAGAAGATTTTCGATTTCGTTAATTTTTTCTATTTCGTCATTTGCAATATTTGACTTGATTCTTACAATTTTTTCGCGGCACTCAAGTTCAATAACCTTAGAAAGCGGTGCACCGGCTTTAACAACTGCAAGCGCACGGTCATAAAATTTTACCATGAGCACAAGAATCTTAATCTGTTTTTCTACAGAACAATAAGCATCGTTTTTATCAAATGCGTTCTGCTGTAAAAATCCATTCTTCATCATATCAGAAACAACAAGAACAAGCCGTTCAGATTCCGGCAATGCATCAGGACCGATAAGACGAACAATCTGTTCAAGCTTTTTCTCGCTGTTCAAAAGAGCAAGAGCGCGGCCTCTTACCTCTGCCCATTCAGGACTGGTTTTTGCCCACCACTCTTTTACTTCTTCGGCATATTCAGAATATGAATCTATCCAGCTGATTGCAGGATAATGTCGCGCATTTGCAAGTTCGCGGTCAAGCGCCCAAAAGCATCTGATAAAGCGTTTTGTATGCTGAGTTACCGGTTCAGAAAAGTCGCCTCCCGGTGGAGAGACGGCGCCGATTACAGAAACACTTCCTTCTTTATTGCATAGCGAAGTTACACGACCTGCTCTCTCGTAAAACTCAGCAAGGCGCGTCGGTAAATACGCAGGGAATCCTTCTTCTGCAGGCATTTCTTCCATACGACCGGAAAGCTCGCGCAAAGCCTCCGCCCAGCGCGAAGTCGAGTCTGCCATAATAGCAACGGCCATTCCCATATCGCGGTAGTATTCTGCAAGAGTAATTCCTGAATAAAGCGAAACTTCGCGCGCCGCAACCGGCATGTTAGAGGTATTTGCAATTAATATCGTGCGCTCCATAAGAGAGCGGCCTGTGCGCGGGTCGATAAGCTCAGGGAACTCGGTTAATACGTCAGTCATTTCGTTACCGCGCTCGCCGCATCCGATGTAGATAATCAAATCTGCATCGCACCATTTTGCAACCGCGTGCTGTGTCATTGTTTTTCCTGTACCAAAGCCGCCAGGAATTGCAGCTGTTCCACCTTTAGAAAGAGGAAAGAATACATCGATTACGCGCTGTCCTGTCAAAAGCGGCTCTGTAACCCCAAGCTTAGCTGAATACGGGCGCGGTTTTCGTACCGGCCAGTACTGACTTAATTTTATTTCTTCATCAAGCTCTGTTGTCGCAATTACATCATCAACAGTATAAGATCCGTTTCCCTTAAAAGTTTTTAAAGTCTTTCCTTTGATATAAGGCGGAATCATTATCGAATGCAAAATCGATGCAGATTCCTGAACAGTTCCTAAAACCGCGCCCGGTGCAATCTGACTCCCAGAGTGCATCTCCGGCGCCGCTTTAAACTCCCATTCTTTTTTATCATCGATTGGAGTAGTTCTCTGTCCCGGCAGTAAAAAAGCACCTTTGTCTTCAAACATTTCTTTTAGCGGTCGCTGAATACCATCGTAAATAGTACCGACAAGTCCTGGTCCAAGTTTTAAAGAAAGCGGCGCCTCGGTACATTCAACGGTTTCGCCAATCTGCATACCGGTATCGTCTTCGTAAACCTGAATAACCGCCTTACCCTTGTTCTGGCGGATAATCTCACCGATGAGTTTATTTTTTCCGACATTTACTACATCATAAAGACCGCAGCCTTCAAGTCCTTCGGCATAAACAATAGGACCAGAGATGCGTGTTATTTTTCCTTCAATCATTCTGGAAGCCTCCCGCCAAATAAAGTAGTGGCCAGTTCACTTCGTTTTTTATCAATCAATTCAGAAACATACTGCTCAAGTGTAAGTCTTATTTTTACACCGGTATTTTCTGAAACAAGAATTATTCCTTCGTGAATTTCAATTCCATCAATTGCCTCTTCGTTTGTCTTTGCAAAATCAATCGATGAAACATCTTTAATTTTTAAATTTGTTTTTTCAAGTTCTTTTTTTGCTGAATTTAATTCAAAGCCATAAACATTTGCATCAAAAATTGATTCACTTAAATTTTTATTTGAATCTAAATCAAACTGCTTAAGCATAGAAAGTACAAGCAAAAGCCGCTCGGATTGATTTAGTTTTTTTAAGAATTCATTTATTGAATTTGAAATAGAAGAACTTATGTACGAAACAAGAAATCTTGATTTTTCAAGCGGAAGGCTTGAGTCAAGATTATTTTTAAAAAGCTCAAACTTGTGATCATAATATGCTTTGCGCTCTTCCAATGCATTTTCAAGACGTAAGTCAACACCTGCCATAACCTGCTGGCACTGAAGCTCTGCATCTTCAAGTATCTTTGCGGCTTTTATTCTTGCATCATTTTGAATTTCTTTTTCAAGAACATCAGTCGATCTAAGTTCTTCCATAAATTATTTCCTTTTTCCGGATTTATAAAAATCCAGACTAAACTCTAATTCCAACAGCTTCGCGGATTGAATCCGTTAAAGATTTCTTTCCGGCAATTTTTCCTGCAAGTCCAGGAATTTCTACAATAAGCGGATACCTTCCTCCAAGCTGCCATTTTTTTACTTCATCTTCAAGCATGACAGAAACATCTTCTGTCAAAATGAGAACCTTAGGAAGACCCGAACTTAATTGAGCAGACACAAGTCCTGACTGTCCTGTTACTTTGTTAAACGCATCAAGTGCCTGAGTTCTGTTAGAAGCATAGGCACCTTTTACGCCGACAAGTGCAAAAGCAAGAACAAGTTCACGCTCACCGATAATAAAATATTCCAAAACAACCTCGTAAATATGAGGACACTAAAGAATAATAATCAACAAAGCAACAAGGAATCCCCAGAGACAGATACCTTCAGCAAGTCCAACAAATGGAAGAGCCTTTCCAGAAAGCTCTGCGTTTTCGCTCATGGCACCCATTGCGGCAGCACCGATTTTTCCAACTGCACTACCACCTGCGATACATGCAAGACCTACTGCAATACCTGCAGCAATGTACTTAAATGCCTGTGAATTATCTGCCTGCTTAACAACTTGTGTTTCTTCAGCAGAAGCAGTTTCTTCCTGAGCAAACAATCCTGCAATTCCAAAAATCGCAAGGAACGACATTAAAACAAAAATTTTCTTATTCATATAAAACTCCTGTAAACTCTGCGCAATTTTTTTTTGCACAAGATATTTTTTATTTTATTTCAGGAACACTTGTAAAAGCATAAGGCTTAAACTCACGTCCTGTTTCGTTAAAGAATTTAGAGAAGAACTCATAATACTGCAAACGGATAACCTGAATTGCAACAATCATTCCTTCAAGTACAACAACAATTGCATTACCGACAATCAAAATCAAAACCGCACCTGCAGCAGGTGCAATCTCGCACATCTTTGCAATGATATAACCCAAAACTGCATGCGCAAAAGCAAACGCACCGACACGCAAAAAACTTATCGTATTTGACATGTAGCCGATTATTACTTCTATCAATTCAACCACACCCGAAATTAAAGCCGACCCAAAACCGTTTTCTAATACCGGGCGTTCTCCGTCAAGCAGGCGTTCAAAAGGTTCTCCAAAGGCTGCACCAAAAAGGCTTACGCCAATTACAATCCAGTCATACATATGAATCTCGTGCTTAAACAAGAAAATGCGTACAACAAAAATTATCACATACCAGAAGAACACCGCACCGCAAAGTCCGTTCTTGCCAAACAACGCGCGACCAGGATGCTTTTTATAAATATTATTTATGATGTTAATAATAAGTCCCGTTGAGTTGATAAGAAAACCGACAGCAACTGAAAAACCAAAAAACTTAAACATGTTCAAAATAGAATGAGGATCCGAGCTTGGCATCATATGCAAAATCTGGTCGCGCGGTTCTCCAAATAAACCGGTCAAAAATCTTGAAACAGGAATCAACAGTGTTTCGTTTGCAAAAAACTCACCGGTTAAAATTCCCATTATCATACTGGTACAACCGATGGCCATAAAAATCGGAGCAAACTTATTCCAGCCACCGACTTTTATTACTTTGCATGCCATCAAAATTCCTACTAACAAAAATATAAGTCCCTGACCTGCATCGCCAAACATAATTCCAAACAAAATCGTAAAGAACAATGCAACAAACGGCGTCGGGTCAACAGTTCCGTAAACAGGTGAGCCGTAACTAAAAATCATTCTCTTAAAGCTTGAGACAAATTTTCCGTGTTTCAATTCTACAGGAACTTTTTCTTTGCCTTTTATAACACTCGGAACTTCTTCCGGTTTATACTCCCTGATTGCAATACGGCCTTCTGTAATTTCTTGCAAGTCTTTGAGAACCTTGTCTGCATCAACAAGTGGAATCCAGCCTGTAATTCTGTAAACAAGTTTAGTTGCTTCAAGTTTATTTTCTGTTGCGCAAACCTGACTTGCAAGAGAAAGCTTTCCAAGCAAATCGTATATAACATCCTTGTGAGTGTCACAAAAGTTTTTACGCTGGTCTTCATAGCCCTTCAGTTTTTCATCAGAATCTTCTTTCTGTTTTTTTAAGGCTTCAAGAACATCATCAGGGATTCCTTTAAAATCCTCCGGCACTTCAATATTAACAAAATTATGTTTCTTTAATTCAGAATCAAGTGCAAACCTTCCTTTTTTAGAAGAGGCAGCAAGAATGCGCGACTTTGATTCTCCAAGAGGAATAACTATAGCGCGACTTCCGACATCAAATTTAAGTTCATCAAATTCATCCGGATCTATTTTACCGATACGGATTGTTAAAAACGAAAGATTTTCCAGATCAGAATATGCTGCCTTAAGATTAGAAAAAGCTATTGCTTCATCGTATGCTTCTTCGACACGTTTATTTACATCGTATTCTTTGCCTGTTTTTTCCTGAAGCTCTTTAATGCTGTCAAGAATTCCCTGTACCTGAATATAATCGCTCTGCTCAGGCATTGTAGTTTTTTCGATTGGTCCGGAATATTCCGGCAAAGTCAAAAATGCGCGTACCTGATCAAGCTGTCTGTAAAGCTCGAGTTCTTTATTAGAAGAGGTCTGCGATTTATTTTCAGAATCTTCAAACGAAGTCTGAAACTGAAAGCATGCCTTTCTTCCCAGATATGAAAGTACTTTAGAAATATCCTGCTTTAGAACCATAAGTTCTACAAGCCGCATAGGAGTCGTTCTAGCCATCTATACCTCTTTCTTCTATATCAACATTAAGCCTTATCGCTTCTGTGACCATTCTTATATTATCAAGCTCGTGCATCTTAATAAAAAACCACGCTACCATCACCATTGCAGTAAACGGCTCACGATGAAAATTGCGCTTCATCTGAACATAAAACAAGTCCGAAACCTTTTGTTCAACAAACTGCGGATCAAGCTTCCAGAATCTTAAATCGTCACTTGAATTCAAAAGAAAAGCGTAATGCCACTTACTCCAATCATCATACGAATCAACATTAAAATCAAGAATTTTCAATGCCTCTTTCGCAAACAAATCAGAGCGGCTTTTTCTGTCTTCTAAAAATACAAGCCGATTTTTTATCTCGTCACTACTCATATTATAATACACCTTTAAGCGCATTGCCCAAAGAATATTTTTCATAGAATAGCGTTCGGCAATAATTTTCTGTACAGCTTTTTTTTCTGCTGCAGGAAGCTTTTCTGAAACCTTCCATATTTTTTTTATGAATTGAATATCAAGTCTGTTGGAAAACTCCTGCTGCTCAAAAACCTGCGGCGGTCTATTATACCAGGCAAGCTCTGTACCGACTGTCATTTTTTCTAAATCAGGCCACTGTTCATATTTTAAAAGGTTGAACGGCTTTATCGAAGTGTAATCAAGTTTTTCGCTGTGACCTGTAGAAAGAAGCGCGCCGGCATTTTTTAGATTTTCAAAATCAAACCAGTGCAAAAGCTCGACAAGCACATCGTCCGGTTTTGAATAAGCGGTCAAAAGAGTATTGTATTCTTCAACAAATTTTTCGTAAGATTTTTTTTCGATTACCTGCGCAAGAACAGTCTGCGGAACAGACGGCATTTCGTCATCAAAAAGAAGTGACCAAAGTTCCTGTAAGGACTTTGCATTAAAGAGTTTTTTTGCATTTGGACCTGTGTAGGATTTTGCAAGCATTCCGCTTGCCTTTGCATATATGTAACAGGAAGCCCCGGTTCGATCCATACATGCCGCCTTTACGCATTAAAAAGCGTTTTATTCATAAGCGCATCAAAAGCGCCTATGTCTTTCTGGCTTTGTTCTATATTATTTTTATACTGCTCAAAACTTTCGTCATGAGTTTTCTGATAGCTTTGAATTTTCTGATTATAGTCGTCTTCTAAGACCTTTACTTTATCAAGATATTGTGAATGAAAAACTTCGTCAGCCTTAGTTTTGGCAGCCAGGATTCTCTTGCCTGCTTCGGTCTCTGCATTATCAACAAGAAGAGCCGCCTCCGATTCTACCTCAAGTAAGTGCGTTAAAATATCCGAATCGCTCTCTGCCATTTCTTCCTCCAGATGCTCTGTAATATATTTTAACTCACAACTGGATTTTTTTCCAATTATTTTTTTAAATTACAGGCTTTCTTCAATAGAAAAAATGGTCTTCAGTACATGAGAGGGATCAGTTTTTTCCATGACTGTTTTATAAAAATGCTCATCACTAAAAATATGAGCAAAGCATTGCATGATTTTAAGATGATTTACATTGTCGCTGGCAGGAAAAATAATCGTAACGACAACATGTACAGGTTTACCGTCAAGAGAATCATAATCGATTCCCTCGCGGCTGACACCAATAGCAATAACAGGCTTTTTAATTACAGGACTGATTGAATGAGGAATTGCAATTCCCTTAACAATGCCGGTAGAAAGTTTTTTCTCTCTAACCAATAAAGACTCAAGAACTTCGTCTCTATTTAAAGCGGAATTTTGAGAAACGAGCATTTCTGTCATTTCTTCAAATAATTCATCTTTATTCGTGCTCTGCAAATTGGTATTTACAGAGCTGATATTAATCAAATCACGTAACATAGCGTCTGTCCGTAATTTACCTGTTATAAACGCTATTATTCTCCGTCAGTTGCTGACAAAGAATTTTCTGAAGCTTCTGCTGGTTTTTCGTTTACATCGTTCCACCAGTCACCTGCTTCGCTTTCTGGAGAAAGCTGCTGTTCAACAGCTTCTTCTGCTTTAAGTTCTTTAATTGCAGGAGCCTTGTTAAGACGTGCAATTGCAAAAGCAGTTACAAAGAAAAGAACAACAAGAACAAAAGTTGTTTTATTTATTACACTTGCCGAATGTGAACCAAATGCAGCAGAACCTGCACCTGAAAGAAGACCACCAAGTCCGCCACCTTCGTCGTTCTGGATAAGAACAAGAAGAACAAGCAAAATACTGATGATTACAAACAATACGATAAGCACAACTTTCATAGCTTCCATAAAATAACACTCCAAAGACTGTTTCTCGTCTAAGAACAGCCGAATTTTATTCTAAAAAATGATTGAATAATAGTAATAAATTACACCACGATTGTCAATTAGCGCATGCGCGACGTACAGGATGCTGCGCTCGACGTAAAGACTTACTTACGCCCCGAAAGCGCACTGTCCAAAAGGAGCTTTACAAACTCGCCGGCCTCTGTTCTGACATCGTTATCCAGAGAACCTATTGCCTTTATAATCTTTCTTGTATTGCCAAAGAAATCAGATTCAAGCTCAGAATTTGTTCTAGCCCCTGTTACGGCAAGCACATCAAAAATGGCATCTATAACTTTTTCAAGCTTCTGCTCAGGAAGCTTTGAAAGCCATGTATTAAATGTCCTGTTAAAATAGATGCTTTTTGAGTCAAGCTCTGGTTTGGTAACAAAATAGCGGCCTTCGATCTGCCATGACAGAGCATCGTGCTGCCACACACCTTTCTGAGAACTTTCGATAACCGTGTAGCCGTCATCATGCTCAAAAAGCATACCGATTATTGACTCATACGGATACCAGGACTTAATACGCGAACGGACTGCATCAAAAGCAGAAGTCGAGCGTACCTTAGAAGTAAATCCCGGCCCGTCAAAGTTGTAAACAACAGAAAGCCGCTTTTTATATGAATCATTCATAAAGCAGGCAGCGTAAACGGCAAGGTTTCCGCCTTTGGAATGCCCCGCAGTACAGATTTTTCCACGACATAACTTTGCGACATTGTTAATATATTCTATTGAATCAAGCTGTGCCGGAATATCTGTCGAAAGAGCCATGTTAAAGTCTTCTTTCCATCCGACAATCGTATCGTCCGTTCCGCGAAAAACAACGTAAGGATTTTTTCGCTCTTTTTCTGTAAAATATGTCATCGCAGAAAACTGTTCCTCACGCTCTATGTCAATTTTATTTACATAGCCTGCGATGCGGACATTTTCAAAGCGCTCAGACTTTGCAGCAAGCTCAAAAACATCCACAGTTTGAGGATTTATCATAACTCCAAGGTCTGCACGTTTTTCAAAATCGGGCTCGGATCTAAACGCATTCCACAGCGCGCTTAAAGTCATTCCCGCTTTCAGTTCAGCCGGAGCAAGCTCATCAAAATTCAGATAAGAAATCTGACAAAGAACGAGCATATCAATTTCGTTAAATTTATGAGTTTTAAAAGACAGGTCACCCCGCCATTTTATATAGTCAATGAGATTAGGCATATTTTTACCAGAAGCTATTTTTTCTTCTGTTCTTCCTTATAAATATCGTATGTAAGTTCGTTTCTAAGAATTCTACGGATGAATTTTCCGGCTTTAGAAAGATCTTTATCTTTCCAGCCGCCTTTTGCATCACGGTCAGCATTAAATACAAGAACACCCGAGTCTTCTCCCTTGTTGTTTACAGACCAGTTTGTCCATGAAATATTGTTTTCTTCCATGTATTTAATCCATTCCATTGTTTCTTTTTCAAAGACACCGCCGTCACCGCTTTCTTTTGTACAACCCCACTCTGTTACAAAGATAGGAAGTCCCTTTTTAATTGCCTTGGTAATGTGTCCGCGGCGGCTTGAACCATGAGAACCTGCATAAAAGTGAAGTGTATACATGATGTTTTTCTGATTCAAAATTGGATCTTCTGCCGCAGAAGTGACATCGCTTGACCATACAGGAGTTCCGACAATGATGATATTGTCAGGGTCATTTTTTCTGATTACCTGAATAATTTTTTCGGCATAAGGCTTGATGTTGTCTTTCCAGGTAATGTCGTCACCGTTTGGTTCATTACAGATTTCGTAAATGATATTTGGTTTATCACCGTAAGTCTTAGAAATCTCATCAAAAAATTCTTCAGCCTGCTTTTGATACAAAAGCGGATCGCGGTCATTAAGAACATGCCAGTCAACAAGAACATACATTCCGCAGTCGATACAGGCTTCGATTGAGTCAATCACTTTTTCTTTTAAAACCGGATTTCCGATATATCCGCCGTATGTATACAATGCAGCGCGCCAGAGCTGGCAGTTCCAGTCATCACGAAGCCAGGTAATTACATTTTTGTTGGCATATTTTCCATACCACTGAAGTCCGTGAGAGCTCATTCCCCTAAGCTGAACAGGCTCCCCTTTTTCGTTACACAAGTCAGCTCCGATAACCTGAAGATTTCCGTAGCGCTCGACTACAGTCTTTCCTTCAAGCACGGCCTTGTGTGTGTCAGCAGCATATCTATTTTCTTTTTTGCACGAAAAAAGTAAACAAGTCAAAACAGCAGCTGTAATAATAGTAAAAAGTTTTCTTTTCATATTTATTTCCTTCCTAAAAAGCAGCGCACCCTAAATCGGGCACTAATGCAGCAAATATTTTTATTGCTTACAATTTTAACATGCTACAGGCGGAAATTCAAATTTAAATCACACGGTTTGCAAATTTCACCCCGTGCGCAAAAAAAATATTCCAAACCACTAGACAGACTTAAGCGATTTTGATATATTTTCTTCACGTAGTTTCATTAAGCGAGAGTGGTGAAACTGGCATACACGCTAGACTTAGGATCTAGTGCTTCGGCTTGAGGGTTCAAGTCCCTCCTCTCGCAAAACTCGAATATCGGGTTTGCAAAGATTACATCTGCGGGAATAGCTCAGTGGTAGAGCGCCACCTTGCCAAGGTGGATGTCGCGGGTCCAACTCCCGTTTCCCGCTCTAGCAGATTAATTTTTCTGCATTACATTCAGAGCGCAAAACTCAATATTTTGCGGGAATAGCTCAGTGGTAGAGCGCCACCTTGCCAAGGTGGATGTCGCGGGTCCAACTCCCGTTTCCCGCTCTAAATTAAAGCGATTTTAGAGCAATCTGAATCGCTTTTTTTTATTCATTTTTTTTACAAGAGGATTAATATCGTGAAATTATCAAAGAATTACGAAAAACTCGAAAAATCAGCAGTAAAACTTACAGTAACAGTAGACAAAAGCGACATTGAAGCAACTTATAAAAAGGTAACTGCAAACTACACAAAAAACGCACAGATTCCTGGATTTAGAAAAGGACACGTTCCAGCAAGTGTACTTGAACGCAAATACGGCGACGCACTCAAAGCCGACACTTTAAGCGAAGTAATTGACGGCTCATTAAACGAAATTTTCTCTGATGAAAACGAAAAAGACTATCGTCCTCTTCCATATGCTCAGCCAAAACTCGAAAGTGTTCCAGAACTTGACTTTACAAAAGACCTTACATATACAGTAACTTACGATATTCTTCCAAAAGTAGAAGTTAAAAACTTTTCTGGAATCACAGTAAAAGAACCACAGGTTACAATCGGCGATGCTGAACTTGCAGAAGAACTCAAAGGCATTCAGGAACGCAACGCAACAGTAACTGACAAAAAAGACGGTGAAGCAGTTGCAAAAGACGATATCGTTACAATCAACTACTGCGAACTTGACGACAACGGTAATGTAGTTGACGGTTCTAAACGCGAAGGCTTTGTATTTACAGTTGGAACTGGCGAAAATATCTACAAAATCGACGACGAAATCATCGGTCTTAAAAAGAACGAAACAAAAGAAATTACAAAAACATACAAAAAAGATGATCCTGATGCAGAACTTGCAGGAAAAACAAAGAAAATCAGCGTAACTGTAACAGCAATCAAATTACGCAATCTTCCTGCTCTGGATGACGAACTTGCTCAGGATGTTAACGAAAAATACAAGACACTCGACGATCTTAAAACAGATCTCAAGCGCCAGATGGAAACAGCACGCGAACGCCGCATCAAAGAAATGAAGAACAACGACCTTCTTTCTCAGCTTGTAGAAAAGAACAACTTTGACATTCCTGCAAGTATGCTTCAGGCAGAACTCGACGGACGCTGGAGAATGATGGCCCAGCAGTTCCAGACAAGCCCTGAACAGCTTGAAAAAATGATTCTCGCTTCAGGCCAGTCTAAGGAAGCAATGACATCACAGTGGGCAGCAGACAGCGAAAAAATGCTCAAGAGCCGCATCATCGTAGAAAGCCTTCTTAAAGAGCGCAACATTTCTGTTACTCCAGAAGAAATCGAAGCACAGTATGCAAAGATCGCAGAAGAAGGCGGAATGTCAGTAGAAGACGTTAAAAAGCACTATGCAGATCCACGTTCCAAAGAATATCTTATTGACGATGCTAAAGAACAGAAACTTTACGAAGAACTCTACAAAGAAGTTAAAGTTTCTAAAGGCGACAAGATGTCTTTTGCAGACCTCTTTAAGCAGCGCTAAGTTCTCATAATAACGTGCAAAAAAAGCTGTCTTTAACTGACAGCTTTTTTTTTGACAAAAATTAAAGACGATTTGACATTTTTTTGATATATTTATTTAATATAAGTATCCGAAAAGAGAATAAGGAAAGATTATGAACGAACAGATGAGTTATTACCCGCTCTATGTAATTAAAAAAAGCGGAAATGGTGAAAGACAGTATGACATATATTCACGACTTCTCGAAGACCGTATCGTCTTTATTGACGGCCCGATAAATGATGAGAGCGCAGACAGCGTTATAGCACAGCTTTTATTCCTTGAATCAGAAAATCCTGACAAAGACATCAGCGTATACATAAATTCACCGGGAGGCTCTGTAACAGCCGGGCTTGCTATTTATGATACAATGCACTACATCAAGTGCCCGGTTCAGACAATCTGTATCGGACAGGCTGCAAGCATGGGAGCAATTCTTCTTGCAGGAGGAACTAAAGGCAAACGCTATATTCTTCCATCTTCAAGAGTAATGATTCATCAGCCTTCAGGCGGAACAGAAGGACAGGAAACAGACGTTGCAATTCAGGCAAAAGAAATTCTTCGCCTTAAAAAACTTTCAATTGAATATCTTGCACGCGATACAGGGAAAACGGAAAAAACCGTTGCCTCTGATATCGAACGTGACTTTTTTATGTCAGCAAAAGATGCCCTTGAATACGGCATCGTCGACCAGATAATGGAAGGGAGAAAATAGAAAGTGAAAAAATTCGGCAGTCAGGAATATTGCGCATTTTGCGGACTTCCTGCAGGTAATAAAAAAGATGACTTTAGACGACTTATCGGTTCACGTATTGCACCGGTATATATCTGCAATGAATGTGTAGAAATCTGTAAAGGCATTTTTGACTCAGAACCGGGAGAAGAGCTTTCGATCAATTTGACAGAAGTACCTTCTCCAAGAGAATTTAAAGCATACCTTGATCAGTACGTAATCGGTCAGGACTACGCAAAAAAAGCACTCTCTGTAGCAGTTTACAACCACTACAAGAGAATGTCTTCTCTCAAAAACTTTGACAAAAGCGATGTCAAAATCGAAAAATCAAACATCCTTTTAATCGGACCAACAGGAAGCGGAAAAACCCTTCTTGCAAAGACACTCGCTCAAAAGCTTAAGGTTCCATTTGCAATCGCAGACGCTACTACCCTTACAGAAGCCGGCTACGTTGGTGAAGACGTAGAAAACGTTCTTCTCAAGTTGATCAATGCCGCAAACGGAAACATTCAGGCTGCAGAAAAAGGAATCATCTTTATTGACGAAATCGATAAGATTGCACGCAAGAGCGAAAATACTTCCATTACACGAGATGTTTCGGGAGAAGGCGTTCAGCAGGCTCTCTTAAAGATCATCGAAGGAACAAAAGCAAGCGTTCCTCCTCAGGGCGGAAGAAAACATCCTAACCAGGAAATGCTTGAAATTGATACGACAAACATCCTCTTTATCTTAGGCGGTGCATTTGTCGGACTTGATAAAATCATCGAGCAGAGAACAAACGGTCAGTCAATGGGCTTTGGTTCTAAAAACGTAAAGATGACAGACCAGGAACGCGTAGACCTTTTAAATCAGGTTACTTCAGACGACCTTGTTAAATTCGGTCTCATCCCGGAACTTATCGGTCGTATGCCGATTTCTGTTGCATTAAAAGAGCTTACAAGAGACGACCTTATTTCTATCTTGACTCAGCCGAAGAACGCAATTACAAAGCAGTTTGAGGCATCGTTTAAGATGGATGACGTTGATCTTTCGTTTACAGATGAAGCAATTGCAGAAATTGCAGATATTGCAATCAAGCAGAAAACTGGTGCGCGTGGACTTCGTGCGATTGTCGAAAAAATGCTTCTCGACATCATGTTTGAAGTTCCAAGCATCAAGGGTAAAAAGAAGCTCGAAATTACAAAAGACATCGTAAAGCAGGATTGTGCCATCGATACACAGTCTCTTCTTGTAGAAAAGACTGCATAAGACCTACAATTCAGCAATAAGATTTTCTATTTTAAGGGCAGTATTCTTCCATGTGAACGATGCTGCCCATTTTTGTCCATTCTGAATAAGATTCTGTCTGAGATTTGTATCGCTTAAGATTTTTTCAAGAGAATCTGCAATCTGGTCAATATTATCAGGGTCAAAGAAAACCGCATTATTACCAGAAACCTCTGGCAAAGCACCCTTACAAGAACATGCAACAGGAACACCGCACGCCATCATCTCAAGAACCGGAAGTCCTACCCCTTCTCTTGCCGATGGAAAGATGCACGCGTCCGCATTGGAATAAAGAGGCCCAAGCTCTTTATGCGGAAAGAATCCCGTTAAAAAAATATCACTTGCATAAGGCGAAGCTAAAATCTCTTTTTGAACCTGTTCAGCGTAAGAATCGTGATCGCCTGCAAGAACAAGGCGATGCGCAAGATTTGTCTTTTTCTTAAACTGATTAAAGGC
Organism: Treponema sp.; assembly: GCA_024691105.1. Classification (GTDB taxonomy): domain Bacteria; phylum Spirochaetota; class Spirochaetia; order Treponematales; family Treponemataceae; genus Treponema_D. The sequence continues at coordinate 38,072 of JAILNY010000121.1, read as the reverse complement.
CCTTATCAGCTGGATGTGATTTTTGTCCGCGCCCGAAATTCGAGTCGGGTAAATTATATAAGGGCGCTTGATTGCAAAAGGCTTAATATCGACATATTCTGAGTCCGAAAGATTCTGGGGATAAAAAAGATTATGGTCAATTCCGTTTGGAATGACACAGATTTTGTCACCCGAAAAACCGTACTGAACAAGATCATTTTTTACAAACTGAGTCGGAACAATTATACGGCAGGCATTTCTTAAATACTTAAGTCCCTTGCAGGATAAATATCTGTCGCCCTCGTCTTCTACCAGCTTTGAAACAATATCGTTAATGACAGCAATTCCCTTTACGCCAGTCTTTTTAGGAAACATTCTGCTTGCAGCACAATAAAAAACAACATCATACTTTTGCTGACGAACAAAACGCGCACAGTCAAAACGATGCCACCATCTCTGCGCTTTTATAGAATCCGAAACATCAACTGCATTATATTCTGTATCAAAATTTGCTTTATATGTATAACGGTCATCTTCCTGACCAAAAAGGCTGTATTGAATCTGATCATTTGGCGAAAGGTTCTTCATCAGATAAAAAAGATAAGAGCCAAGACCAGACTGCCCGTGATCAAGCCCGAGCGTATCTATCCCGATTTTCATAGGAATTTATTATAGCACAACGAACGGATATTTGCTATAGTTACGGAATGAACGAAAACAACGCATTTTTGTCCCTTGGACTATCGGAAACTCTTACAGAAAAACTTTCAGCGCTCGAAATCTCAGAGCCTTCATTAATTCAGCAGAAAGTAATTCCTGAGATTTTACAGTCAAAAAACATCCTTTTTGAATCCGAAACAGGAACCGGAAAAACTTTTGCATACCTTTTACCTCTTGTTCAGAACATGCTGAATAAATCAAGCGCCGAAGACAAAATCATAATCTTAGCTCCAACTTACGAACTTGCATCCCAAATAAAATCAAATGCTTCAAAAATCACAGAGCTTAAAGCAAGCCTTTTTATCGGTGGAACGCCCTTAAAGCGCCAGATAGAATCCTTAAAGGAAAAGCCACAGCTTTTAATCGGAAACCCGTCGCGCATCCTGGAATTAATTCACTTAAAAAAAATCAAATCCCAGCAGGTAAAAGCCCTTGTCCTTGACGAAGCCGACCGGCTTTTAAGCGTTGAGATTGCCGATGAAACAAAAAAAATTATAAGTAACATTCCCTGTGATTCTCAGTTTGTCGCCTGTTCTGCAACCATCAACGAAGGAACAAAGAAAACGCTTAAAAGCCTTTTCTCAAATGCCGCCGAAGTCATACTCCCAAAAGAAGACATTTTGTCTAAGCGCATAACCCACTGGGCAATCTATGCCGAGTCACGCGATAAAATTCAAACCCTTAAAAGCTTTTTACTTGCCGAAAACCCAGAAAAAGCACTTGTCTTTATAAGCCGCGCAGACCAGGTAGAAAATATTGCATCAAAACTCCAGTACAAAAAAATTGACTGCCTTGCACTCCATGCAAAAACCGACAAAAAAGAGCGCAAATCGGCCATTGACAAATTTAGAAGCGGAAAATGCCGCATTTTAATCACAAGCGACCTTGCAAGCCGCGGCTTAGACATTCAGGGTGTGACCCACATTATCCAGATGGACCTGCCTTCTAACGAAGACTTTTTTGTCCACCGCTCGGGCCGTACCGCACGCGCCGGCAAAACTGGCATAAATGTCGTAATCGGCGATGAATACGAAATGCGAAAATACGCCGCCTTAGAAAAGAAATTTGGCCTTTGCGTCTATCCAAAAATGCTTTTTAAAGGAAAACTCGTTAACCCGGGCGATGTAAGCGAAGAATAATTCCGCACACTTTCAGCCCCGCGCGAAATCTTGAATTGAGCCTTGATTTGTGCTATAATTGTATAAATTTTATAAGGTGGATTTTTGTGTTTTTAAAAAGTCTTGACATTTTTGGATTTAAATCTTTTGCTGATAAGACTCATATAGATTTTTCAAGCGGTATTACAGCGCTTTTGGGCCCTAACGGATGTGGAAAAAGTAACGTTGTTGACGCAATGAAGTGGGTTTTAGCTGAAAACAAGAGCAAAAACCTTCGTGCAGACAAAATGGAAGACGTTATCTTTGCCGGAACTGCAAACCGTCCGGCTTTAAACGTTGCCGAAGTAGCCCTTACTATCATGAACGAAAACAGTCTTCTTCCTCTTGAAGACTCAGAAATTGAAATTAAACGTCGTCTTTACCGCTCTGGTGAAGCTCAGTATTTTATTAACGGCCGTCAGGTAGGACCTTCCGAAATCCGTAAACTCTTTATGGATACCGGTGTTGGAAAAGCCGCTTACTCTGTAATGGAACAGGGAAAAATCGACCAGATTCTTTCGAGCAAGCCGGAAGACCGCCGCTATCTTTTTGAAGAAGCAGCCGGAATCAGCCGTTCTAAGGCTGAATGTGCCGAGGCAGAACGAGAACTTGAAAAAACAAGACAGAACCTTCAGCAGATTGAAATTTCACTTGCCGAAATTAAACGCAATTACGATTCGTTAAAAGTTCAGTCTGAAAAGACAATTAAATACCGTAAAATAAAAGAAGAAATCTTTAACATTCAGCTTGATATTCAGCTTTTAAAACTTAAAGGCTTTATCGAGACAAAATCGCGCAACGAAACTTCAATTAAAGAAGTAGAAGAAAAACGCGACAGCGTAAGAAAAGAAATTGAAGAAATTCAAAACTCTCTTACAGAAAATACAGACTTTGTAAAAAAACTTCAGGAACAGGTTTACGCATGCCAGCAGGAAATGGCCGAAATCATGGCTCTTAAAAGCGGTAAGCTTGACCTGCAGAAACAGCAGCACACCCGTCTTGCAGAAATTAAAGATAAAATCGCTCAACTCGAAGCAAAGAAAACTGCAATTCAGGGCCGCATTGATGACCTTACAGAAGAAGTCGGCGATGCTCAGAGTAATCTTCACGAAAAAACAAAATATCTTGCCGACATCAAAAAGAACATAGAATCGTTCCAGCAGAATATTACAACTGCCGGAAGTCAGATTACAGAAAATGATAACCGTGCAAAAGAAAAGCAACAGCAGATTGAACAGCTTGACGCTGACCGCGCACTTTTGCAAAAGGAATTAACTGCAATTACCGAAGACATCGTAACAATGCTTGACGCAAAATTAAAGGATGCAGGTTATTCTGAAAACGCAATGAACAGCGCAAAATCGCGCCTTGAAGAAATTGTCGGAAAACTCAGAGTCTTTACAGAAGGACGTAAAAATATCTTTAGCGATGCTTCTAAGACCGGCTGCCGCTCGACAGACGAAGGCCAGAAGCTTATCTCAGAAGCCGCTGGCGCTTTTGAAGAAGCGCGCAACATGATTGCAACTCTTGAACAGGCTCTCACAGATTACATAAACGCATCTCCTGCCTTTATCAGCGAGTTCTTAGCGCCGGAAGGAATTATCACCCAAAAGCGCGCAATCGATGCAAAAATCGCCGACAACCTTAAACTTGTTGCAGATTACAATCAGGTTATCAAAGACCTTAATGCTGCTAACGTTACCCTCTCGATGAAAATCGATGAGTACAAAGATACTCTTTCTAAACTCCAGCAGAACGAAGTCGCAATGGGTGAACAGATGCGTTCTGCCGAAGAAAAAATTACAATGCTTCAGCGCAGCGTAAGAACAGAAGAGCTCAACCTTAAAACAAACGAAGAAGAAATATATTCAGAAAATCACCGCTTAGAAGACGTTCAGGAGCAGATTGATACAATTCAGGAAGAACTTGCCGAAATTGAACGCCGTGGTGCAGAGACTGCTGACAAACAGACAAATCTTTACAAACAGATTGACGACTGCAACAGCAAAGTTTCCGGTAAACAGAATGACCTCCAGAAAAAGCAGGAATTACAGACTAAATTCCAGCATCAGTACGAGCAGCTTTCTGTTTCTATGGGTTCTCTTGATACAGAAATTCGCAACGTTAAACAGAACTTCCTTGACCAGTACTCGCGCGATCTTATGGATTACGAAGAGCACATGTACACAATTACAACTCCAGTTGCAAAATTAAAAGAAGATTTGTCAAAGGCAAAAGAAGGTCTTGAAGGTCTTGGTCACAACATTAACCTTATGGCTCCGGAAGAGTTTACAGAAGTTAAAGACCGCTACGAACGTCAGGAAGCAAACTTTAAGGATACTCAGAAAACACTTGAAGATCTTGTCCGCGTTTCAGAAGAAATCAAGGCAAAATCAAGTGACATGTTCCTTGATACATACAACAAAATTAAAAAGAACTTCCACAATATGTTCCGCCGTCTCTTTAACGGAGGTCATGCCGAACTCCGACTGGAAGATCCAAATAATATTCTTACAACCGGTATTGATATTCTTGCACAGCCACCAGGAAAGAAGCTTGAAAACATCGCCCTCCTTTCTGGTGGAGAAAAGACAATGACAGCCATTGCCCTTTTGTTTGCAACATATCAGGTTCGTCCAAGTCCATTCTGTCTTTTGGACGAGATCGACGCAGCGCTTGATGATAAAAACGTATCAAGCTTTGTTACAGCGCTCCGTTCGTTTGCAAACATCAGCCAGTACATTGTAATTACTCATAACAAGAAGACTGTAATGGGTGCCGGCACGATGCTTGGTGTTACAATGGAAGAATCGGGAATCAGTAAAATTATTGCGCTGCGTCTTGATGATGATATCGAAAAGATTCGTTCAGAAGTAATTCACGAAAACGATGATTTTGTAGAAGAAGATGTCGAACCTGAACAGGGAGTTGTTCTTCCACAGCGTCCGGCTCCGCGCAATAAGACACCGGAAAACACAGAAGAAAACACTACAGCCAGCAACGATTCTTCTGCCGGTACTAAAACTGCGCAAACCAGCAACGATTCTTCTGCCGATACTGAAACTGCGCAAACCACCGACGCCGCTTCTGAAGACGCCGGACAAAATACTTCGGAAGAAGAAAACAAGGGAACCAACGAATGATTGATTTTTCTGAAATCTTTGAAAACATAAAAGATTTCTACAGAGAAAATAAAATAAGCGCAATTATAACAACAGTTCTTGTAGTGCTGTTTTTTCTTGCAATGACCGCATTTATAGTTCAGTCCTGCAATCCGGAAAAGCAGCATAAAGCGCTTGAATCAACAGAGCTTCCACTTGAACCAGACCAAAAGGTTTTACTCCCGGAAGGTCCTTCTGTTCCTGACGGTTACGCTTTAACACGCGAGCCGCATGACAAATGGACAGAAGAAGAAGCCGAAGAATATTTTACACTCCCCGACTCTAATGCACTTAAGAATCTTGAAGAAGCAAATGATAATCTCGTTGAAGAAATTTTAGGAGCAGCACCATGAAAAAAGTCGTTTTATTTTCTGCAGTTATGTCTCTTATGTTTTTTTCCTGCTTATCAACTTCATCAGAGTCAAAAAATCAAGAGACTCAAGTTACACAAAATACTCAGGCAGAATCTTCAGACGAATCTGACTCTAGCAGCACTCAGACAGAATCTGACGCTGATGAATCAGATTTAAGCGCGCAGAACGATACAGTAACAATTACCGAAGAGCCTGTTACAGAAGAATTATCAGACGACCTCATCGTTCAGGAAAAAATTCCTGAATCAGAAATTCAAGAAGACCTTGAAAAACTTCTTGATCGCGAAACTCTTACAGAAGAACCAGTCGCACAGGAAGATTTAGCAGAACAGGAAAGCAAAGAAGAATCTAAAGAAATTCAATCATATACTGCACAAACAGAAAAACCATCTGAGCAGACAAAAACTTCTCCAGAACCTCAAAAGACAGAAGTTTCAAAAGAGGAACAAAAAAAGCCTGATACAAAGTCGCCTTCTTCTGAAAAAACAGACGACACAACACCTTCTTTGCAGCAGGAACTTTCAGATGCCTCTGACGCAATTAATTCCAGCAAAGAAGAACCGGCACCTATAGTACCTTCGCGCGAAATTAAAATTAAAAACAATCAGTTTCTTGACATCGGCTACCCGGGCACAGGCTGGGTTTACCTTGGCGAAAATGACCGCCAGAATCTTTTGATTTTTCATGGCCGCAAAATTGAAAACGGCGAAACAACATTCACTTTAAAATCACGCAAATCTGGAAAAGCAGTTTTGCACTTTTATAAAAATGATGCACTCTCTGGAAAATACATTGACGACTATATCGAAGTTTCAATTGATACAGAGTCTGCAGTTGATAACGATCATGTAATTTCGCCTGAATATGCTAAAGTTGTTCCGCCAAAACCGGAAAAAGTAATTCCGGCTGTTGCACAGGAAGATAAAGAAACATCAGAAGAAATTACACCGGCGCCGGCACAGACCAGTTCTCAGTCAAAAGAGCAGCCAAAGCAAAAATCATCAGAAGAAGAATTCAGCATTCAGACAATTATTCAAAACTCTGATGACAACGGCTCTGGCGAACAAAGTTCAGCTCAAAGCAAGGCTATGACTCAGACAACTGCAGAAGCTGCAGCACAAACAAAAACACAGCAGACAACTGCTTTACAGACACAGCCTGCAGCAGGCGATTTACTTGAACAGGCACAAAAGGCTTACAACGAAAAACGCTACGAAGATGCGCTTAACCTTGTAAGACAATATTTTGTAAACGCTTCCACACGAATTGACGAAGCGCTCTTTCTTGAAGGGCAGATTTTAGAAGCAAAATCGCCTGTTCAGAATATTAAAGAATCACTTAAGGATTACGAAACGCTTGTTTCAAACTGGCCGCAAAGCCGTCTCTGGAAAAAGGCCAAAGACCGAAGTGTTTATTTAAAGAGATTCTATATTGATATTCGTTAAAATAAGTATTAAAGTTCGTTAATACGAATTAAATATAATTAAAACTCTGGCCTTTTGATTGCCGTAAAAAAAAACGGTCAAAGCACAGAGTTCAGGAGATAACATGTTAGATTATAAATTTATCAAAGATAATCTTGAAGCAGTTAAAAAGAACATCGTAAACAGAAACATGACAGCCGATGCAGACATCGTTGTTGAACTTTATGACAAACGTACAAAGCTTGTAACAGACCGTCAGGCACTTCAGGAAAAACGCAATACAAATGCTCAGGCAATGAAGCAGAAACTTGATAACGACCAGCGCCAGAAATTAATTGACGAAGGTAAAAAAATAAAAGAAGAACTTGCAGATGCAGAAAAAACACTTGCAGAAGTAGAAGCACAGCTTGAAGAAGCTGCAAGAAAAATTCCTAACATGGCACATCCAGATGCACCTATCGGAAAACTTGATACAGAAAATCTTGAAGTAAAAAAAGTTGGTACACCACGCAAGTTTGACTTTAAGCCAAAAGATCACGTTGAACTTATGGAAGAACTTGACCTTATCGACTTTGAGCGCGGAACTAAAGTTTCAGGTCCTAAATTCTATTATCTTAAAAATGATGCCGTATTCCTTGAACAGGCACTTATTCAGTATGCTCTTAACATTTTAAGAAAACACGGCTTTACACCATTTATTACACCAGACGTTGCAAGAGAAGAGGTATTAAAGGGAATCGGTTTTAATCCACGTGGAAACGAATCAAACGTTTACTCTATCGAAGAAGAAGGAACTTGTCTTGTTGCAACTGCAGAAATTACACTCGGCGGTTATCATTCAAACGAGATTCTGGACAAATCAAAACTTCCGCTTTTCTACTGCGGTCTTTCTCACTGCTTTAGACGCGAAGCAGGCGCTGCCGGTCAGTTCTCAAAAGGCTTGTACCGCGTTCATCAGTTTGACAAGGTAGAAATGTTTGTATACTGTCTTCCAGAAGATTCTGACAAAATCCACGAAAAACTCCGCTTAATCGAAGAAGAAATCTTTACTGGGCTTGGACTTCCGTTCCACGTTGTAGATACATGTACAGGCGACCTCGGCGCGCCTGCATACCGCAAATGGGACCTTGAAGCATGGATGCCGGGACGCAACGGCGGTGAATACGGAGAAGTTACTTCTACTTCTAACTGTACTGACTACCAGAGCAGACGCCTTAACGTACGCTTTAAAGACGATGATGGAAAAAATAAATACGTTCATATGTTAAACGGAACTGCAATCGCTGTAGGACGAGCAATGCTTGCTATCATCGAAAACTATCAGAATGCAGATGGTTCAATTACAATTCCAGAAGTACTTGTTCCACTTTGCGGCTTTGATAAAATTACAAAGAAGCAGTAAGAAAAAAAACTGCCGGTTTTAAGATAAAGTCCGGCAGCCTTTTTTGTAAAATTAAAAATAAGTCGCCGTATGGCGGCTTTTTTGTTTTAAAGCCACTTTATGAAAAAATTTTGTTAGTCGTTTTTTCGTACAAAAAGCGGACGTCTTCTTCTTTTATAGAAGTATATCGGCAGACAGCCGCTGTAAAAGTTTTTTCTTCATTTTGATAAAGCGCTTCGACACCGCAAGTTAAAAACATTTTTCTAACCTTTATTACCGTTGACTCAATCGGAAACGACATCTCTAAAGCATATTCCGCGCCTGACTCAAGATGCATATTATCCGCATTTGACGCAAATACGATGCGCTCATAATCTGCAAAAATAATATCAAGCGGATTTGCCCTTCCCTCTACTTCCAGAATCTTTGGCCGTGCGTCAGCAAGGTAACGGCATACAGGAATCAATTGAACGCCATTTCCTGCCGTTCCCGTTTTACGTGCGTGGGCAATAAATTCTTCAAGGTAATCCTTTGCCTTATGCTGAATTTCTTCCGGTACATCTGCCCAGATTGGCTTTGAAAAAAGTCTGTAGTTTTGAACAGGATAACAGTCAATATGCACATCGGTATTTTCGCTGCACGAATAAAAAAGTGTTGCGCTAAAATCCAAAGGACGCTCTGATTCAAGTTCTGTAATGCGCATAATTTCAGAAGGAATTACAAGCGCAAGCCCTGCCTTTACCTGTTTTAATTCTGTTAAAAAATAAAGACCAAGGCGGTTAAAATAAAATTCAACACGAACTTTTTTTGTAGTAAAGTTTTGAACAGATTTTGGAGGATTGGTCAAAAGAATAATTCCCTGCTCTAAAACCTTTATCTGCTCTCCCTTTAATGCAATCGGAAAAACCGCAGAAAGAGCAGGCTTAATTTCTTCTTTGGAATCAGAATCTTTTTTATCAGATTTTTTCTGATTATCAACAGATTCAACTTCTAAAGTCTCATCAACAGGAGTTACGGTAACTGGAACATTTCCATCTATCAGATATTGAAGAACAAGCTCCCGTTCAATTCCAGTAAGGCTGTTACTTTCCATTTTTTTCCTCCCTTAAATGGCTCCTGCTTCCAGTGTCAGATATTTCAACATCAAACACTTTATAGGCATTTTCAACCTGGCTAAGATAAAATTTAATACTCAAATAATCCGACTTATGATAAAAATATGCAGGCACTTCAAGCGACGACTCTGTAACAAAAGGTTTTCCCAATAACCACCGTGCATTTGTAAAATCAAAACTACATTCACCTGCATCATACAAAAACATCGCAAGCGCATAAACAGAATCTTTTGCCATAAAGCTGTCGCAGCTTTCTTTACGGACAAGATTCGTGCAGAACTGCGCAATAACATTTGCGGCCTCTGCATCAAGATCCGAAACATCAAGACTTTCAAAACCTTCCAGATACGGATAAACATTTTTATGAGGCATTCCTGCATCATAAGCGATTATAACATCAGGCGTAAGCGGAAGCGATGAATTTATATAATCAATTGAGTCAATTTTCTGCGAAAGGATGCTTTTTTCGATTTCTTTTGTCCATGTGATTTCTTCGTTTTTTTGGGCAACAATTGTCTTAATATTTTTGTCTTCAAGAGAAGCGTTCAAACCTGCTGAATTACTGCACGAAAACAGAACAAGAGAAAGAAGACTTAAAAATGTCCCAAAGGCCAGATTTTTTTTCATAACTCATTTTATTGTAACATATTATTGATTTTATTGCAAAATCAACAGAATGGGTCTATAATTATTATAATAAGACTAGGAGTTGTCTTATCGATTTTAACAAAATGTTTATAATTGGCGAGGGATTTATGAAAATTCACAACTTGATGGAAGAGCTTGTAGAAACAAAGGTAAACAAACTTTATGACGATTTAAAACAGGTAAATACAGTCTGGCTTACTTGTGACTGCGAAAACTGTCGTGCAGACACAATGGCTTTTGTTCTTAACAGAATTCCACCTAAGTATATTGTTTCACCACGCGGAATCACACACACAGCTGCAGAAGGCAGTCTTACACAGATTAAGGCTGATATTGATACATTAGCTATGGAAGGAATCCGTCTTGTAAGTTCTTCCAAACGACCTACCCACAAGGTTAAAGCCCAGCCAGAATCGCTTTATATCAGCGGTACAACACCATATTTCTTCTTTCCAATTTTTACAGGAACCGTTATGGACGGAACAACCTTTGAACCGCTTACAAATGCAACAATAACCTTAAGCAAAGACGGCAAGCAGGCAGAAATGATTGACCAGACATGGCTTAACCCTGCAAAAACATACATCTCTACAAAGGGAACTTATTCGTTCTGTGTAAAACCAGAAAAAGCTGAAGCAGAAAAACAGAATGCACATTATGACTTTTCTGTAAAGGTAGAAGCAGAAGGCTACGAAACAGTTTCTTATGCTTTCTCGATTCCTGTTACAAGTGAAGTTTTACACGAAAGTAAAGGTCTCTCGCTTTATTCACTTAAAATTCAGGACCTGTTTCTTTTTCCAAAAGATATGTACAATCCAATGGAAGACTAAGCAGAAAGATTATGCATAAAAAAACGCAAAAAAATGAATTTTTTTTGCGTTTTTTATTTTAAACCTATTGACACTTTTTGTGTAATTCTATAGTATATAAACATCAACGGACGATTAGCTCAGCTGGTACGAGCGTCTGGTTTACACCCAGAATGTCGGGGGTTCGATCCCCTCATCGTCCATACTTTCAAGACTTTGGATTTCCAAAGTCTTTTTTTATTTTAAACTGAATTTTCCAAAGTTCCGCAAGTCCGCACACCTTCCCAGCTCGCAAAAAAGCTAAGCCGCGAGACTCTTCTTGGCCCGCGCGGTGTCAGATACGTCAGCGATTATTCACCGCGGCAGGATTTTTTTTCGAGAGTTTTAAATGTCCAGCTGAAGAACGCCGTAATGATAAGATACAAGGCCGCAGCAGGAATGTAGACAAGGCAGGAAGATGTACTTGATGCAATGTTCTGTGTAACGCGGGTAATATCAGTTAATGCAATAATCGAAACTAAAGATGCATCTTTTAATACAAGGATAAATTCATTACCTACAGGCGGCAAAAGTCGTGTTATTGCCTGAGGAATGATTACATCAAGCATTGTGCGTCTGTACGAAAGACCAAGTGACAACGATGCTTCTATCTGACCTCTATCAATTGAACAGATTGCAGCACGCACAACTTCGGCAAGATAAGCACTTGAATTAAGCGCAAAAGTTATAAAGGCTGCAAGAAAGCGGCTTGAAATAGTAAAGGCAGGATTAATTTTTGGAAGCCCGTAATAAACAAAATACAACTGCATTAAAAGTGGAGTTCCACGGAAAAAGAAAATATAAAAAGAGCCGAGCTTATTTAAGATTTTGTTTTTAGAAATTTTTGAAAGCGCAAGAAAAACTGATAAACATAAGCCTGCACTTACAGACGTTACAGTTAAAAGAATTGTTATTTTAGCACCATCTAAGAGAGGTAAAAGCCAGTTAAAAAAATTCACCATAAACTCTTTGTAAAATATAAAAAAAGGCTTGCAAAATGCAAGCCTAAAAATCGGGATGACAGGACTTGAACCTGCGACATTCTGGTCCCAAACCAGACGCGCTACCAACTGCGCTACATCCCGTAAAACGTGTTACAAATATAACAAAATATTAAACTTTGTTCAAGTAGTAAAACCCGTTTTTCTCAATTTTTTTTGAAAAAAAAATGACCCTTGGCAGAATCGAACTGTCGACAACTTGCTTAGAAGGCAAGTGCTCTATCCAGCTGAGCTAAAGGGCCGATAAAAGATATACTATAGGATTTTTAAGTTTTAATCAAGGGGCATGCGCTAAATTTCAATTATAGCCTGACATCAATCATGGCGCATGCTTCGAGTTTACAGGTAAACTCTCATTCGCCTCTTGACTTAAATCAGGCATGCGCTAAATTTCAATTATAGCCTGACATCAATTAATGCGCTCTTTCGCTTTAGTTTACTTCTTTTGAGCTGTCGATTGCGACAACCCCCAGATGAAGTACATTAGAGTAATAAGTAGTATAAGTCGTATCGCGCCCTACAGCAACTGCGTAAAGATCAACGTAATATATATTCTCCGTAGAAAAATTTCCATCTTCAAAATCTGCATCAGTAGAAGAAGGAAGCGGACTATTACTTTCTTTTGCATTACGACCAAAATCAAAAGTATGATTTCCTTCTACGCGCCTTGGCTGACCAATAAGAGTTCCGTTAATTATTATCTGGGGCTGATACTCCGCAATAGGAGAAGTTGTCCCTATTGCATTGTAATCTGTAAGACGAATCTTTACACGCTGTGCATTAATAGTAGGACTAACGCCTATAAGGGGCGTAATTTCGCCGTTTGTAGTGTTTAACTGTTTATAGCCCATAGAAATAAGGCGTTCTGCAGCAGTATTGTAATTAGAAGAATTGTTTACGGCATTTATCGAAGCATTTTTTGTAACCAATGTAGAATAGTTTTTATAAATGCGGTAATAGACAGCCGTTCCAAGGTATGTAAAACTTGTAAGAGATTTATTTACAGCATCATTTGTGTAAAACTCATAATATTTATGAGAATAGTCGGTATTGTCATATAATGGCTGGTGCTGCACATATAGAGGAGGTTCAAGAGTGTAAAAGGTATCAAGGCCGCACGATAAGAAAAACCGTGTTAAAAAGACAAACCCTGCTAATGTAAAAAACTTTTTATTCCTGATACCCATACTTATTATTATCGGAGTTCCAAACTAAAAACCGCACCTGTAAAAGATGCGGTCCTTTTATTTATTCAGTTTTTCCTTCAACCTGCATAGAAAGGATACGTGTCTTTGCAAGATTTGACCATGGATCCTGGCTGTTGTTCTTTGCTGTAATCTTTTCGTATGCTTCTTTAGCTCCTTTATAGTCGAGAGCCTTTTCTTTAAGACGACCTACAGAAAAGAGCGCATGTGTTGGATCTGCAAATTCTTTGTCATCTGCTGCAATCTGATAGTACTCAAGTGCTTTTTCATTTTCATTAAGCTCTTCGCATGCAATTGCGGCATTAAAATAACAGATAGGTGCAAGATAAGTTCCCTTTGTTTTTTTTGCAGCAGCAAGGTAGTTTTCAAGTGCAGAAGAAAAATTATTTTTTCTGAATAAAATTTCTGCAGCCAAAAGATTAGCACGAGCACCTGCAATTCCACCTTTTTTTGTATATGCTTCAAGAGAAGTAAGAGCAGCATCATAACGAGCTGTAAGTTCTTCGTCAGAAAGCCCTGCAGCATCAAGAGAAAGAGTGTATTCAATTTTTTCAACAGCAGTAAGATTTGAAGCTTTTACAGAACCATATACTTTTTCAAAAACTACAAAGCCTACAAAAGCAAGAACAACCACACATACTATTGCGATAAGCGGAATCTTATAAGAAGAAATAAAAGTTCCAAGCTTGTCAATCTGAGTTTTGTTTTCAATTTTTTTGTTTTCAGCTACATTTTTTTTAGCCATTTTTAAGCCCCCAAAACTGCGTATATTTCGCAGTAGTTATTCTCTAATTCCTAATTCATTCAAAAGGCGGGCCAGATATGTTCTCTGAATATCCAGCACTGTTGCGGCCTTTGTCTGATTGTTTTTAGTAATGTCAAGAATATATTTTATATATTTTTTCTTGAATGTATTTATTGCCGTTTTTAACGACATATCATCGCTGTTTATTATATCAGAAAAATCCATAGAAAATCTATCAGTTTCAGCAATTTCTATTAATTTTTCATCAATAATAAGACGCAGATCTTTCTTTTTTATATATGGTGGCGTACCTAAAACGCAGGCGCGCTCAATTGTATTTTCAAGCTCGCGGATATTACCCGGCCAGTCATAGGCAAAAAGCGTTTCCAAAGCCTCCGGAGCAATTCCGACAAAGTTTTTATTAACCTCGGCACTGAACTTTTGCATAAAGTAAAGTGCCAGAGGCTCGATGTCATCTTTGCGGCTTCTTAAAGGAGGAATTCTTAAAGGAACAACGTTCAGTCGGTAATACAAATCGTTACGAAAGTTACCCTTCTGAACCATCTCTTCAAGGTCCTGATTTGTCGCAGCAATAATACGAACATCTACGTTTATTGTCTCACTGGAACCGACACGCTCAAAGGCCTTTTCCTGAATAACACGCAAAAGCTTTGCCTGAAGCTCAAACGGGAGTTCTCCGATTTCATCCAAAAAGATTGTTCCGCCGTCAGCAAGTTCAAACCTTCCCTTACGGTTAGAAGAGGCATCTGTATACGCACCTTTTACATGACCAAACAATTCACTTTCCAAAAGACTTGGAGCAAGCGCCGCACAGTTTACACGGACAAAAGGCTTATCACGACGCGGACTTTTTACATGGAGCTGCTCGGCAAAAAGTTCCTTACCTACGCCACTTTCGCCCGTAATCAAAACCGAAGTCGATGTCTTTGCCGCTTCATCAACAATATGCATTAAATCCGCAATAACCGCACTCTTACAGATAAAGGTATGATAGCCTTCTCCAAACGCAATACTGTTTTGCAGAGCAGAAATTTGGTCATTTGCATTTTTGTAGTGAAGCGCATTTTTGTAAGCAATACCCGACTGAGCAGCCATCGTGTGCAGAATATTTAAGTCGCTGTCATCAAAGTCTCTGCGACCGGATTTATTGATAAGCTCAATTACTCCGATACAGTCAGATTCTACACACATCGGAAGAGCGACCATGTTATAACTTACATAGCCGGTTTTATCCTGCACGTCTCTAAACAGTCGCGGATCATCTTCCAAATTATTTATCACAAGCGGCTTGTTATTTTCTACAACCCAGCCCGCAATACTTTTTTTGTCAACGGGAATGTTTTTTGCTTCGGCACCCTTTGGACCAAGGGCCACCGCAAAATAAAGCGAATCTTCTTCTTTATTGACCAGCAATAGAGATGAAGATTCGCATTCTACGAGACGCATTGCGGATTCAAGTATATAAACTAAAAGCCCCTTTACGTCATCGTAATGAGAATTTATTTTTGCATTTATTTCGACGAGTGTCTGGAGCTTATCAGAAGGAATAAAATCTTTATCACTCATCGAACTAACTTATTTTTTCTGAGCGTTGAGAGCATCTCCTAATGTATATGCACCATCGTCATTGCTGCTTGATTCCATATACTGAGAGATTTCATCACGCTGCTGCTTCTTTTTGAATTCTTTTACAGAAAAACCAACTTTTTCTTTGTCCTGATTTACATCAACAACATAGACATTGATTTTATCTCCAACCTTGTACTTTGCAACTGCTTCTTCAAAAGGAACATCTTTATCATCGCTGAGATTAGCTTTGTTAACAAGACCTTCGATTCCGCCTTCTACGCGTACAAAAAGACCAAAGTCTGTAATAGAAGTAATTTCGCCTTCGATTGTAGAACCCGGTTTGTGGTTTTCTGCAAAAGCAGCCCAAGGGTTATCAGAAAGCTGCTTGATTCCAAGACGAATTCTGTGCTGTTCAGGATCATTTTCGATAACAACAGCTTCTACTTCCTGGTCTACAGAAAGCTCGCTTCCTGGATGCTTAAGCTTCTTTGTCCAAGAGATGTCATCTGCATGAAGGAATCCGTCAATACCGTCTTCCAATGAAACAAATGCACCAGAGTTTGTAAGCTTAACAACCTTACCAGAAATTTTCTTTCCAACAGGATATTTTTCTGTGATTGTATCCCAAGGATTTGCAGTAACCTGCTTAAGACCAAGAGATACACGTCCTGCCTGAATGTCATATCCGAGGATCATACATTCAAGTTCGTCACCGATTTTTACCATGTCTGATGGCTTATTGATTTTCTTTGTCCAAGAGAACTCAGAAATATGAGCAAGACCTTCGATTCCTTCTTCGAGTTCGATGAAAGCACCAAAGTCTGTAAGTTTTGTTACCTTTCCTTTTACAACATCATTTACATGATAGTTGTTTTCAAAGTGCATCCAAGGATCTTCTGAGAAGTGCTTAAGAGAAAGATTGATTCTCTTGTCTTCCGGATCAAGACGAATAACTTTAAGTTCAATTTCCTGACCTTTCTTTACAAAATCCTTTGGACGAGTTACATGGCCCCAGCTCATATCATTGATATGAAGGAGTCCATCAAATCCACCAAGATCAATAAATGCACCAAAGCTTGTAAAGCTCTTTACAGTTCCTTTTACAGTGTCACCAATCTGAACTGATTCAAAGAACTTGTCTCTTGCAGAGTTCATAGACTCTTCAAGATATTTACGGCGGTTAACTACAACGTTAGCCTTGTTGTCTGAATACAGACGCTCTATATAAAATTTGTCTTTAAGTCCAATTAAGTTTTCAGGTTTATCAACCTTCTGGCTGTCAGACTGACTGATAGGCAAGAATGCGTGAATGTCGCCGCCGAGGTTTACTTCAAAACCACCTTTAACAACTTTTTCGATTCTTCCTTCAATAGGAGTCTTTTCATCGAATGCTTTGCGGACATCTTTCCACATCTGCTTTGCATCAGCTTTTGCTTTAGAAACTTCTGGACCGTTTCTACCATCTTTCTTAAGAAGAACTACAGTTACTGTTTCCCCGACTTTCGGCAGATTGTCTGCGAACTCCGCTACGGGAATCTTACCCTCTGACTTATAACCTATATCAAGGAATACATATTCACTTGAAACCTGAACGACGATTCCATCAACAAGCTGGCCGTCTTCGAGCGGTTTAAGATTATTGAGAGATTCTTCTAATTGTGTCTGGATGTTACCCTTGGAGTTCTGGGTTTCGTCCTTTACCACTTCCATCTTTTCCATTTTTTACCCTTTTTTATTGGTGAATTTTGCTTATTATTATCTCACAAACCTTTTCTATGGTCAAGTCCGATGTATCAATGTAGGTCGCATCAGGCGCAATTTTAAGAGAACCTTCAACCTTGTTTTTATCAAGTTCATCACGTTTAATAATTGCTTCCTTAATCTGCTCAAGTGTCATATTGCTGACACCCTGCTTAAAGCGACGCTCAGCCTGAACATCAATTCTTGCATCAAGATAAAATTTATATTCTGCATCCGGGAACACGACAGTTGTCATGTCGCGGCCTTCGCAGACAATACTCAAAGATTTTACAATTTCATGAAGGCGGTCATTTACAATATGACGAACCTCTGGAATTGCAGAAACCGGTGAAGCACTGGCGCTTACCTGATCTTCGTGCAGACGGCTTTCGACATCAACTCCATTAAGAATAAGATGCGAGTTTACATAATCAAGTTTCTGTTTTTTACAGAATTCAATTACAGCATCTTTATCGCTTATGTTGATTCCGCCTTCAAGTAAAGCAAGAGTAAGTCCACGATAAAAGCTTCCGCTGTTTAAAAAAGTAATATCAAGCTTTTTTGCAATCAAAGCTGCTACTGTACTTTTTCCTGTTCCTGCAGGACCGTCAATTGCAATTACCATATTCACCTCTTATTTTATTCTCTGTTATTTTTACAAAGCGCAAGAAGGCCTCTAACCTCTTCGTTTGTCAAATCTCTGTGTGCACCGGGAGCAAGTTTATTCATTTCTATATTGCCGATTCTTACACGCACAAGACGCTTAATCGCAACATTGCGTGACTCAAACACTCGACGGATCTCGCGGTTTTTACCTTCAATCAAAACAATCTGCATACGATGTGAATTTATTTCTTTTGCAAATTTACATTTGTAAAAAACGCCTTCTACACGAACGCCATGCATAAACTCTTCGGCAAGGTCACGCGGAAGCGGTAGACTTGAATCTACTATATATTCTTTTTCGATTTCGCTTGATGGATGCGAAAGACGGGCTGCAAACTCGCCGTCGTTTGTAAAGATGATAAGTCCGCTTGAAAACATATCAAGACGACCAACATTATAAAGGCGCTCTGAATAATCTTTTTTTAATAAATCAAATGCGCTGTCGCGGCCTTTTTCGTCACTTGCAGAACAAACATAGCCTGACGGCTTATTCAAAAGAACATAGCGCTTGTTTTCTTCAAGCTTAACAGGATTTCCGTCAACAGTAACTGTATCGTTCTCTTTTACCTTTGTTCCAAGTTCGGTAACAGTAATTCCGTTTACGGCAACGCGACCGTCAAGAATAATTTTTTCTGATGCCCGGCGGCTTGCAACACCGCAGTGTGCAAGGTAGGCTTGTAATCTGACTTCTGTGCCGGCATTCTGTGTATTGCCGGTGTCGTTTGTTTTTTTACTAGCGGGCAAGTTCGAATCTCTCCTGTTCTTCTTCGTCGAGTTTTGGAAGATCTGCAATGCTGTTCAAGCGGAAAAACTTTAAGAACTCTTTTGTTGTTCCAAACTGACTTGGTTTTCCAGGAATATCTTTTTTGCCAACTTCTCTTACAAGATTACGCTCCATAAGGAGGCGAATCATATTATCTGCTGCAACACCACGAATTGCTTCTATCTCTGCCCTTGTGATTGGCTGTGAATAAGCGATGATAGAAAGTGTTTCCATTGCAGAACGGCTGAGCTTGCCTTCATTTTTATTTCCGTAACGCTCTTTTAAAACTTCCCACAAATCTTTTTTAGGAACAAGCGCCCAGCCGCCGGTAATCATTTCAAGTTCCATACCGGCATCATCTTTTTGATATTTTTCTTTTAATACTTCAATGCACTTTGCAACTACTTCTTCTGAAAGTTCTGCAATTGCAGCCAGTGTCTTTTCGTTAACCGGTTCGCTTTCCAAAAAAAGTATTGCTTCAATAAGTGCGCTTTCTTTTGCAAAATCCATTTTATTTCCTATGCTGCTTCAAATTTTCGGATCTTAATATCTCCAAACAATTTGCTCTGATAAATACAGGCCATCTTAAACTTTACAGCTTCAAGAATTGCCATAAATGCACAGATCACATCCATCTCGTTTCCGCGACGGATAATCAAATCTGTAAACATGCATTCACCTTTATTTTCAAGCAGCTCGTTCATTAAAGTAATTTTTTCGTTTACAGAAATTTCTTCATACATATTAAGAATCTTTTCGTTAGAATACTGCGAAACCATATTCTTAAAAATCTTCTGCATCTGCTGAAGAAGTTCCCATGTATCTACTCTCTCCCATTGAGACTCTTCGTCTTCAAAAGGAAGTACACGCTGAATTTTTTTACGCTCAAAGCTCCATTCAGATTCGTCTTCTTTTTCTTCCATAAGTTCAGAAAGTTTTTTAAACTTCTGATATTCGATAAGACGTTCAACGAGCTCAGCACGAGGATCTTCCATCTCGTCATCGTCATATTCAATTTCAACAGGCAAAAGCATACGGCTCTTTATAAGAACAAGTTTTGCAGCCCAGCTGTAAAACTCTGAAAGATCAGAAAGGTCTGTTTCTTTTAAGTTATCAAGATAATCAAGATACTGTTCTGTTATCTGCGAAATTGGAATATCGTAAATATTGACTTTACTCTCGCGGATTAAAGTCCAAAGTAAATCAAGAGGGCCTTCAAACTCACCGGCCTGATAAGTTCTTATTCCAGTCTTTACTGCTTCCTGTGTCTGTGTTTCCATTTTGAACCTCGTTATTTGCACTTAAAAGGAGAAAATCCCTAACCGACATATAAAGCTCTACGTCTTCAGACTTTAGAGCACTAAATTCGGCCTGAATTTTTTTTAATTTTTCTCCTTTTTTAACATCGGCATATTCTGTCAAAATCTCAAGTAAAGGCTGCAAAACAAAAGCTCTTTCGTGCAGTCTTGGATGTGGAATCTGCAAATCCGGAGTATTCATCTCCTGATCTGCAAAAAATTCTATGTCGATGTCCATCGCGCGTGGTCCAAAACGGATTTCCCTAGTGCGATCCCTACCCAAAAAATTTTCAATTTTGTGAATGTCCTGTAAAAGGCTCTCAGGAGTACATTCATCAGGCAGCTGTGTATAAACTACCAAATTGTAAAAATACTCCTGATCTTCTACGTACATAGGTTTTGTGCGGTATACCGATGAACATTTTAAATGCGCATCTTTTTTTTGAAGCATACCGACAGCCTGACGCAAAAGAGTAACCGGGTCACAACCGTTATAACTTTTGTTTGACCCGAGTCCCAGTACAACACAATTCACTTTAGAACAATCCTTATTTAAGCCTTAAAACAATTCTTCTGGAACTGACTTAGGCTCAGCCTTGTCGGCCTTTTTAGAAGCCTTGGCTTCTTTTGCAGCTTCTTCCTTAGGAGCAATCTTCTGACCAGGGAATACCATTTCTCTGATCTGTTTTTCAATTCTTGCTGCAAAATCAGGATTCTGTTCTATAAATGCAACTGCATTTTCTTTCCCCTGACCTACTTTTTCCTCGCCGCATGTGAACCATGCACCACGTTTATCAATAATTCCATGTTTAACGGCAGAATCCAAAAGGCTTGCCGACCATGAAATTCCTTTACCAAAGTAAATATCAAGCTCGCACTTTCTGAAAGGAGGTGCAACCTTATTCTTTACAACCTTAACACGTACGCGGTTTCCGACAGCATCCTCAGATGTTTTTGAATCAATTGATTCAACACGACGGATTTCGAGACGAACAGAAGAATAAAACTTAAGTGCGTTTCCACCTGTCGTAGTCTCAGGATTACCGAACATTACACCAATCTTCATACGAATCTGGTTGATAAATACAACAATACAATTTGACTTACCGATTACGGCTGTCAATTTTCTTAAAGCCTGACTCATAAGACGAGCCTGAAGTCCCATGTGAGAGTCACCCATTTCGCCTTCGATCTCAGCCTGTGGTGTAAGGGCTGCTACAGAGTCTACTACAATTATATCAATTGCACCACTTCTGACAAGGCTTTCGCAGATTTCGAGAGCCTGTTCTCCAGTATCCGGCTGAGATACATAGAGTTCATCAATATTAACGCCGAGCGATTTTGCATACTGCGGATCAAGTGCATGTTCTGCATCAATGAACGCCGCAATACCGCCAAGCTTCTGGCTTTCTGCAATTGCATGGAGCGCAAGAGTTGTTTTTCCTGAACTTTCAGGACCATACATTTCAATAATACGGCCTTTTGGATAACCGCCGATTCCAAGCGCTTCGTCAAGCAAAATTGAACCCGAAGGAATAACCTCGATTCCTTCTGCATTTGAATGAGTTCCAAGCTTCATCAAAGAACCCTGTCCAAACTGTTTGTCAATCTGAAGTCTTACAGCCTCTAAAGCCTGCAGTTTTTCCTGCATGTTAACTTCATTCTTACTCACTTTATACCTCCCGGGTACATGCAAAACTTTTTATGCCGGGATTAAGCTTTAAGTTTGCGTAATTATTTTTATCCCACCCTTTCATACTAATTACTTTTAAAAAAATACACCTTTTTTTTGTAAAAGTCAGTATTTTTTTTAAGAATTCCCCAAATTTTTAATTATTTATATTCTGGTAAACAGATTTACCCTTTAAATACACTTTATCGCCGTCAAGGCAGATTTTTCCAAGAATACGGACAGGATTAGTACCGTCAAGCTCTGGATTAGGAATAAAGTCAAGCTTTACCGTTACAATTCCCTGAACATTTTTTAAGTCTTCGTAGCCGACAAAAAGAAGAAACTCTTCGCCACCTTCAAACTTTTTTTCTTCGGCAATGCGGCCCGACCAGTCAACAAAACAGTCAAGGTAAAGTAATGGATCTCCTTTTACCAGGGCAATATCAAGATTCTGCGTTAAAGAATCAAACGAAGGCTCCTGCAAGTGGTCCATCATCAATCGGGCCTTCTGACGGATTGAGTTTGACGCATTTGAGTTAAGGATGCGGTTAAGTTCAATCTGCGCACCGTTGTCGTTATATGCATGAAAGCACTCTGCTGCCCTTTTGTACGAATCTTTAATTTCGCGATCTGTCAGAATATAGTGAACAAGGTTTTGCGAAATATCTTTTTCTTTTGGGTTGTGCTCTTCGTCAGCTGTAAGAGCAAGTTCTGTCAAATCTGCACGATTTCCCTGATATACATTTTTCTTTGAAAACACATTAACAATCAAAACGCCAAAGACAATACCAAGGCAGGCTGCGGCAATTATAAAACCGATAATTCTTGGATTAAAACTAAGCGGCGGATAGAACTGTTCAATCTTACCGGAATCAACCCAGCGGCAGATTGTATCGTAATCGCCGTTTACACGGATAAACTCAAGGGCATTTTTTGCAATCTGGTTTTGAGGTTCAAAATCAAGGATATCAAGATAATACTGAACGGCGCGTTCTGTATCACCTCGGCGCAAAAAAATTGCAGCCTGCCCCAAAAGAAGATTGGCATCATTTACCTTTATCTTTCGAGCACATTCAAAATTATAATTTGCGCTTCCTGAGTCACCGGCATAAAGACATGCTGTTCCCAAAGTACAATAATAGTCAAAACTTTCTTCGTAATTTTCTGCACGGCTCTGCAAAACCTTGATGGCTCCTCCAAAGTCTCTTTGTGCCATCAGCTGCTTTGCAAGTTCAATTGTACTTTTTCCCATATCCGTTATAAAACCTATTCCTTAAGCATTTTTAAAACTTCGTTTAACTCTGCCTGAAGTAAAAGCAGTTCAGATTGAGTAGTATTTTTTCCTGTATCATCAAGAGCATTAATGCGCTCAATAAGTTTACGGGCGTATTCTTTATCGATGACTCTTGAACTTTCCTGCTTTCTGATTGTTTCTGTAGGAATGTCAGTCACAGCAGTTTCTGCAGGCGTTATAACTTCTGTTTGAGAATCTTCTGATTCTTCTGCAATCTCTTCAACCTTTGGCTGCTCTTTTTTAACAGTCTTCTTTACAGGAGCTGGAGTTACCGGAACTGCAGCCTCTTTTACTTCTTCTACTTCTTCAATATCTTCTTCATCGTCATCAGAGGTTACATAACGTCCCTCTTCGCTGATGCGGTACTCCTGTGCAAGATCTGCTTCTGAAGCAGGTGGACGAGAGTCAAAAATTTCATCACGAGTTAAGACAAGTTTCTGTGTAAAAGTCTTTTCATCTCCTGCAGCAAGTTTTTCTGATTTAAAGAAAAATCCAACGCAGGAATTATTGTAACTTAAGATTGTATTAAAGCCGCGGCCTTCAACAAAGTTTCCATCAAAAGAAAGTGTTTCAAAAAAAGGTTTTGCTGCAACAACTACTTTATAAACAGAGCGTGCAGCATCTCCGTCAAGTTTAAAAGAAAGCTTTGTAATTCCATCAGAACATGCAAGATAGCGGTGACGCTTTAAGTCAGAGATAATACATTCTTTATTGATATTTGATTTTACGGCAGTAGCATAATGACCGCCACGCCAGTCACCAAACACAGTATCAAAAATAGATTTTAACGAAACAGTATGAGCTGCATCGTCAACATTTCTTATAGTATACTTAATTGTAAGAACGTTACGCTCTTTTGAGTTTGCAGAATATGTTACATCAAGAACAATTTTTTTATTGATGTTATAAGATATGGTAAGTGAATTTTCTCCCTCGTTACATGAATACGAAACACCTCCGGAAGATTTAAGGTTGTAATATTTTTTATCAACTGCAACACCAATAAAAGTTGAATTTGCATAATCTACAGTATCAACAACAGCAGTTTTTTGTCCCTTGCCGTCTACATAATAAATAAAAACGCCGCCCGAAACATTAATATATTCAACAAGAAGATTTTCGTTTTTTAACACAGGCTTAGCTGCACTTAAAAATGAAAGAGAAAGAGTCAGTAAAGAAAGGACTAAAAATATTTTCTTTTTATTCATCTTTTATTTTCCTTCCAGAGCATCAAGAAGTTTTTGAGCTTCTTTAGCACGGGCTTTTAACAACTGCACACTCTTTGCAAGATTACCTTCGTATTCTTTTAACTGTTTTTCGAGAGCAGCAGAACGTTTCTTTTCGTTTGAAAGATCTGTACCAAGATTTTCATTCTGCTGACGAAGTTCCTTTAACTGAGAGTTAACGCCGACAGAACTTTCTACCTGATACTGCTTTAATTCTTTTTCGTAAGTTTCTTTAGAAGACAGATAATCTTCGCCAGTCTGTCTTAACAAAAACAAAAGTTTTTCTTCGCGGCTGCGCTGTGCAATAACATCAAGGCGATACTGAGAGTCCTTTGCTTTTGAATCTTCTGTATATTCTGCAACAATGCGCTCGTACAAAGGCTTTGCATTTTCAAAATCATAGTTTGCATAAAAGCATTCTGCAATCCAGAAAAGAGCCGAGGCATAAAGCGGATGCTTTGGATAAGTATGGCAAAAATCGCTGAGAGTAATTATTGAACGCTCAAAGTCACTTGTATAATAAAGGTTCTTTCCTTTTTGATAGGATACAAGCTGAACATACTGATTATGCGGATATTTTTTTAAGAACAGATCACAGTCATCAGAAGCCTGTTTGTACTGAGCGCTGTAAGTTTGAGCCATTATCTGCATGTAAAGAGTTTCAGGGCTTAAGTTTTCCGGCGATGAATGAAATTTTTTAAAGAGAAAAATCGCAGTTTTCCAGTCTTCGTTTCTGTATGCGTTAAGGGCATCAACTAAAACTTCCTGAGAGCCTGCAGCAACCTTAGCTGTATTCACTGAATCAGAATCAAACAGCAAGCCTTGCGAATAAACCGGCATAGCTGCAAAAGAAACAATTATCAATGCACCTAATAAAGACCTCTTACAAAATTTCATTACAACCTTCCCGAATAAAAAGCTGAACCAGAAACAATTTCATCTGCTCCGGCATCTATAACACTTTGAATTGTATTTTCGTTTACGCCACCATCGACAGAAATAATAAAATTAAGATTTCGTTCCTGACGCATTTTTACAAGAGTCCTGATTTTTTCAACACACTCTGGAATAATCTTCTGACCGCCAAATCCAGGCTCGACAGTCATTACAAGAACAAGTTCAACCTTATCAAGATATTCTTCAATCAGAGCAGGATCAGTTGCAGGCTTTATAGAAATTCCTGCTTTTTTTCCGTACGAGTGAATTAAATCTACGACAGATAAAACTTTATCAGTGGCTTCATAATGAAAAGTAATAAAGTCAGAACCGCATTCTGCAAAGCTTTGAATCTGCCGCTCAGGATGTTCAACCATAAGGTGAACGTCAAAAATAAGCTTTGTCAAAGGACGCAGAGATTTTACAACCGGCTGCCCGTAAGAAATCTGCGGAACAAAAGCCCCGTCCATTACGTCAATGTGAACAGTATTAAGGTTTCGGTCTTCAATCATTTTCAATGCATTCGCAAGATTCGAAAAATCTGCCGAAAGCAAAGATGGAGCAAGATTATAGTTTTTCATTATTCTTCTATTCTAGCAAAAGAATAGAAAACGCGCAAGTTTGCGCGCATAAATTACAGGCACGCGAGTTTTTTGCGGTAGATGCGGGCAAAAAAGCAGAGCGATAATGCAACAGAGACAACTTCTGCAATCGGAAAACAAAGCCATACAAGGTCAATGTTTCCTGTAAGCGAGAACGCAAACGCAACCGGCAAAAGTACACCGACCTGACGCGCAATAGAAACCGTCATCGAGTATACCGCACTCCCAAGCGCCTGAAAAACAGAACCAAGCGAAATTGCAATCGCAGCCCCGATAAAGCTTGTTCCAATAATTCTCAAAGCAGGAATTCCTATAGCCCTCATACTGAGCGAAGCCTTAAAAAATCCAAGAAGGATATCAGGGAATAACTCAAAAACAGTCACCCCTAAACTCATTATACCAACAGCAAATAAAAGTGAACTTCTTATCGTTGCAGTAATTCTTTTTCTGTTACGAGCCCCGTAATTGTAAGCGACAATAGGAACGACGCCATTATTCAAACCAAAAACAGGCATAAACACAAAGCTGTTCAACTTAAAATAAGCACCATACACAGCAATTATAGTATCAGAGAGTGAGCCAAAAGCCTTAAAAATAAGGTTCATACCGTAAGTTGTAAACGAACCAACCGCCTGCAAAATTATAGAAGGAAAACCAACCTTATAAATCTGACCGATAATAAGCCCATCCGGCTTAAACCTTTTAAAAGTAATATGAATCTCGTGGTTTACCTTAAAATTAAAGATAATCGAAACAGTCATAGAAAGAATCTGCCCGGCAACCGTTGCAATGGCAGCTCCGGCAATTCCCATGCGAGGAAACGGACCGATTCCAAAAATCAAAAGCGGGTCAAAAATAATATTTGTTCCGGCACCAATTATCTGAGTAATCATTGTGTAAAAAGTCTTTCCGGTAGACTGCAAAAGACGGTCAAAAGTAATTCCAAAACAGACTCCAAAGCCTGCATACATTACAATGGAAAGATAAGTCTTTGCATATTCAATAATAAGCGGATTAGAAGTCTGGCTCTTAAGATACGGATCAACAAGAACAAACGCAAGGATACAAAAACCGATATAATTGCAGAATGCCAGAAAAATACCATTTGCAGCCGTTGCATTAACCGCATCCTGATTTTTCTGACCAAGACGCATAGACAAAAGCGCATTAACACCTACACAAGTTCCAAGGATAAAAGAAAACATCAGCATCTGAAAAGGAAACGCAAGCGAAACAGCCGTCAAAGCATCCTGGCTGAATCTTGAAACAAAAATACTGTCTGCAATGTTATAAAAAGCCTGCACAAGCATGCTGAACATCATTGGAAGCGACATATTAATCAAAAGTTTGTTAACAGGCATTACACCCATTTTGTTTTCTTTAATCTGAACAGTTGGCATAAAGTGAATTATAGTAAAAATCTAAAAAAAATGTCAAGAAATGGCAAGATTTTCAAGCCATTTATAAATTTCGCTTAAGTTTTCGGGGTGAATTTGTGTCGACCAGGTCTTTTCTTCAGATTTTACCGTAACCTGAAGAAAAGAAGGTTTTTCTTCTATATTCCATATATATTTTACCTGGGAATTGAGTTTTTTTGCCAGAATCGCCTGTAAAAATTGCCGTGCAAGCTTTAACTGCCGGTTTGAACACAGGCTTTTGATTTTTAATTTTTCAAGTTCGGCTTTATACTGTGGAATATTTAAAAGGAATTCTTCTACTTCCGGGAACGGATTATAAGGGAATTTTGCATCGGCAATTTTTATGTATTCTGAGCCTTCGTACTGCAATAAAGTGCCTTTTACCGTTGATTGAATATAAAGTCTGAGCTTTACATTGTCGGTAACTAAAACTTCAAACGAGCACCAGCTGTCAGAAAAGTCGGTTTGAACTGAATATTCCGGATGACGAGCGCAAAAGTCCTTAAAAACCTGCGGGCACATCTCAAATGTAAGACGTTCAGCGTTCTGCCTTACCATGTTTTTATGAAGAATATGTACAAATATATCTTTCCAATAATCAGCTTCTGTATCGATATTCATAACACCTCACACCGTCAGATACGTCGCCCTCACCGAAATCTCATCAAAGCCCACGCGCCTCAAATTGTCAGATACGTCGCTCGGCATCCTGTAAAATTATTTATCCATTGAGCGCACTTATCAAACTGCACGCGGTTATCCAGAATCCACAAAATATTTTTACCCCTACCCGAACTTACGCGCGGTGCACTACCCTCTCCGTCCGTAAAAATAATCATTCCGCTATATTGCGCGCGATGCTCTTCAAAATAATCTATCGGAATCTGAAAATTGGTTCCGCCACGTCCTGCAATTTCTTTAAGTTCAATTTTTTTATAAAAAGATAGCGGCGCTGAATTTTTTAAGTTTACGTCAAAGAAAATCAAATCAATCTTCTTTATCATTTTAAGAAAAAAGAAATTCTTTACCGCATGAGTAAATCGGGCAAAACTTTCATCCGTTATAGAACCGGAGACATCGACCGCAATCAAAAGAGTTGCCTTTCTTTCATATCTTGAACCCATTGCCTTTAGACCATACCGGCGGCTGGGGCGCATTCGTGTTAAAGAGCGTTCGGCGCTCACAATCTGCTGTCTAAACTGCGACAAAGCACGTCTGTAATCAAAAGAAAAATCTGCACTCTCATTTATAGTGCGCGCTAAATCAGAACCCGTCGCGCCCCAGCCGCCGGAGGGATCTGCATCATTCATACAAGTCTGGATTTGTTCAAGCGCCGAGCTGTCTTCCTGCCAGAGTTCAACAGACTGGAGGGCTCCATCATTGGCACCGGCGTTTCCGGCATTCTGGCCGTTTTTTGATTTAGCAATAAGGTCAAAAATATATTTGTACCATTGTTCAAAAGACATATCGTTAAACGTTGCAAAAGGACCTGCCTGCTGTCTTAAATATTGTACGCCCTGCAAAAGAAGAAAGTTTTTTGGATCTTCCTTTTTGCGTAAGAGCTGCCAGATTACCGCATCGCTTGCAAGATATAAAACAGACGGATTTGCGTTATGCATTTTTCGTGCGTAAGGATGTCCAAGAACAATCCGGGACATTTCAATTTTTAAAATAAATTCAAGCTCACTCCCGCTAAAATTAGACAAAAGCGCAGGTGAATATTCTATGCGCATTTTTCCTGAGCGAACCGGAACTGAAATTTTATTATTTGCAACAAGTGAATGCGTACACGACACGGAATATAAAAGCGGTTCGGTATAAAACCAGGATGAGAAAATTGAATTTATTTTTTTTTCTAAATCAAATTCCATCTAAAAAAATCCAGTTGCGGCACACCGTATCGCGACACAGCGCAGCACAGCGCGATCTTACAATTCAATTGCCTTAAGCATTTTTTTGTAAAGCGACTCGCAATGTTCCATAATAAAATTTAGTGCATCAGGATAATGCTCTGAGTTTACAAGGCTTACAAACTGCATTTGAATTTCTTTTTTATTTGAACTTTCAAGCCAGTCAAAATAATTATTTAAGTGCTGACTTATAAGCTGAATATTTTCCGGAGAATTTATCAAGTCACTGTTATTTTTGCACGCATTTTGAATGAATACAAAAAGCGATTTATTTACTTTTGCAAACTCCGGAATCGAAAGTGCAGGTAATTTTATACCTTCGAGCAAAATCTCTTTTGCTCCCGGAACAGAAGATTCATGACAGAATTTATAAAAAAGAGAAGATGCGCTGTTTCCAAGAATTCCTGACAAAAGCGCAAGATGATTTTGAGAAAGTTCTTCGCTGTTTTTTATGACAGAAGAAGCGCGCTCCCAACTTCGTCTGTCTGTCGAACGCTCAAGTCCTGCCATGTCGCCAAAACCAGAATTTGCAAAACCGGCGCCGGTCATCACTGCAGCAGATTCGCCGCCATCAAGGTATTCAGGATTTTTATCTATAAAATTAATTACGCGCTCGTCAATTGATGCAGCCTTTGCCCATTCAAGCCAATCCTGCACAGTCGGACAAAACTCATAAATATTAAAACGCGAAACAAGAGCTGGATCTAAATCTGTAAGCTGATATTCATTACCGTTATTGACGGCGCTTATAATGCGGCTTCCCTGTGGAAGAGTTTTTCCGGCAAGTTTTCTGTTTAAGGTTAAATCCATAATCGTCTGCAAAACTTCCGGGCGCGCGCGGTTTAATTCATCTAAAAATAAAACAACAGGTTTATCGTCCGTCGGAAACCAGTACGGCAGCATAAAATCTGTCTTTCCGGTTTTCTCATTTTTTTCCGGAAGGCCGATTAAGTCTCCCGGGTCACTCATCTGTCCAAGAAAAAGCGTAACTACCTTTGCGTTTTTTTTAGAATAATATTCTTCGAGAATTCGAGACTTTCCGATTCCGTGCTTTCCGACAAGCATGATGTTTTGCTCAGAAGGAGTATTGTCTAAAATAAAATATAACTGCTGTGCGTTTATTATCATTTAAAACCTGCAAAAAAAAGGCGCGATATAAGACGCGCCTTTATAAATCAAAATTAGAATGCCGGACGCGAATGGCGCTCCGGACAAGTCGGCCAACGGGCGCTGCGCCACTCGCGCCCTGATTCTTCTGCCTTACTCTGTCGGACGCTTTTTAAGGCTCTTGCTTTCCGTAATGGCCTGGCCTTCGCCGACTTGTTGCTCCATCATAGCGCGGACTTTTAATGGAAGGCCGAACAATGTAATAAAGCCCTGTGCGTCTTTGTGGTTGTAAAGTTCACCAGTTGTAAATGATGCAATTGACTCGTTGTAGAGACTGTACTTTGAACCACTTCCTGCTGCTCTGATTGCACCCTTAATGAGTTTTACTTTTGCCCAACCAGTTACTGTTTCTTCTGTCTTATCAACAAACGCCATACAAGCGTCCATCAAAGTTGTAAACCATTTTCCGTCATAGATAAGTTCACCCATGCGGATAGAAAGCTGCTGCTTGTAGTGATATGTTTCGCGGTCAAGACAGATGTGATCCATCATGCGGTGTGCAAAGTAAAGAATTGCTCCACCCGGTGTTTCGTAAACACCACGGCTTTTCATACCAACGCAGCGGTTTTCACAGATGTCGACAAGGCCGACACCGTTGCGTCCACCGATTGTATTGAGTTCTGTCAAAAGTTCAAGAGCACCCATCTTTTTGCCGTTCAGGCCGACAGGAATTCCCTTTTCAAAATCGATTGTAACATACTCGCCTTCTTCCGGTGCTTCTTCTGGAACGCAGGTATTTTTGAGCATGTGTTTATAGTTAGGTTCGTTTTCTGTTTTCTCAAGTTCAAGACCTTCGTGGCTGAGGTGCCAGATGTTTTCGTCACGAGAATATGACTGGTCTTTTTTCATTGGAACTTCGAGGCCACGGTCTTCAAGGAATTTAATTTCTGCTTCGCGGCTGTCCATATTCCACTTGTCATCACGCCATGCAGCAATTACCTTGATGTCTGGTGCAAAAGCCTTGATTGCAAGTTCAAAACGAACCTGATCGTTACCTTTACCAGTTGCACCGTGACAAATTGCAACGGCTTTTTCCTGACGTGCATATTCAACAAGAATCTTTCCGATTAAAGGACGAGCTGTTGAAGTTCCAAGCAAATATTCATCTTCGTAAACTGCATTTGCCTTAACAGCAGGCCAGATGTAGTCTGTGATATATTCTTCGCGGGCATCAACTACGTAACATGCCGCAGCTCCAGTTTTAAGAGCGCGGGATTTGATTGCCTGCCAGTCATCGCCCTGACCAACATCGATACAGACAGCGATTACATCGTAATCATAATTTTCTTTAAGCCAGGGAATGATAACAGTTGTATCAAGTCCACCAGAATAAGCAAGAATTACCTTATCTTTTGCCATATTAAACTCCTGCCGGGCACTCTTAAAATTGACGCAGCTTTTACCGCAAGTTTTCACGCTATATTCCGCGTTCTTTTCAGCCGGCTCATAAAATGAATATTTATGCAAAAAATATAGCATTTTATGTAATTTTATTCAACAAAAAAAGCATTGTGAAGTTTTTTTTAGTGAATTTTTTTTATAAATATTTTTTTTAGGGAATATTTCAAAAAAATTTCGTTACATATACAAATTTACATGTTATCATTTATTGGTACCATTATACGGAGGAGTTTATGGATCCAATTTTTGAAAATCGTGCGAAATTCAATTTAAAATCATTTTTATCTGTAATGGAATGTTATATTGCTCCATTCATACTTTTTGGACCATTTACAATTTTTACAGGGGCATTAACTCCACAGGAGTTTATAAAAATAATTACCGATATTCCTCTGCTTTTAATTTCATTTATTGCTGTCCTTGTGCTTCCTGTAGTAATGTACACGCTTCTGCTGAGAAAATTTGCAAGTTTTGACGGCTCGGATAAATCGATACGTTCGACAAATCTTTATTTCAAAAACTGGTATAATGCAAACATTGCATGCGTTGTTCTTTTTTATGCATTTTTTGCAGGTCTTATCGTTATGAGGGCAAATGCGAAGGGAATTAATTTAGCAGCTTTTGAATCGGGATCGGCAGCCTTTGTCTCAATGCTGACACTTATGTGGGGACTTGCCTTTGGATTTTCGATGATTGGATTTGTTTTAATGCTTCGTTATATTGAGTCATCAATGTCATGGCTTCCGCACTATAAAGAAGTTCAGCTTATGTCAATAAGACAGAGAACTAATATCGTTATTCTTCTTGCGATGGTTGCAATAATTTTAAGTGTTGAACATGTCGTTTCTATTTCCAGTAATCTTAAACACGGTGTAAATTACCTGATGGTGAACAAGCTTGTCCCATTTGGAATTATGATAACCCTGGCAAATTTAGCCAGTACCTTTGTCACGATTCTTGCTATTAATGAAGGAATTGTTGCAGTAAAAAATCATACAGAAGAACTGTCAAAAAAGAATTATAAAGTCGATCCGCTTCGCGTTCAGTGCCGCTGCGAAATTGGAGAACTTGTAAATAATATTAACAGCTTCCGCGATGAAACAAAGAATATTCTTTCTGACATGTCAAACTCTGCAAAAAATTCTGAACAAAGTGCAGATGAATTAAAATCCAATCTGCTTTCTGCAAATCAGGGCGTCGATGAAATTTCTAAAAATATCGAAATTGTCCGACAGGAAATGCAGAATCAGACTAATGGCGTTGAAGAATCAAATGTTTCTGTAAATCAAATTGTGCTTCGTCTTAGAGAATTGAACGAAAGTATTGAATCACAGTCATCAGCTGTAACAGAATCTTCGGCTTCGGTTGATGAAATGGTTGCAAATATAAATTCTGTTACAAACATTCTTGATAAAAACATGCTTGCAATCGAGCATCTTGGTAACGCTTCTGAAGAAGGCAAAACCAAAATTCAAAATGCTGTAGATGTCGCTTCTGAAGTACAGCAGCAGTCAACACTTTTGATGGACGCAAGTAAAATTATTCAGACAATTGCAAGCCAGACAAACCTTCTTGCGATGAATGCTGCGATTGAATCTGCGCATGCCGGAGAAGCGGGAAAAGGATTTGCAGTTGTTGCAGATGAAATCAGAAAGCTTGCTGAACAGTCAAGTTCTCAGGGTAAAAACATTAACGAAAATCTTAAGACTCTTTCAGAATCGATAAATCATATTTCTGAAAGTATCATCGAAGTTCAAAAGCAATTTGATGTAATTTATGAATCAGCAAATACAGTACGTTCACAGGAACTTGTTGTAAAAAATGCGATGGATGAACAGAATGAAGGAAACAAGCAGGTCCTTGCCGCAATGCGGAGTATCTCAGATTCCACAATTACTGTAAAAAATAATTCCGGCGAGATTATGTCCGGCACAGATAAAATGGTTCAGGAAATGAATGTACTTTCTGAAATTACACGCCATATTACAGACAGTATGGAAGTAATGACAACGAGCGTTGAAAACATTACCTCGGCCGTAAATCAGGTAAATGATAATTCTGAAAAGAATCTCAAGGACAGTCACGAATTGTCAGAAAAGATTGACTCGTTCAGGTTGTAGAAGTGATTCTGTGGCTACACACGGGACACGTGAACGGAGTCTACTTAATCATGGATACAATCTGTTATTTCACATTTTTCTATACGTACAGTCATCCCATTAGGTAATATATAGATTCGCTTGTAGACTCCTTTGACTTTTACTTTTTTACCAATATAGTTTTGATCTAATTGATAATTAAATTTACAAGACATATAATTACCTTCAAGCCTTTTTACATTACAGCCCTCAGTTCCTAAATAAACCACACACTCATTTGTTTTAAATCCATCTATCGGATAGGAAATATGTTCAATAACTCCTTCAACTTCAATAAGATCACCTTTATTAAAATTTAATGAATCGTTTTCTTTGTAATAATTTATAATCTCATCAGCAGTACCTGAGTAGCAAACAGACTTTTTTGAACAGCCACAAAAGCAAATAAAACAAACAATGAAAAAAATGAGATATCTAAAACCTGAACAATTCATAATACACTACCTACAAATTTTAATAGTCAACTAACGTTTTTACTGCTATATATTCATAAATCTGGTCCAAAATCTTACATCTAAGTACTCGTTTATTGTTAACATCATAAATAACATTCTTGTTAAAGACTTCATATTTTTTAATTACGTTATCCTGATGAATTTCAATAACAAACCAGCCAAATGATAATTCGTTCTTATCAAAATAAAAAAATCCTGGCATCGAGCTATTTATAGATTTTATAATTCTTTTAGAAAAGTCAGGATTTTCATTGTTATAAATTACCACCTCACTCGTATTTTGTTTCATAGGGAAAAATTTAATTATAACTTTTACTTCTTCTGAGAAAGCGACTGTGTCTGTGCAGGAATAAAATAATAAACAAATAATCGGAAGTAATAATTTAATTCTTTTCATTTTAGCCGTCTATTTACCTCTCATACCCTTGCTTTTGTTGATTACCCTTCCAGTATAAAACGTAAATCTGTAACAGCACCATTTTTCTTATCCAGACAAAACGAATACATCAAAGGTGCATCACAATAATCTAAAATAATATTTTCATCATGTTTTTCTGACAAATACAACAGTACATGCCATGTTGTATCATTATTATGCAAGCAAATTGAATAAACTAGAGAATTGTCAATATTCAGTAACTTATTATCTAACAAAAATTTTATATATTCTTTTGAAGTCTTTTCATCAGAATATATATTGGATTCAATTTTTCTTGTTCTCATTTTTGAGATATCTATTGAAGGTTTTACGTATTTATAAAATTTTCACTGGGAATAAATTAAACAATTACTACATATAAATAAAAGTATTAACCCAATAAAACTTATTTTCTTTTTCATTTTGTCCCCTGATATTGTCTATAGTTGATTTATCGGGCAGCCTTTCATTTTTGCCCAACGAAGCACAGCATTCATTCTCTGAAGATAACCTTTTTCTCCGGGAGTTTTAAGCCAGTCTATGGTATCCATATCGATTCTTGCAGATACAGCCTTCTTTTTTGGTCGCCAGTTTTTTGGGTATAGTTCTTTTGCTTCTGAATCTGTAAGTTCGGGAATATCAGAAAAATCCTAATAGAGTCAGTTGTTCCTGTATTCACTTCCCCTTTTATTATCGTACATATACTTTTTCATTACGTCAATTCAATTTTCAGAACTTTGCTTGTGGTTACAGTAGACACAGACTATAACCACAAATTGATATTCAAAAACTATTTCTTTATATAATTTTCTTTCTTATCTTTTTCCATGAATTTAAATGAATGATAATTTGCAGCAAAAGGACTATCCAGCGAGATTTCATACTTTGAATAACTGGATATTGGATTATTTATAAAAGCAGTGCTACCAAAATCCGCGCTTAAAAGAATTCTTTCACGGATTCTTAGATGCATCAAAAACATAATATGAATATTGACCGTAGTACAGTAAAAATCTAAACCTAAATTTACCAGCCTTAAATTTATAATATTCTTTCTTTCCTTTTAGTTTTGAAATATTACATCCGATATTTAACTGATCACATATTTTCTGAATTTCGTTCTGAGAAAGATTTTTCTTTTCAAGTGACATAAATTTACCATCATAATATTTTAACGTAAAATCAGACTCTTTGTTAAAAACTCCATCTTCAGAATAATAAATAATATTTTCAGGACTAACTTCTTTCACTATACTATTAAAATTTTTATTCAATTTTTCATATGCTTCTTTCTCATTATCATTTACCGTCAAATCATACAAACACAATTTTCCGTCGAATTCTATCTCTTTCAATAATTCATCGCTTACAGAATTACCCAAAGTATATGTTTTGAAAAAAAACTCTTCATTTGAGTTATCATTATCAGAAACCTCTTGTACCGGTAATGGTCTAGATTCTGTCTGATTATCATCTGTTTTTTCATTTTTCATAACAGATTGTTTATTACAACCAAATATTGTCATCAACAAAGATAATATACATATAAATTTAATAATCCTGCGCATTTAATGTCTCCCGTCCGTTAAGTTCCTTGTTCATTTACCTAGTTCTCCAAATACATTAGTTCGTTGTCAAAAGATGCTAAAGAATAATTTATATCAGAAGTGGGAATAATTTCGTAAGTTTGAGACGTAAGTAAATCCACAACTCTAATTCCAACCCGGGCAATTTTCAATTCATCAACGCCCTCTTTAAAATCTTTATTAGAGATAAATGATACCGCCACTTTATTTTGTTCATTATTTATCAAAAAATATGGATTTGAAACAGCATCTGCTTTTATACTAACAGCAACATTGTTATCAACTCCATAAATGTTAATTGTTCTTTGAGTGGAAGAACCTTCATCAAACACAAGAAAATTTTTTACCAAACTAAATGATCCAAGTAAAACAGAAGTCTCTGTATACCTGATTATCTTTTTATTATCTGAATCTATAAAAATCCACCACCCTTTATCAGGTCTCAAGGAATATCCAGAAATTACATATTCACGGCTAATGGGGATAACTTCATCAAAATCTAGATTTGTAATGATTGAATATTTATCTGTAAGATTAATAATTGTAACATTTTCTTTAAGCAAACCATCTATCGAATTAACACACTGTTTTACATAATTTTCAATCATAGGTTTGATTCTAGAAAATTCGATGTACTCAGATTTACTCATCTTATCATCTGTAAAAGATGTATTTAGAAGATCTTGCACAAAATTATTCCCCTGCACAACAGGAGAAATATTATTTTTGATTAACCATGGGATAATTTTAAAATTCTTATTCTTGAGAGCAATTTCAAAATAATCTTTCTGACTATCAATATAAAAATCATTTTCAATAAAATTCTTCGGCAACAGTATATCAAAATCAACACAACTTGCCAGAACTTCTAAAGTTTTATCATTCTGAACTACCATCTGCATAACAGAAGGTTGGTCTAGAAAATGCTGCAGCATTTCTTTTTGCTTAAATTCAAGTAAATGCTCAAAATACCAGCCAGAACAATTCTTATAACTTCCATTCTCGCTGTCATTACCATAAAAATAATCTGATTTCTTTATTTCAGTTTTCTTTAATAGTAAATCAAAAATTTCTACACTTACCGCTGAATTAAATTCTATGGAAAGATAGAGAGCATTGTAATTATTTGTCAAATTATGCAAATCAACATTTGCTCCTTTTTCTATAATTCTCTTTACATATTCCAGATTTTGTGTTTTAACAGCACATTGTAACAATGTATCTCCATTACAAAACGAGTCAACTGGCAACTTTGTTTCAATCAGTTCAAATAAATAGTCATAAGAATTTCGTGCTTCAAAAACAGACTTACAAATTTCATTATATTGCTCAGATGTAAAATCTTTTGTTTCTAAAATTTGCCTGATAAATTCAATATCCCCTTTTTTTGCCGCAGTAAATATATCATTATTTATATTTTCTGATCTCATTTTAGAGCAGGATGATAGAACCAGAGATGATATTAATAAAAATAGAAACAATCTTTTCATTTATTCCACGAATAAGATATTTTTTTATGTATTAACAAAAATTATGAATTACTTTCTAAAAATAATAAAATCTCATTAAGCCTTTCTCTGGACTGTTTGACTCGAACATCATTATCATCATAATTTAATCTATGAATTAATTCTTTCGTATACTCAACAGGGCTACATTTTTCCCCTAAAAAATCTAATTCAGTATTAATTGAAACTCCATTACTCAAGACCCATTTTACCGACTCAATACTCTCTGACCCTAATGCATTTTCTAAGCAAGAAGCATTATTTGAAAAATTCAAATGAATATTTTCTTTGCTAAAATACATTAGTATATTTTTGACTTCATTTTTTTCGAAACTGAATGCAAGCATAGGAGTAACGTCTGTATCTTTCGCTAATCCCTCTAAAACATTTTTGTTTTTCAAGAACCTTACTATACATTCTTCATCATTCAGACTAATAAGATATCTTAAAATAGAACATAAGTTGACTTGACAAAATACAGACTCATCAACACTATCAACCATCT
>JAILNY010000114.1 GCA_024691105.1 Treponema sp. | reverse complement strand
ATTAAGAGTGACACATTCTCCCGCAGGAATTATAGTGCCGTCATCAAGTTTAATATCATACATTGCATAGGACGGACACTCAGTCGTTTTACGTTCTTCCTCTTCATTAAAATACACATCCATTAAATCACTCTTTACCATCATCATGTTTAAGCCGACATCAGTCTCTTTGTCAGCGATTCTTCTTTTTTGCGGTCTTGTTCTATCCCCGCAGCCTTCTCTAAGAATCTTCATGTCTCTAAACATCTTTGAAAAAGCATCTGCAAGCTTTGGATCTTCTTTTTTAAGGAAGTTTAAAATCTTTTTATTCTGTTCGTCCCCGTAATCAAGTCGTCCGTTAGATTCAATAAAAAAATCTTCAAAATATTTTTTATATGAGTGTTCAATCCAAAAATCTTCAACAGATTTACCATCCGCACTTTTTGCAGTTAAATCCAGGCCTCTCTGCACAAGATAATAAAAACAGTTGAACATATACACTTTTGGATTGAATGCAAGGCTATTTCCATTTTTGTCTTTAACGTTTACATCTTTTACATGTTCAAAAATATATAAAGCTTCCCATTCGTCGAGAGAATAGCAGGATTCAAGATAGGAAAATATCGGATGGTTTCCGTTATTATCTTTTTTGTCAAAATCCATTCCATGTTCAGTAAGATATTTGATATCTGAAAAAGAAAGATCCTTTATGTATTTTGTAAAATACGTGTACCCGTCTGCATCCGGTTCATTAAGATCGTACTTACCCTTCTCAATTTTTTCTCTAACCTTTTGCGTAAGTTTTCCGTCTTTTTCGATATCGTTCCAGATTGAATTTTTACACGACATGAATACACAGCTTAAAGCCGCAAGAATTACAGCGAATAATTTTCTTTTCATTCTTATGCCTTAGTCCTTTAAAAACGCTAGTTAGTTCCAAATGCTGCTAAAAGGGCTGCGATTTTTCCGGCGGCGGCAAAGGTGCCGATTGTAGAGCCAAGTGATGACAATACAAAGACAAGCAGTACGCGTAAAATTCGATTCTTGTACCAGCCTTTAAAAGAGCCGGCATCAGGCTGGAGGTTTTCCATATCGCTTACCTTTGGCTTACAGACAAGCGCCTGTACGATACCGGTTAAAATACCGACACCGATTAAAGGACAAAGCGACGTCAACGGAGCGCCGACAAAGGCAACTAAAATCGTTACAGGGTTTGCAAGCGCCAAAAGCGAGCCGATTGCAGAAAGGCTTCCGTTCCACATTACCCACTTAAAGATCATGTCACTTCCAACTTCTTTTCCGTGTGCAATAAATCCGTAGGCAATAAGCCCGACAATAATCGCAGGAATTGCCCAGCCGATAATCTTACCTGCCGCAGAGCCCGACGGTGCCGTTTCAATATCGCTTGTATCTGTTACAGCCTGACATGCATTAATTTTTTCAAGATATGCTTCAACACCAGGCAAGTGTCCGGCACCTAAAACTGCGACAATGTTATTCCCTTTGGAATTCCATATATGAGTTGCAAGGTATCTGTCGCGCTCGTCAATGAGAACTTCTTTTACAACCGGAAGATATTCCGAGAGCTCTTTCATCATCGAGTCCATCTCGTTTTCTTTTTTAAGATTTTCTATCTGTTCTTCTGAAATTTCGTCGTTGTCAAAGGCGCTTGCAAGCATAGAAGCAAGGAGCTTGCATTTTCCCCAGAAAGAATTTTTTGCCCACGCGCGGCGGAGCGTTACCTGAATCGGGCGGTCAACAAGAGTAAACGGAATATTATTCTCTTTTGCACAGGTGATTGCCGCCATCATCTCATCACCTGGTTTTACGCCGACATTCTGTCCCATGCGTTTCTGGAATGAAGCAAGTACAAGATTTGCAAGCATTAAAAAACCTTCGCGGCGTTTTAATACTTTTATGATATCAAGATTTCGCCAGCTGTCCGGATCCATCATTGCGTTGTAGCGTTTTTCATCAAGTTCAATTGCAACACAATCTGGTTTTGCAGTTGTAATTTCTGACTTAACTTCTTCTATACTTTCTTTAGAAACGTGAGCTGTTCCTAAAAGTGTAATTTTTCTATCCCCGAGTTGAAGTACTTTTTTTGTACTGCTCATTATTCAAGCCCCCACTCTGCAAGTCTGTATTCAAAGAACATAGGACTCTGCATATTCTTAACTTCCATGAAATATTTTGCGGCAAGAGTTCCAGTTCCTTTCATCTGATAATACAGACCAAAATAGAACAGCATTTTGCCTCTTGTATTTGTTTTGTCTTCTTTTTGAATTCTTACAGCAATATCGTTTTCTGCATTGCTTGGTCCAAAATCATGATAAAGACGAATCATCGAATACTCAAGTGTATTTTTTTCTGCCATTGTCTTCATGACCTGAGCCAAAAACTGTTTTGCCATCTGATACTGGTTGTTCTTGATGTAGCAGGCAGCAATCATAAGCGGATAAGAATAATTTTCTTTATTGTATGAATATGCTTTTTCAAAAGCCTTGCGAGCTTCTTCCCACTGTCCTTCGTGCCAGGCAAGAATTCCTAAGGACTCGTAAGCAAAGTAATACTTTGGATTTGTTTCTATAACCTTGCGGTAATCCTTGAGCGCAAGATCAAATTTGTTCTGTTCATCATAAAGCCCCGCACGATATGCGTAAGCCAGAAAGTCCGACGGATTTAACTGAATGGCTTTTGACCAGGCCTTTTCTGCCTCGGCAAACATTCCGCGGAATCTTGAGTAAGTTCCTAAGTCCATATAAAAGTCAGAATTAGTCGGATCTAGTTCAATTGCCTTTTTAATATACTCAAGAGCAGGCTTGTAATTTTCATCTTCTGCTTCGAGCTTTCCAAGATACTGGTAAGCAATTGCTTCGTTTGGATTAAGTTTGAGCATCTTTTTAAATGCGGCGCGGCTGTCTTCGATTGCGTTTAAATAATAAGAAGTCTGACCATAACCAAAGAGTGCATTCATGTTTTGAGGGTCGCTGATTAAGGCTTTCTGGTAATAGGTTTTGGCAAGCTTATATTTATGGTTAAGAACCTGCTCCTGGGCAAGCTCGATATTGGCAGTGGCATTATTAGGGTCAAGCGCGAGCACTTTAGAAATTGCCGCTTTTTTTGCCTGAACGTCTTTAGCGCCTTTTCCTGCAGCTTTTGCAAGAATGATTCTCATTTCGAGCGCTTCGATGTTTGAAGGGTCTGCCTGTTCTATTGCGGCGACTACTTCTGAAGCCTCATCAAGTCTTGAAGCCGAAATCAAAAGAGATGCCTTTATCAAAAGAAGGCCCGTGTCATCTTTAATAGAAGACGGCATTTTATCAAAAGATGCAATGGCGCCGTTTAAATCTCCGCGCTCTAAAAAGCCCTGCAAATCCTGCACAAAGGCAACCGATGGATCTGCACTTTGGGTTTTAGCCTGAGTCTCTTTATTACCAGACTTTTTGTCACTTGAAGTAAGTTCAGCAGCAAACACATTGCCCAAAAGAGCAGCGATTGCAAAAATTGCGATAAATTCTTTTTTCTTAAACATTTTCTTCCTACTAAAAAAAACAGCACAAACAGTTGATTTTCCCTTATAAGTTGAGCTAAACTAAACAAAATGCGTAAACATATTGTTAGAAAGTCACTGGGACTGATTGTCCTTTACGCCGTTATTATTGTCGGCATTTTTGTAATTCAATTTAGAAGCGATTCTATCATAAGAAAAACCATTCATTCAATGAGGGTTACACTTGCAGAAGCAGAAAACAAGCAGGGTCTTTCTTCGCTCAAGAATCAATTCCATATTGCTTATAAAGGAATTCAGTTTTCGGCAGATGATAAAAATCCTGTGGAATTTACTTCAGGCGATACTTCTCATAAAGCTGTTCTTAAATCATTTGAAGAAACAGAATCTTCATGTACTTTAATCTTTTCTGATTCAATCAAGATTACATTTGCGCTTGCAGATTCTTCTGACAATGCGCCATTAATGATTACAGCTGACTTTCCGTCACAAATCAGTTTTGTTTCGATTAACGTAAAGCCGCTTACAGGTTTTGCCTTTACAGAACAGAAAGCAAAGCAGACAATCGTAGAAGGCCGAAACGCAACATATTCACTTTTAGCACCGCTTATTCAGGACTCACGTCTTGTTCTTTTACAGACATCAAAATTTGCACGCTACAGCACTTACGTAAAACAGACAGAATTTTCTATCGATGCTGCATCTGAGCTTGCAGGTTCTACAAAGACAGAGCTCCAGACTACTATTAATGCTTTAAGTTCTACTATTATTAGTGAATTTGTACGTCAGAGCACAAGTGATGTTTCGTTTACTGCAAACCTTACAGAACAGACTGTCGTTTCTTATGCAGCCGCAATGGGCAGCGCCGGAAGATATAACGAAGCGTTAAATTCAATTCCTGACTCATTTATCAAAGGAACAAAGCGCACATATCAGTCT
Organism: Treponema sp.; assembly: GCA_024691105.1. Taxonomy (GTDB): domain Bacteria; phylum Spirochaetota; class Spirochaetia; order Treponematales; family Treponemataceae; genus Treponema_D. The sequence continues at coordinate 30,769 of JAILNY010000114.1, read as the reverse complement.
GCTCCATTCTTTGGAAATCTTGCAAAAGTTTCGCCGGGCTTACAGGTTCAGGTTGAAAACTTTAAGAACATGATTACAAATGCAATTGAAACTTCATCATGCAATATTTTTGCAGTTCCAGACATTGCAGAATACTTACTCATCAACGAATCAGAGCCATCTGTACGCCGCGTGCTTGCAATGCCGGCTTCTCTTACAGACAATACATTTACAATAGCACAGGCTGCAGGAATTTTACGGGTATATTCACGCCTCAAAACAACAGAAGTTGAAGCCTGCGAACTTTTGTCACCGGTTCTTGAACCTTGTGTAAAAAAGATTTCAGATTCATGTAAGCTTGAAGGCAATAAGATTCTTATTTCAGAAAACGATACAAATCTTTCGGTAATTGCGGCAGTTTCTGCAGGCGATGCATTTGTTCAGTATGGAATTGCTTCGGCAAATCCTTCTATCGAAAGATGCGGTTACCTGATTCTTAATTCTTATCTGACTGACCTTGCCGGAATTGACCTTAGAACCTTGAGCGAAATTTATCCGATTATTGTTCATGACAATCCGTACTATCCGCACTTTACAAAAATTCGTGTAATAAACGGTGCTCCAATCTGGGCATGGACTATTGCACGTGATATAAAGATTACAATTGACGAAAACCAGACCTTCTACGTAGATATTGACTTTCCTCTTGGTTTGACTCATTACGTTATAATCAATGGTATAAATCCATTCAGAAGAATCCAGATTTATAACATGGACTTTAGAACCGACCCTCAGTTTGAAATTTACAACTCGTCGGGTTATGTCTATAGAGCAGCATTTAAAGGCCTGCTTCTTAAATCAAGACATAAGGCTCAGCACGAGATTATAAAGCTCTATTATCGCGAAGTCGTAGAAAATCCTGTTACAGAAGAGTAAAATTTTCTGTAACTTTACGGATTTTTGAGAGTTATCCGCTAAAACAGGCAAATTTTCGCACTTTTTTAGGATTTTTTACAGTTTTTTCAATTTTTTTTTGAAATTTTTGTCTAAAATTGAAAAAGTGTGATATAATGAATTTTGCTATTCGCTCAGTCAAATCAAGCAGAAAAACTGTATCGTGTGCTTCGAATACTGCGCTTAGATTGATGACTGACAGGAGTTTTTGTGAACAAGAAAGATTTCCCAAAAATCCACTTTTATGATCAGGATTTTGTAGACATCTATAACAAAACATGGAACTGGCTGGGGGACTTCTGGATTAATCCAAAGTCGGGTGAACCTTCTCCTGACGGATATTTTGTTTATCCGGAAGACAAGCAGTTTGTTATAAATCAGTTTGACTCTATTTTTTCTTCATTCTTCCTCGTATATTCTAACAGAAATTATCCTGCTAATCAGAATTTGGATTATCTGTATGCACGTCAGGAACGTAACGGTGCAATCCGCTGGAAGTACGACTTAAAGAAAAACAAACCTATCGTAGATAAAGCAAATCCAGAAGGAATCGGCCTCCCGCTTTTTGCCTGGGCCGAATTTAACCTCTACCATAAATCAGCAAATAAGCGCCGCGTAAAAGAAGTTGTTCCTATTCTCCAGAAATACATTAACTGGATTGATGCAAACTTTAAAAAGCCAAACGGTCTTTATGCAGTTCCTCATTGCGCAACCGGGATGTTCAATTCTCCACGCGATAAGACTGTATACCCTGTTGACTTTAACGCTGCAATGGCAATCAATGCAACTCATATGGCAGCACTCGGCGATATTCTTAACGATAAAGAACTGAGCTTTCAGTACAAAAAAATGTACTTCTCACTTAAGACCCGCATCAACTCTATGATGTGGAATCCTAAGACAAAGTTCTACCATGACCTTGATAAAAGCGAAGCCCAGCTTCCACAAAAGACAATCGCGGGCTTCTGGCCGCTTTTAGCAGAAATTCCAAATGCAGACAAAGCCGAGCTTTTGATTGCACACTTAAGCAATCCAAAGACTTTTGGAACAGATCATCCGTTCCCAAGTCTTTCTGCAGATTCACCGGACTTTAAAGAAAGCGGTGAAGGCTACAAAGGAAGTGTATTCCCGGCCCTTAACTTTATGGTAATTAAAGGACTTGAAAAATATCAGCGCTATGATCTTGCGCGCGAGTGTTCTATCAGACACCTGTATTATATTCTTGAAGCACTCTCGCCTAATGACAGTAAACTTAAAGGCGATCTTTTTGAAGCATACCTTCCGACAAAAGAAGGAAAAGCATGTCTCAGAGGTAAGCCGGAATTCCCGAGAGCGCGCTATATTCAGACAGCAGGTCTTTCTACAATTGCCCTGATGATTGAAAACGTTATCGGACTTTTGATAAGCCTTCCTCGTAAGACTGTAGACTGGATTATTCCAAACCTTGAGATTATGGGTATCGAAAATCTTTCTCTCAAACGCAACCTTATTACGATTTTATCTAACAAGAGTACGCGCGGCTGGGAAATCCAGATGGAAAGCGAAAAACTTTACTACTTTACAATCAACATTCTTGACCAGAAGAAAAAGACTTTACCTATTCCTTCCGGCAAGTGCTCTATGCTTATAGATAAATTATAAAGCGGAGATGCTATGGCAACACCGGAAGCAGTTATCGAAATTGGCTCTACCGGAATACGACTTCTGGTGGCGCAGGTTAAAGAAAATGGTGAATGGGAAGTAATAGATTTTTCTGGGCTTCCGGTAGCTCTTGGGCGTGATGTTTTTACAACGGGTTCAATCTCAAGAGCAAATCTTCTCTTAAGCATTAAAATTCTTTCTCGATTTAAGGAACAGCTTGCAGGCTGGGGAATTACTCCTGAACAGACACGCGTTATTGCAACCAGTGCACTACGCGAGGCAAAAAATCCGGATCCGATTATGGACCGGATTATGGTAAAAACCGGGTTCAAGGTAAAAATCATTGACGGTATCGAAGAAAACCGTCTTATGTATCTTGCCGTCACTCAAAAAATTAAATCCATTTCCAAAAAACAATCGGCTGACGATGCCATAATCCTTGAGGTCGGCGGCGGCTCGACCGAAATGATGCTCATAAAAAAGGGAAAGATGGCAGGTGCGCATTCACTTAAGATTGGTACAATCCGCATCGGGCAGTCTTTTAATTTGCCGACAGTTACTTCAAATGACATAAGGCGCTTTATCCAGCAGTTCATTTTAAATACCAAAGGCTCGCTTAATGACGAGCTTGACCTGTCGGCGGTAAAGCAGTTCTATTCAGTCGGGGCCGAGCCGCGCCTTGCCGCAATGACTTACGGTAAAAAAATCGGTGACGGTGTCTGGGAAATTTCACTCAAGGAATACGAAAAATTTGTCCGCGAGATTCAGACTTTTTCGGCAGAAGAAATTGTCGCAAAGTTTAAAATAGATTACGTTGACGCACAGCAGCTTTACATAGGACTTTCGGTTTACGAAATGTTCATTCAGCTTACAAATGTCGAAAAAATTACAGTACTCGAAACCAACATCCGCGACGGTGCTATCATCAGCCGGCTTTCTGGTCCGACAAGCGATTTGCAGACAGACTTTAATTCTCAGATTACGGCATCGGCAATGAACTTACTTAATAAATATCACGGCGATGTAGAGCATGCAGGTTATGTACGCGATGTAAGTCTGCAGATTTTTGACAGCCTGAAGGACGAGATTGGACTTGAGGACAGGGCGCGCGTTCTTTTAGAGGTTGCGGCAATTTTGCATGATATCGGTATGTTTATACGAATGGGCGACCATCAGTATCACAGCCAGTATATAATTCAAAACTCAGAAATTTTCGGGCTAAGAAAATTTGAAACGACAATCATTGCTCAGATTGCAAAATATCACAGAGGCTCACTTTCGCCTCAGGATGACGACCACTTTCTTATGCTGCCAAGAAGTGACCGCATGCACATCTTAAAGCTTACTGCAATCATCCGTATCGCTGACGCCCTTGACCGTGCACACCAGCAAAAGCTTTCTGACCTGATAATTACAAAACAGGAAGATTCGCTTTTTATAAGTTCAAAGACAAAGCACAACACGCTGCTTGAAAAAAAAGCACTTACAGAAAAAGCAAGCATGTTTGAATATGTCTTTGGTTATAAAGTAATTCTTGCGTAAAAATCTGGACGTACGCGTCTTATTTTGCACAATCGGAGGAAGAACAATGACAAAAAATATTTTCTTTAACAGAGAACTTTCATGGATAGAATTTAACGCAAGGGTTTTGTACCAGGCGTGCAGAAAAGACCTGCCGCTTTTAGACCGCATTCAGTTTTTGTCGATTGTAACAAGCAACTTTAACGAGTTTTTTCAGGTGCGTGTTGCTTCAATCAAGCGCATGCAAAAAATTGATTCTCGCAAAAAAGATATTTCTGGCTTTACACCGACATCACTTTTAAAACAGATTTCTGTTCGCGCACATGAAGTCGTTGCACAAAAAAATGATTGTCTTCAAAAAGAAATTTTTCCGCTTTTAGAAAAAGAAGGCTTTGAATATATTAAGCCAGAAAATTTTTCTGCAGAACAGAAAAACTTTTGTCAGAAAGAATTTAATCAGAATATTCTTCCGCTTTTAACTCCGATAAGAGCAGATACAGATTCTTTTCCAAAAATCAGCAACTTAAAATATCACGCAGCCTTTCTTTTAAAACCGATTGCAGACATCAAACCTGCAAACAAAGATTTTTTTATCCGCGAAGGAAAACAACCCATTGCCTTTGTTCAGATTCCAGTAGGGCTTTCGCGCCTGGTGTGGCTTCCGTCGCACACAAAGACAAAACAGTTTACTCTTCTTGATAATCTTATTCTTGAATACGGTACATCGCTTTTTCCGGGCTTTTCAGTAAAGCAGTCGATGCTTTTTAACGTAATCCGCGATGCAGATTTTGCAGTTGACGAAGACGCCGGCAATAATTTTATTCAGGCAATGGAAGAAGTTCTCGTTCAAAGACAGTCTTCGTTTGCGGTTCGCCTTAACTGCAATAATTCAAGTCCCGAGATTAAAAAGTTTTTGATGAAAAACTTAAACCTCAGTCAGGATGATATTTACGAATGTGATGAATTAATTGATCCGGGTACACTGATGGAAATTGGCCGCTTTGAAGAAAGTGCAAAATTAAAGTCAGAAAAATGGGAACACTTTTATCCAAAAAGCCTTCCGGAAGATGCGCCATACTGGGACACTCTAAAGCAGCACGATGTTCTTTTGCACGTTCCATACGAAAGCTACAATCCGGTTGTAAAATTTATTTCGGATGCAGCAGAAGATCCTGACGTAATTTCTATCAAGATGACACTTTACAGAACAGGAAGTAATTCGCCGATTATCAGTGCTCTAAAAAAAGCGGCTCAGAACGGTAAGCAGGTTACTGTTTTAGTTGAACTTAAGGCGCGCTTTGACGAAGAGCGAAATATTGCATGGGCAACTGAACTTGAAAACGCCGGCGTTATTGTAATTCAGGGAATCGTAAATCTAAAGGTGCACGCAAAGATTATGATGATAATCCGAAAGGAAGAAGCAGGTCTTTGCCGTTATGTTCACCTTTCGACCGGCAATTATAATACCAAGACTGCAAAGCTTTACAGCGACATGTCGCTTTTTACCGCCAACCCTTTGATTGCAAACGATGCCACAAACTTTTTTAATATCGTAACCGGTTATTCTGCAATTCAATCGATGAACGCAATCAGCATGGCACCGATAAATATTAAGACAAACATCATTTCGATGATTCAGCGCGAGATACGAATGTCAACTCCTGCAAGTCCGGGTCTTATCATTGCCAAAATGAACTCGCTTACCCACGAAGAAGTCATCAGCGCGCTGTACGATGCAAGTCGTGCCGGTGTTAAAGTCCTTTTAAACATCCGCGGAATCTGTATGCTGGTTCCTGGCGTTCAGGGAATGAGCGAAAATATACAGGTCATCTCAATCGTTGACCGTTATCTTGAGCATGAGCGCATCTTCTATTTTAAGAATGCCGGACAGTCAGAGATTTATCTTTCGAGCGCTGACTGGATGAACCGCAATCTTGACCGCCGCATTGAACTGATGTTCCCGATTCTTGAGCCGGAGATTTTTAACGAGATAAAAGAAACTCTTGATACTTACTTTAAGTCAAATATCAATGCACATCAGCTTCGCGAAGACGGCAAATGGATTGCACGCACTCCACTTGCAAGCCAGACTCCTTACCGTGCACAGGAAGTTCTTTATAAAAAGTACAAAAAGCGCGCAGAAAAAAAAGGCGAGCCAAAGATTCAGTTTAAGGTAAGGCGAAAAGGGTAAGCGATAAAGCATAAGGTCCGGCCTCCTCTATAGAGCCGGCTCCCCCGTATCGCCCCCCATATTGCCCCACTCCCCAAATTCTTGATATAATAGTAGAACATATATCTCATTTTATATTCTGGTGCCGCGACACAAAGACGGACCATTAGGAGAATACAATGGCTGATAAAATAGCATTGATTACAGGTATCACAGGACAGGACGGTTCGTTCCTTGCAGAATTTCTTTTGGACAAAGGCTACGAAGTACACGGAATTATCCGCCGTTCTTCATCTTTTAATACAGGACGCATCGAACACCTTTATATTGACGACTTGATCGAAGACCTTCACAAAAACCGCAAGGTAAAGCTCCACTACGGCGACATGACAGACTCTATGGCAATTACACGCCTTATCCGCGAGATTAAACCTACAGAAATTTACAACCTTGCCGCACAGAGCCACGTTCAGGTTTCTTTTGAAGTACCTGAGTTTACAGCCGACACAGACGCTACAGGCGTTCTCCGCATCCTCGAAGCAGTTCACTTCCTCGGAATGGAAAAAACATGCCGCATCTATCAGGCTTCTACATCAGAACTCTTTGGTCTCGTTCAGGAAATTCCACAGAAAGAAACAACACCATTCTATCCACGCTCCCCATATGCAGTTGCAAAACTCTACGGTTATTGGATTATGAAAAACTACCGCGAATCTTACGGCATGTTCTGTTCAAACGGAATTCTTTTTAACCACGAATCAGAACGTCGTGGTGAAACATTCGTAACAAGAAAAATCACTCTTGCAGCAAGCCGCATTGCACACGGTCTCCAGAAAAAACTCTATCTCGGAAACCTTAACTCACTCCGTGACTGGGGTTACGCAAAAGACTACGTTGAATGTATGTGGCTCATCCTTCAGCAGGACAAACCGGACGACTTTGTTGTTGCAACAGGTGAACAGTATTCTGTACGCGACTTCTGCCGCTATGCATTTAAAGAAGCAGGCATTGAACTTGAGTTTAAGGGCGAAGGCGTTGACGAAAAAGGTTATAACAAAGCAACTGGTGAATGCCTTATCGAAGTAGATCCAAAATATTTCCGCCCTGCAGAAGTAGAAACACTCCTCGGAGATCCTACAAAAGCAAAGACAGTTCTCGGATGGAACCCTCGCAAGACTTCTTTTGAAGAACTTGTAAAAATCATGATGAAGCATGATATGGACTTTGTCGTTCGTGATGCTATGGCTCGCGGAATTAAAGTCGTAAAATAGGATTTACAATTCCAGTGATAAAGCTCCCTCAGGAAAAACTTGATCCAAAGCTCATTGCTTTGGATCTTGATGACACACTTCTTAACAAAGAACTTACAATTTCTCCGGCAACAGTCAAGGCTTTGCAAAATGCGGCCTCAAAGGGAATTTACATAGTACCTTGCTCGGGTCGTGCAGAAAACGGAATCCTTCCGTTTGTAAGACTCTTGGATTTAGCAGGAACTCAGGCCGGGCGCTTTATCATTGCCGTAAACGGAACTACAATTTATGACCTGCACTTAAGACAGAATATCTTTACTGCAAAAGTTGACGGCGATGTTCTTATTCACGCTTTTGAAGTTGCACAGGAATATGGTTATCCGGCTCAGGTTTACGACTCGACTACAACTTATGCTAACGAAGACAACGAGTTTTCGCGCATGGACGCAGAACTCTGTCACTTAAACTTAAAAATCGTTCCAGATTTTAAAAACTATCTTAAAACAGGTCACACAAAAATGCTTGTTCCAGGCGAACCTGAGACAATTAAAATTATTGAACAGCGCTTAAAAAAAGAACTTGCCGGTAAAGCAGTTGTCTTTATCAGTAAGCCTTTCTTTTTAGAGATAATTCCATATAACGCAGGCAAGGGCGAAGCAATTCACTGGCTTGCAGATCATCTTGGAATCCCTCACGAAAAAACAATGGCCTTTGGTGACAGCATGAATGATGAATCCATGCTTAGAATGTCAGGCTATTCTGTTGCAATGTGCAACGGCCTTGAATACATTCAGAATGTTGCAAAATACGTGACTCGAAAATCCAATAACGAAGACGGAATCGCAGACTTTATCAACGAATTTGTCCTTTAACGTATTTTATATTTTTCCAACAAATTTGTTATCTTTTTTTACTCTTCCATTATATAATTAATCTATAGTTGATTTTTTATTTTACCTGGAGGAATTTTTTTATGAAAAAATCACTTTTGCTTTTGCCAATTGCACTTGCTGCCGGCTTAACATGTTTTTCTTGCAAAGAAAAAGTAAACGTAACTCAATACGACGACTACAACCTTGTGTGGCATGACGAGTTTTCCGGAAGCAAACTGGACGACGCATCATGGAATAAAGAAATCCGCCCTGCCGGCTGGACTAACCATGAGCTTCAGGCATACACTCAGGACAAAGAAAATATCTATGTAAAGAATGGCAAACTTGTTCTTCGTGCCGTTCAGCATCCGCTCAAAAGTGGAAGATATTATTACACTTCTGGAAAAGTTCAGACATCAAACAAAAGAGACTATACTTACGGCCGCATCGTAGTACGTGCAAAGGCTCCAAAGGGACAGGGACTCTGGCCTGCAATCTGGATGATGCCGACAAAAGAAAAATACGGCAACTGGCCTATATGTGGCGAAATTGACATCATGGAAGTTTTAGGCAATGAACCTGCAAAAACTTACGGGACACTTCACTTTGGTGCACCGCATGGACAAAAGCAGGGAACTTATGTTCTTGAAAACGACAGTTTTGCAGATAACTTTCATGAGTTTATGATTGACTGGGAACCTGGTGTGTTCCGCTGGTACATCGACGGAAACCTTTTTTACGAAGAAAGCAACTGGTTTGCCAGAAGCCGTGCAGGAGAAGATTTTGACTACCCTGCTCCATTTAACCAGGATTTCTTTTTACAGCTGAACCTTGCAGTAGGCGGTGACTGGCCTGGAAAACCTGACGAAACAACAGATTTTGAAAATGCAAAATTTGAAATAGACTACGTTCGCGTTTATCAGAAAGAATCTTATGACACAAATGTTTCTAAACCTGTTGCCAAAATGCCGGAACCTGATGAAAACGGTAACTATATTCACAACGGAACCTTTGAAGAAAACGAAAGCCTTACTGATGACAAAGCATGGAAATTTCTTACTGCTGGCGGCGGAAAAGGTAATGCCTACATCAAAGACAAAATGCTCGTAATCGAAACTGAGCAGGCAGGAACAGTTGACTATTCAATCCAGCTTGTTCATCCTGCAATTGCCGCAAAAAAAGGCAAGACATATCGCATTAAATTTGACGCAAAGGTTTCAGGACCACGAAAAGGAAAAGTCAGCGTTACCGCTCCGGAAGTAAACTGGATAAGATATTTTCCTGATACATTTGTAGATTTTACAACTGACTGGAAGACTTATACCTTTGACTACACAATGACTTATACTGATGACCCTGCAGCAAGATTTGAGATTAACCTTGGTCATATGGATTCTACAGAAACATTCTACCTTAAGAATGTAGAATTAAAAGAATTGAACTAGAAAAATCAAAAGGCGTCGTAGTAATTATGGCGCCTTTCTTATTATTCAGCGCCGCGCGTTTAAAGTGCGATGCATTGTTTTGTCCTCGCGTTTAAAGTGCGGCGCTTTTTTTGTCCGCGCGTCCTTTCAAAAAACGCGAGCTCTTATTTTATAAATTCATCGATTCCAACATAGCCGTTATAGCACCAGTTTTTAATAAACGGCCGCGCAACCAAAACCTGATCCGCCCCGTAAAATGATGCAAGCTCAATATCGCGCTTTTTACGGATTCCACCGTCTACCCATAACTGACCACAGCATTTTTTTAGTATTGGACCCGCTTCTTTTAAAAGTGATGCCGTACTTCCCTTTCGGGTTTCAACACGGCCACCATGATTAGAAATATAAATTACATCAGGTTTTGCATCCTTTACCATCTCGATGTCCTCGCGGGTAAAAACACCCTTTACGACAAACGGCACAAAAAGATGCTTCATCAATTCCTGAATCTGATATGCAGATTTTTTTTCAAGTTTTGCCTTGTTGCGCATCGTTACGATATTGTATGCATCGATGTCTATTCCAATGTGACTTGCAATCGGCGCACTCCATGCCATTCTGTTGACAAGATTTTCGTCAGAATAAGGCTTAAGAAAGACTGCCGCCTTGAGATTCTTATCTTTTTCTTTTTGAATTGTCTGAATTGCCTTAATACCGTATAAAAGCTTTGCGTCAGGACAACCGTCTCCGATAGAAAGTTTTACACCGGCATTATAAAGCGCAACAAAAAAATCGTAGTAAAAATCTTCTTCTGTTTCCCAGCCGATATTTTCCTGAGCACCGGTTACAGGTGCATATCGTAAAAGTGATAGAACTTCTTCGCTCGAAAGCTCAGGAATTTTTGACGCATCTTCCTGAGCATAAAGCTTGTCCCACGCAGAACAGTTGAGAATAAAATTTTCGTTTTTATTAACGCCGCCCATTCCCGGAAGCTCATCAATACAAGCCTTTCCAAGACAGGTTGGACAGTTATGACAGCGGAATTCCTCAGTCTCCAAAGCTAATACCTGTGCTCCTTGCACTCTTAATCAATGGTTCATCCAAAGAAACGCTCTTTGCCTGAGCAGCAACATCTCCTAACGGGATGCCGACAATCTGATGATTTTGCCAGACCAGGATCTTTCCAAATTCACCGCGCGCAAGATAATCTGCCGCCGTAGTTCCGAACAAGGTTGCCATAAATCTGTCGTAAGAATTTGGCTGACCACCACGCTGAAGATGTCCCAATATAGTACAGCGGGTTTCAAGCCCAGTTGCTTCTTCAATCTCTTTTGCAACACGCTCACCGATTGAACAGGTCATTGTAGAGCGCAGCTTTTTGAACGCCTTTTTATCAAGCTTTGCTTCTTCAGTATTTTGAGCACCTTCAGAAACAACAACTATCGAATAATTTTTGCCATTCTTTTTGTTATCAAGAATCTTTCGCGTAATCTTTTTTATGTCATAAGGAATTTCCGGCAAAAGAATAACATCTGCGCCGCCTGCAATTCCTGCACAAAGACCAAGCCATCCGACTTTGTGTCCCATCACTTCAACAACCATTACGCGGCTGTGACTGAATGCAGTTGTCCTGATTTTATCAAGAGCCTCTGCCGCAGTATCAATTGCAGTATGAAAACCAAAAGTATAATCTGTATGAACAATATCGTTATCGATTGTCTTTGGAAGGCCTATAACATTAAGCCCTTCGTCTGCAAGAAGTCCTGCAGTAGTATTACTTCCGTTTCCGCCAAGAACAACAAGCGCATCAAGCTTCCATTTTTTGTAGTTTTTCTTAATCAAATCAAGGGCGCTAAGACCTGTCTTTGGATCGACCTCTTTGTTTTTAAAAGGCTTTTCGCGGGTTGAACCTAAAATTGTACCACCACGCAAAAGCAACTCCGGCAAATCCTCTTTTGTAATCGGCATGCATAAGCCCTGTTCAAAGCCCTTATAGCCGTTTTTTATTCCGACTACCTTCATACCGTATTCGTTAATTCCGGCTTCGCAAACACCGCGAATCGCAGCATTAAGTCCCGGTGCATCACCGCCCGAGGTCAAAATTCCGATTGTCTTTACTACAGATTTCTTCATTCTTTCATTATATCATGCAAAAACAACAATCGCAAAACAAATTTCTGTTGTAAAATTCCCCTTAACCCGCCCTTTTTATATTCCGATAATAAATAAGCAAAATATTCATTTTAAAATATGCAGGGGAATTTAATGAAAACCAGCAGAATAGCACAAATTATTGCCGGCATCGTGTTTTTTATATTAGCGGTTTTACTTTCGTTCAGCCTTTTAATGTCTCTTTTTGAACCAGGCGGAGTTGAATCCGGCTTTAAGGGCTGGCTTCTCTGGCTTGGACTTTTGATAAGAAATTTCTATGGAATTTCTTCTATATTAATTCCGGTCTTTTTCTTTGCGGTTTCAATGGTCTGTCTTATCGCACAGATTACGTTTAAAAAATGCATTTACATCAGCTGCAGCCTTATTCCGTTTTTTACAGCCGTTATAAGTGAAAAAATATACCGCAGCGCACCACGCTCAATGCAGGGCCCGATTGAAGCAGTCAAACTTATTCTTACAGTTCTTGCAACCATTTTAATTATGGCAATTGAGTTTTTGCTTTCGGGAATTATTGCAGAACGACTCGCCTTTAACCGCAACTTAAAAAAGCGCTACTTAAGACAGGCTTTTGAAGAAGACGATTCAGATTTATTTGAATCTCAAAAGCCGTTTTCTTTTGAACAGTCGTCAGAAACAGAATCAATTACTCAGACAGAAACTGACAATCAATTTGAAACTATCGCTCAGACTCAAGAGAACGAAATTTCAGATGACGAAGATTCACCATATAAAAATGCCTTTGACGACGTACCGCTTTATGACGCATTCTCCGAAAATGAAATCAGTCAGGATGATCTGTCAGAAGATTCTTATGATGAAAATAAAATTGAAGAAGATGAAATAAACGAAGACGACATCATCTACAATCAGAATGAACTTTCTGACTATAACGATAACGACTCTGACAGCGACGAAGAATATCAGCAAAATGATGATGTTAATGATGAATTTACTGAAGGTGATTTTTCTGATTCAAATCCATCTGACCCGACAATGATAGAAACCAATCTTGAAGACTCTCACGGTGTCTCAGATATTTTTTCTCAGATGGACAAGGATATCCGCGAAAGCCTCGAAGACGAGCCAGATCTCTCGCCGGATGAACAGCTCGATCAGGAGCTTACTAACTACGATGAATACGCGGACGAATCAGGCGAGACTGACGAAGCCGACGGCTCGGAAGATAGTCCCGACGCTGAAGACTCCGGCGAGTCTGATGACGCGGACGACAATCGCGACTCTGCCGACCCCGCACCGTCCGAAGATCCACCTCAGCCCGAGCCAGCGTCAGGCGACGACACACAGTCGAGCGAGCCTGTCGCAGAATCAGAAAAAATCTCTGTCAAAGAAGCAGAGGCTGCAATCAAGCAGGAACAAAAAGCTTCACGCCCATTGCGCAAAGGACCGTATAAAATTCCGACGGATGGTCTTCTTGAAGAGTTTGAAGATCAGAAATACTGGATAATCGACAGCAAGACCGATGACGCCGCAGCGCAGTTAAAAGAGACTCTGGAAGAATTTAAAATCTCTGCCGAAGTTACAGGAATCCGCAAAGGTCCTGTTGTTACAATGTTTGAAATTTTACCAGCCCCTGGTGTTAAGTTAAGTAAGATTGTTGCGCTGCAGGATAATATCGCGCTGCGGCTTGCGGCAAGTTCTGTACGTATTGTAGCACCGATTCCTGGTAAGCGCGCGGTAGGTATCGAAGTACCAAATGAAAACCGTGCGATAGTTACGTTCCGCGAGTTAATCGAACAGAACTTGCCGGAGTACAAAAAGATGGCGGTCCCTGTAGTTCTCGGAAAAGACATTCAGGGCGAGGCTCAGTTACTCGATATTGCAAAGACTCCGCATCTTTTGATTGCCGGTTCTACAGGTTCTGGTAAATCTGTCTGTGTAAATTCAATCATCCTTTCTATACTTTACAAGCGTAATCCAAACGAAGTAAAGCTTATTCTCGTTGACCCGAAAATTGTTGAGCTTAAACTTTACAATGATATTCCGCACCTTTTGACGCCGGTTATCACAGAACCGAAAAAGGCTTTGCAGTCACTTCAATATTGTCTTTGCGAGATGGAACGCCGCTACGCCCTTTTGGATGGGCTTGGTGTACGTGACATCATCAACTACAACAAGCGCGTCGAAGAACGCCACATTGCAACAGAAAAGCTTCCGTACATCGTTGTCATCATCGATGAGTTTGCTGATTTAATGGCTACAACCGGCAAAGAACTTGAATCGACAATCGCACGTCTTTGTGCCATGAGCCGCGCCGTAGGAATTCACCTTGTACTTGCAACACAGCGTCCTTCTATCGATGTTATCACAGGTCTTATCAAGGCAAACATTCCGACCCGTATTGCCTTTATGGTTGCATCAAAAATGGACAGCCGAATTATCATTGACCAGGTCGGCGCCGAAAAACTTTTGGGCCGCGGTGACATGCTTTATGCAAGCGCAACTGATCCGTTCCCGGTTCGTATCCAGGGAACTTATGTAAGCGATGACGAAGTTGAAAATGTCGTTGAATATGTCAAAGGATTTGGCGAACCTGAATATATCGATGAAGAGATTTTTGTCGAAGACGAAGATGACGAGCTTGCAGAGCCAAGCCTGTTCAGCGACGGAGATGATCCGCTTTATAATAAGGCACTTGAGATTGTTCTAGAAGCAGGTAAAGCGTCAGCTTCATACTTACAGCGACGTTTAAAAATTGGTTATAACAGAGCTGCCCGTTTAGTTGAAGAGATGGAAGAGCGCGGAATTGTAGGTCCTGCAAATGGAAGCAAACCGCGCGAAGTAATTCACATGCCTTAACTGTTTGAGCACCTTAACTGATGACTGCAATATAAGATTTGCAGTTATCTGTAAACGGCGCTCTTGCAAAATCTGAAAAATATTCTACAGATTTAAAGCCTGCCTCTTTTGAAAAATCTTCTATCTCAGCTCTGGAAATCGGATAAACTGCTGTCTTTGAATAAATCGGAAGAATTTTTCCGTTGCCAGTTTCGATATTTTTGGTTAACACATATTCTTCATCCGACAGACGTTCAAGCTTTCCGCTAAGTTTAACACGAATGCTGCTTAACTCAGGAAGAGCAGCAACATCGCGGCCTTTAAGCAAATCGTAATTTGTAAGTTGAAGAATAATTATTCCGTTGTCAGCTAAAAGCTGTTTGCAGTCAAAAAAGAATTTTCGCAAAAGCACTTTGTCATGAACAAAAATAATTCTGTCATTTAAACACGAAATTACATTGTAGAATTTTTTCCCGAGAAAACGGACCATCTCAATTGTTGACATCTGAAAAAATCTTAATGACATCAATTGATTTCTGTGCTTGCGCGAAGCCGATTCCAAAAGCTCTTTAATTGTCTCAAGACCTGTAACATCAGTCATCGACTTTGAAAGTTTATTTTCAAGCACACCAGTTCCGCATCCGATATTCAAAAATTTTACCGGCTTTGGAAACTGTTCTACCAGAGAATCATAAAAACTAAAAATCTCTGGCGTTACAGGATAGAGTTCATCGTAATATTCAACAAGATTCTGAATGCTTTCCATATCGTCTATTTTGCGTTTCTGGCAATACGGAATCCAGTGTTGTAATATCTAAGTCCCTGAATACCACCAAGATCTTTATAAATTTCGTATGGAAAACTAACTCCTGAGGCAGTCTCTACAAAACAACCGCCTTTAATGTAACGATATCGGCCTTTTTCCGGGCCTGTATACTGATCATAATTTTTGTTTTCAAATTCATCCGACCAGAAATAATCCCAGCACCACTCGGCAACGTTTCCGGTCATATCATATAGACCAAGTTCGTTTGGTTTTTTAAGACCAACCTGATGAGTCATTTCATCAGAATTATTTGCATGCCATGCAACTTCAGAAATATCTTCACTTCCGCTGTACTTACATGCTTTTTTTGCCTTAGCACCACCGCAGGCAGCATATACCCACTCTGCATGAGTTGGAAGTCTGTAACCGTTCTTTGTAAAATCTACAGTTACATCAGCGCGCTTAATTGCTTTATCTTTTGAATAGCGTTCGATATTTTCGATTGTATAAACCGGTTCAAGCCCTTCTTTTTCGCTGAGTTTGTTACAAAAATAAAGGCAGTCATACCAGGTAATACGTTCAACAGGTCTTAACTCCTGAACTTCTTTATCCTGAGGCTCTTTGTTAAAATATGCAGGATCAGGATTTGCATCTAAGTCAGAAAGAAGAACTTCTTTAAAAAGTTTTTGTGTAACTTCAAACTTTGAAATATAAAAATCCCCAACAGTAAAAGAAAGCTCGCCGCTTTCTTTGGCTTCAGCATCAGTATCAGAGAGCTCAAGTTCCATCTGCGAAACCATATCAGGATTAAGCTTTCCGCCTTTAATTTTTACAAGACCATGTTTATCTCCGCCACAGCTTATAAATGCAGAAGCAGAAACAACAACGACAAGCACGCCAAGAAGTCGGGTGATTTTTTTCATAGAATATTCTGTCCTTTTTATTTTTTTAAAATTACTTACGTTTTTTCAAATTTCAGTAAAATAATTATAAACCTGAAATTTACACTTTGTCAAAAATTATTTTTTCTATATACTATATGCATGAGCGATAATAACGATTTTAAAGATGAATATGACAATGATAACTTTGCACCGGCAGGACCTAAGACAGCTCTTGTTGCAATCATCGGCCGGCCTTCAAGCGGAAAGTCAACTTTCTTAAATACAGCAAGCGGCGAACCGGTTTCTATCGTAAGCCCGATTCCGCAGACAACCCGCAATGCAATCAAAGGAATTGTAAACACATCATTCGGACAGCTTGTCTTTGTCGACACGCCGGGCTACCATATTTCTGAAAAGAAGCTCAATCTTAAACTTCAGCAGATTGCGCGCGACCAGCTTGAAGCTTGTGAATGTGTTCTTTACATGATTGACTCTTCGCGTGAAACAGGCGAAGAAGAAATTCTAACCGCAGAACTTATAAAGTCATTTTCTAAAAAAACTGTATGCGCCATTAATAAAACCGATGTTCCCGGAAGCAAGCCTCAGCTTGTGAGGGAATTTATCAAGGCCCAGCTTCCTGAAATAGAAAGCAACCGCATTTTAGAAATTTCTGCAAAGAACGATACCGGCATTAATGAAGTTTTAAAAGCGCTCTATGACCTGGCACCAGAAGCACCGCATTTGTACCCGGAAGAATATTACACAGACCAGGAAGTCGGTTTTAGAATTGCAGAAGTTGTCCGCGGCGAAGCTATCAATCGTCTGTCGCAGGAAATTCCTCATGCGCTTTACGTTGATATTGCCGACATGGAAATGCGCAAAGACGGCCGTGAGCTTTGGTGCCGCGCCTTTTTGTGCGTTGAACGCGAATCGCAGAAGGGAATCGTTATCGGCAAAGGAGCCTCGATGATTAAAACGATCCGCATTGAATCTATCAAGGCTCTTCGTCAGATTTTTGATTACAAAATCGATCTTGATTTACAGGTGAAAGTCGTTAAAAACTGGCGCCAGCGCGACCCGATTTTGAATAAACTGATGAATTAGAAACCAACTATCTTCAGCACGTGCAAAAAATCAACGTGACAGAGAACGCGCAGTTTAGCGGCGCCTCGCTATTTTTTAAGCCGTGTTTCAACTTTTACATTTAAGACATCAGCAATCGCCACGAGTTCAATATCAGTGACAAATCTTTTTCCGCATTCGATACGCTGAATGGCATTTTTATCAACATCAATTCCATACAGCTGAAGTTTTTCTGCAAATGCCCGCTGCGAAATTTTTGGAAGCTTTTCCTTTCGTATGCGGGCAATATTTTTTCCAGAGATGTTATTTGATTTTTTTTCAAAAATTGTGCGCTTTTTTTTAAATAAAAAAGTATGTATATGTGTCGAGCTTTGGTAAACAGCACGTTCAAATATACATACAAACATAAAACGAGCTCGGCAAATACAATATATAAAAGGAGCTCTTTTATGACAGAGTTAATAAGGAAAATCAAAACAGTTGATGAACTTACATTTACTGATGACGGGATGTTTCAGGCAGTCCTTCACGAACCAGACTTATGTGCAGAGCTTGTAGAGAGGCTTTTGCATATCAATGTTTCACATGTTGAATACCCCGAACTTGAAGCGCAGATTGCACCATATTTCTCAAGTAAAGGTGTGAGGCTCGATGTTTTTCTTAAAGATAGTGATAAGGTTATCGATGTTGAAATGCAGACGATAATAAAACCATCACTTGGCAAACGTCTTCGCTATTATCAGAGTATGTTAGACATTGACAGTCTTATGAAAGGGCAGAAGTATTCAGAGTTAAAAGAAAGCTACATATTGTTTATCTGCAAGGAAGATCCATTTAAAGACGAAAATGGAAAATCCTATGGCCTTTCATGTTACAGTTTTAAAAACACATGTCTTGAAAAAAAAGAAGTAAATTTACATGACAATTCATTAAAAGTAGTTTACAATGCAAGTGCATATGAAAAGGAGAAGGACGAAAAAATCAAAAACTTCCTTCACTTCATAAATACAAATGAACCTGGAGAAGATGATTTTTCTTCCAGACTTTCAGCGACGGTAGAAAGACTAAAAAATAATGATAAGTTCAGGAGTACGTATTTATCTATGAATTTGCATGATTTTGATATAAGAGAAGAAGGAAGGCTCGAAGGTGCACAGCAAAAGGCTATTGAAACTGCCAAAAATCTTTATGCAAATGGTGTTTCAATTGAAATAATTGCAAAGTCACTTGGCATGACCGAGGAACAGATAAAAGAAATCGTTAACGAAAAATAAAAAATGGCGCCAGGTTATAAACCGGCGCCTGATCAATTCAATTTTAGATAACTAAAAAATCAATTAAAAATACATATATTCCGGCAGAGCTCTGTCAGGAATTGCAGGATTAATTACAAGTTTAATTTCATCACCTTCGTTACGGTCTCTTACTGAAGAATAACGTGTAAAATAACAGGTCTTTGTATAATCCTTTCCTTCAAATGTATATTCATAAACAGCTGTTCTTGCACGCAGCAAAAAACTATAGCTGATATTTTTTACTTTTCCATCAATACATTTTGCATCACGACATACAGCGTTCAGATACACATAGCGTGCAATGCAGATTACTAATCCGATTCCACCAAACACACCGCCGAGAATAGGCAGTGTATTATCAAAAAATCCATCTGCCGCTGCAGCAACAAAAAAAATAATAGCAACAATCAGAAATCTAAGTCCTACGCTAAAACCAAAATCCTGAAAAAAAAGTCCCTTTTTTGAAAGTTTAAATTCAAACATTTTTAATCCTCTGTTATTAAATTTTTCATTTCATTATATATTATTTTATCGTGCAAAGTAAATACTTTCAGGAAGAGCTCTGTCAGGCAAGTTAGAATTCAAAACCATCTTAACTTTTTGCCCGGTCTTATATTTTTTTGACATAGCCAGACTTGTAAAATGACACTTTTTTGTATAAGTATAGTTGCCGAATTTATATTCATAAGTTATCGAGCCACACTGTGTTAAAATATGATATCGAATTTGTTTTACAATAGCTTCCACAATTGCAGTATCCCTGCATACGGGACTCAGATAAATATACCGGATCCAGCAGATAATAATCCCTATAACACCAAGTGTTATTCCAATTGCCAGAAGTGGGGAATAAACATAAGTCATCTCATCTGCCAGAAAGCAGAAGAAAAGCACTATGGCAATAAAAATCAGTTTTAACCCAGATGTAAAACCATAATCATACAAAAAAATACTTCGTGTTGTTATTCTTAAATCATGCATTTTTTTAACTCTCATTCGAAAATTATACTATATTATATCATACAATGCATTCATGGTCAAAAGCATCGTAAACTTCACGGTTTTTAACATAGAAAAGAATTATCCGCATCTGCTGCGTTTAATACTTAAATGGTGGGTCTGAAGTGAATTCTAACCTGGCCCCTGTTCCTGGATGAGTAAACGATATATAAGTTGAATGAAGAAGCAACCGCTGGCCGTTATCCTGATGTCCGTAAAGATTATCTCCTACGATAGGAAGTCCAAAACCATGCGGGTCACTCGAAGCAAGGCGCAGCTGATGAGTGCGGCCAGTCAACGGCGTAAACTCAACTGAAGTTACATCACGTCCCTTGTACCTCCAGATACGAAGACGACGCCACAAAGTAATTCCGGTTTTGCCGTTGACCGGATCATAAATCTGATGCGGCCTGTTATCAACGTCAAGTCTGAACGGCAGCTCCAATCGGCCTTCATCGACACTCCCTGTTAACGTGACGTCCTTATTGCCAGCGTCTGAAAATTCTGCAATCGCACCGTCCTGTCCGGCCTTTTCACCTAGTCTTACCATTGCGCCGTCTAAAACTGCGATATATTTTTTTTGAACGCTGCCGTTCTGAAACTCAATCGAAAGAGTACGCTGCGCCTGGGCATTAAACGCGAGCACCATCAGGCCCGACGTATCCATATCCAATCTGTGTACAGACGGCTGTTCGATAGTCTCGGGGAAAAGACGGCGTAAGCGCGACACAATGCAGTCCTGCTTGTCAGGTCCGCGGCCAGGAACAGCTAAAAGCCCTGACGGCTTATTTACAACAATTATATCTTCGTCACGATAAAGGATTTCTAGCCCAAGAATTGCAGGAAGAATGAACCTGCATTTTTGATCACACGGCGGGTAAAACTTTTTATGTTCAAGATGTGTATTCGGCTTTCCCCAGTAAAACTCAACCAGACTCAAAGGTTTTAACCCATGACTAAATGCATAACTTAACAGCTTTGGACCCGCGCAGTCGCCGGTCCCGGTCGGTAACAGTTTTTCTTTTTCAGCACCGCTTTCAAATTGTATCGACTTTTGAAGGTAGTCAAAATCACGCGCGACACCATCAAAACATGTAAAAGAATAAAGTGAATAAATTTTAGACAGAGTTTCGTTACATAATGCGATTCGCTTTTTGTCGCGCTCTGCTTTTTGCTCTAAAGTTTCATCTTGTGGTGCAACAGACAACGCATGGATCTCTTTATCGTTTCCGGCGACTGCGCGGTCGTAAGAATCCTGTTCAACTAACGCAGGAACAAATCCATCGTAATTCCATCTTGATTTATACTGCCCTGAAAATGCGCGGAGCACCACAAGGTCGCCAATTTCTTCGGTAGTGAATTCGCCGGGTGCTTCGTCGCGCACCTCGCCGTTAGACTTTTCCCCGGCCCCGTTGTCATCTTCCGCGCTCTTGCCGGTCTGAAAACCGCCGGAACTTGATGATTGTGTACAGACAAGAATTCCAAACATCCCGTTAAAGTCATTTAACGACGCGCCGTTCTCTAACTGCGATATAAGCTGGTGAGAATATTTTTCTGCAAGCTCTGTAGGAAACGGCGGGAACATCGTGCGCCTTGCTAGAAATTTTCGCTTATTTAGCGCTGAATTACTTTGCAGTCAGAATCTATCGTAAATACAATAGGCTTGTTCTTTGTAAAAAATCCGTTATCGACAACGCCTACGATTCCATTGATTACATCTTCCATCTTTGCAGGGTCTACCGGCTCTTTCCAGACGATATCCAAAATCTGGTTTCCGTTATCTGTAATTACAGGGCCGCACTTACGAACACCTTCGCGCAAAAAACATTCAGCGCCAAGCTTGTTCAAAGCAGCAGTTACAGGAACACGTGCTTCACCGATAATCTCTACAGGAAGATGAAATTTTGTTCCAAGAGAATCAACGACTTTAGTTGAGTCAGCAACGATTACAAACTGATCAGAATTATATGCAACAATTTTTTCGCGAAGAAGAGCAGCACCGCCGCCTTTGATAACATTGTTCTGTGGATCAACTTCATCAGCACCATCAATTGCAAGATCCAGATGCCCACCGATAATTTTATCGTTCATCGAATAAACAGGAATCCCAAGTTCTTCGCAAAGATTCTGGGTTCCAAAACTTGTAACAACGGCTTTAATATCTTTTACAGTTCCGTCAGCAATTCTTTTTGCAAGATGCTTTACAGCAGGCACTGCAGTCGAACCTGTTCCAAGTCCAATCTTCATTCCTGAAAAAATTTTTTTATCTTTAATTAAAGTATCAATTGCAGTAGAAGCAACAAGTTCCTTCTGTTCTGCCTGTGACATTTTATTCTGACTCTGTTCCATAATCTACTCCTGTAAACAACTTAAACTGTTCATACCCTTGATTCTTTAACATCGAATATCCGTTACTTACCTTACATCCTGCAGCAGATGCACGGGCCATCATTGGTGTAATTTCAGGTGAATAAATTATATCGTAAATATGTTCATTCCCTGTAAAATTATAAAAATAAATCGGATCGTTTTTTTCACTTGAAGGACCATAAAAACCAGCACCAACAGAAGTTGTCTGAATAATTATGTCTGAATAAAGTTCAAGGTCGTACAACGCATCAGGACCAAGCTGCGCATAAGCAAAACCAAATCTGTCTGCAATCATCTTTGCATTTGAAACAGTTCTGTTAAAAATACATGCGCGGCCACCAAGCATTTTAACTGCATAAGCAACAGCGCGCGCAGCCCCTCCGGCACCGATAATTGCAACACGACGGCGCTTTAATTTTTCGACTCCAAGAAAATCTTTAAGCGCTTTTGCAAAACCGCTCGCGTCAGTATTATAACCAACCCAGCGTCCGTTCTTTTTTACAAGCGTATTCGAAGCGCGGATCTCTGCAACCTTTTCGTCAATATCATCAATTTCTGCAAGAACAGTTTCTTTGTGAGGAATTGTGACAGAAAGACCTTCCACTCCAACAGAATCGCAAAACTCAAGAACGTCTGCAATCTTTGGCGAGCGAATCGGAACGTAAACTGCATTCAAATTATTTTTGATATAACCGCGGTTATGAAGCTCCGGACTTGAAGTAAACGGCAGAGGATAACCTGTAATTCCATATATCTTTGTTGCTTCGCTTAAATCTTTAAAGTGATAAATTGAATTTAACGTAATCGGATCAAGATGTCCGATTGCATTTGTATTTGCAGCAGTTTCTTTTGGTGAACAATATGTCAAATATGAATGAGTCTTGTAAGCAAGAATACGAGAAGGTGTTCCAAGTTCACCCATTGCACAGAGAATATGGTCATACTGCGTAAAATTTTTTGTCGCTTCAAAAAGATGTGTTACGTCTTTTAATGAATGCGGCTGAAACGCAATCTTTGGAATTTCAAATCCAGTTTTACGCATCGCATCACAACGCTCGATGATATCGTTGACAGGATTTTTCATATCATGAAAGCTGCGGATGATTCTGGTACCAAAAGCCTGCGCCGCATCCTGAAGACTTGGAATATGAAAGTCGTCTTCAAAATCGACATAGGTAAAATTATTTTTTGGGTTCTGATCTGCAAAAGCCATTGCACGCGCAAAAAGCATTGTTCGTGCTGCTTCGCCACCAAAGTACTGACCGCCATCTATGCGGCGCCTGATTGTAAGGATGCACGGGATATCCGCCAATCTCGGAAACTGGCGGATATGAAGACATTCATCCTCATCAAGGTAGTCGGCTCTAAGTTCGACTAAATCGATGTAGGGCCGATACTGCTCGATGAGCTTTAAGTTTTCCTGAATTGTTGTACAGGTAAGTGAAAGACAAATTAAAGGTCTGCTCATTTTTATAAAACGTTTTTTACTGAACTGATTCTCTTTCAACCTCGCGGTCAAGTACACTCAATACTAAAACCGAGCCATGTGGTACTGCATAAGGAATTGTTAATGCACCGCCAATATGGTTGAATGTTGCAATTCCGTAGCGAGAACCTTCCTGAGGAATTACATCAAGCTTTACAGGAACTGCATAAGGATACTCAGGAATTGTTGTAGAAAAAATTCCGTGAACATAATTTGTTGTATCACGAACAAGCCCTGCTTCTGTTGCTTCGTCTTCTGTTTTATTTGTAATGTCATTTACTCTGGTTTCAGAAGATTCTTCTGTTGCGTCTGTTACCTGTGGCATTGCAAATTCAAGCTGAACTTTAGAATATTCAGCAACTTCTTTTTTATTACTTGGATTTGTCTGTTTAACAACTGTTCCCGGTTTTTCTGATGCAGTTGCAACGTGCTGTGTAAATTCAAAAGTAAGCTTTGTTGTCGGCATAAGCGCAAGAACTTCTGTTACAGTCTTACCTGTAAAATCAGGAATTGAAACCATTGCTTTTTGTGGACCGCTTGATACAACAAGCTTTAATGCAACCGGCTGAGTAATTGGAGTTCCTTCTGCAGGTTCCTGTTCAAGAATTGTTCCTATTGGAGCAGAATCCTGTTTAAAGATTGGAGCTGCAATTGTAATAGAAGGAATTTCAGCACCGGCATAAAGTGCATCAAGAGTTGACTTTAACGCATCAAGATTTGTTCCTACATAATTTCCAACATGATCAAAAACTACACCACGGCTTACAACAAGTGTTACACGGCTTGAAGCTTTTACAACTGCACCAGCCTTTGGACTCTGAGAAATAATCTGTCCAGCCTGACCCGGCACATCCGAATAACGCATCTGAAGGCGCGGATAAAGTTCCTTGTCCTGCAGAATAAGTTCTGCACGAATAATATTTGATCCAACAACATCAGGAACAAGAACGCGTTCTTCACCTTTATTTGCTGCAAGAAAAACTGCAACACATGCAATGCCCATTATGATAAACAAAGCAACTGTATACCAGATAAAAGCAGCACCAGTCTGCTCCATTGTTTCTTTTGTATTTGTAATTGAAATACCAAAATCCTTAATGCTTTCTTTAAAAGATTTCTTATTCTTTTCTGACATAAATCAACACCTTTTATTTTTAATGATGTATTGTTCTATATAATATACTTTATATATCAAGTCACTTCAATAGAGTGCCAATAAAATCACGAGTGCCGTTCATAAAGTCTTTGTAGTCCATCGCGTTTTTACCCTGCTTTTGAAGCTTTGTCACGCACAAAATTCCATCTCCGGTTTTAATCCAGATGCCGGTCGGCTTGTCAAATGCAAGCACGGTTCCACTTGTCTGGCTTTCCATCTCAGGTTTATATGGTGAATTTGCACAGGAACGTTTTTCGTCTTCAAGAATATGTGCTTCAAGGATACGAAGATTTTCGCTTTTTTCGTCGCTTCCCCACTGACAAAAGCATCCAGGGTCCGGAGTGTATGCACGGATTTGAGCATCCAGTTCTGCGGTAGTCTTTTTCCAGTCCAGGCGGCCGTCTTCTTTTTTTATGATTTGTGTATAACTTGCTTCGCCAGACTGTGGAATACCTTTTGTAAGTTCACCATTTTTATCAGCCTCGCGCAACAAGTCGATGATTAGCGCAGCGCCTTCTTTTGCGCAGTCAGTCAAAAGCGAGCCTGCAGTTTCGCGTCCAGTAAGCGATATTTTTTTCTGCGCAAGAATATTTCCGGCGTCCATTTCGTTTGCAAGAGTCTGAACAGTAAACGCTGTTTCGGTATCGCGGTTTAAAATGCTTGCAGGGACAGGTGTACAGCCGCGATATTTTGGAAGAAGCGACGGGTGAAGATTTATTCCGCCCATTTTAAACATCGACAAAAACTTTGGTCCAAAAATATGACCGTAGGCAAAACAGACTAAGATATCAGCACCAAGCGGCGCAATCTGTTCGCGGGCTGCGGCATCAAGATGCTCCGGTGTAAAAACAGGAATTGCATTTTCACCAGTACAATTTTCTAAGACAAGAGAACCAACTGGAGTTGGCGTTAATTCTTTGTGACGGCCTTTTGCAGTCGGAGGATTAGTAAGAACGCCGACAATTTTGAACGTACCTCTTTCTCCTGACGCGCCACTTGCTTCTATCAGAGCGCGGAGAGTAAGGGCAGCAGGTTCCGGGCTTCCGGCATACAAAACTTTAATCATTAAAACTCCTGGCTTTACGCTTTGTTTTCTTTTGCCGCTTTCTTTGCAGCAATCTTTCGCTCTTTAGCTTCTTTAGCCTTGATTTTTTCTTCGTAACGCTTCATGCGTTTTGCCATTGTAGCTTCAGCTTCCTTTTTAAATTCCGGATCGCCTTTATCTATAAATACAATTCCGTCAAGATGATCGTTTTCGTGCTGAATGATTCTGGCCAAAAGTCCGTCGGCTTCGAGCGTAAACTTTTTGCCGTTTTCATCAAGCGCCTGAACTGTAACACGCGCAGGACGCTTAATATTTTCGTAAATCTTTGGAAGACTCAAACAGCCTTCTTCGTAATCGCACATTTCACTGGAAGTAGAAACAATCTGCGGATTTACAAACACGCGCTTTACATCATCATCAGACATAACAACAAAAAAACGTTTGCTTATTCCTACCTGAGGAGCAGCAAGTCCAACGCCGTTTGCTTCAATCATTGTTTCAAACATTTCTTCTGTGAGTGAACGAAAATCGTCATTTATTTCTTCAGGATTTACAGGAACTGCAACCTGTCTTAAAACTTCTTCACCAAGTTTTGTAATTCTAAGCATATTATTCTCCGCTCTTATTTTTCTAAACGAATACGTGCTGCTTTTGCATGTGCGGCAAGACCTTCTGCATCACCTAAAAAGCCTGCAGCCTCTGCCGACTTTTTCATTCCTTCCGAATCTTTTACAGCACGCAAAGTTGTTACGGTTTTTAAAAACATTCTTACACTCAAACCGCCCGAGTAGTGAGCAACGCCCGAAGTCGGAAGCGTGTGATTAAGACCTGCCGCATAGTCACCAAAGACTTCGGCTGCGTAGTGTCCGATAAAAAGTGATCCATAGTTGTGAACCATGTTTTGAATTTTATCGCGCGCCTCGCCTTCTTCCATTGCAAGTTCAAGGTGTTCAGGAGCCTTTCGGTTTGCAAGCTCTGCGGCCTGCTCAAGAGATTCTGTAATTATAATTCTTCCATAGGAATCTAAACTTGCACGCGCAGTCTCTTTTGTTTCAAGCTGTTCAAGTTGAATTTGAATTTCGTCAAAAACTTTTTTTGCAAATACTTCATCCGGAGTTGCAAGAACCGCCTGTGCAACTACATCGTGTTCAGCCTGAGCAAGCAAGTCTGCCGCAACCCAGCGTGGATCTGCAGAAGAATCTGCGATAACAAATACTTCTGTCGGACCTGCAACCATGTCGATTCCGACTTTTCCGTAAACCTGTTTTTTTGCAGCAGCAACAAATTTGTTACCAGGTCCGACAATTACATCTACATTTGGAATTGACTCTGTTCCGTAAGCCATCGCAGCAATTGCCTGAGAACCGCCGCACGCGTAACATTTTTTTGCGCCACAGATGTAAGCGGCTGCCATAATTCCTTCGTCAGCATAAGGCTTACCGCCAATGTATGGTTTACCAGGAACACCAAGTCCTTTTGATTCGGCATCGGCTTTATCATCCGGGTGAACGCGCGGCGGTGTACAAAGAACGATGTCCTTTACACCAGCGGCCACAGCCGGAGTCACTGTCATGATGACGGTAGACACAAGCGGAAATCTTCCTGCAGGAACGTAAACGCCAGCCCGGTCAACCGCAATAGTTTTCTGGCCGGTAAAAAGCCCCGGAGTAAGTTCTTCTTCAAAATCGTCAAAAGATTTTTTCTGACGAAGGGCAAATTTATATGCAAGGTCGTGGGAATAAACTATCGCGTTATAAATATCCGGCTTTTCTGTTTTGAGTTTATCCGCAGCTGCCTTTAATTCTTTCTCTGGAATCAAAAAATGCGCAGGAGCAGATACATCAAATTTCTGTCCATACTTTTTGAGCGCTTCGTCCCCGTTTTTTACAACGTCAGTAATAACGCTCTGTACCGTCTCGTTAGTCCCTTCAAAATTGCGTCCATCAAACCACTCAGGCTCAAGGTCTTTTGCATATAAAATTTTCATCATAGGTAAAATAATAGCAAATTTTGACAGTATGTGCAAACTATGACGGGAAATGACAACGCAGGGCTTGGACTTTAAAGGCAAGGTGAATTTAATTATTCCTTGTTGTCAAAGATTATTATTCACAATCTTTTCTGCCATTGAATCAGGCTACCCTTTACCCCCTCGCTTCAACAAAAATGTCCAGACCAAGAAGATTTATAAGTCGGATGGTTTTTCCGATTTCGCAGGTCGGTTTTCCGTTATAATAGAGGCAATATTCGCCCATCATTTTTCTGGAAGTAACTTCGCCCGCTTTCTCCAGACATTCCATTACATAATCATGATATTCTTTTGTTGTTGCCATAGTGCCTCCTTTAATTGGGAATGAATTTCATAGGCGTAAAGCGGATTCCATTGACTGTTTTTTCTTCTTCCGTCGGAACAAATCCTACAGCCTTGTAAAAGGGCAAGCCGTACGGAGAAGAATTGAGCGTGATTGTCTCGCCTTTGAATTCATTCAGGACGTGACGAATCAAACAACGCCCAATACCGCGCCTGTGATAACTTCCATCAACAAACATAAAACAAATGTGGCGTTTTTCTGCCTTTATTGAACCGACTGCGATAAGTCTGTTTCCATCAAAAGTTCCGTAATACTCCAGGCCGCTTAAATACGCAGGATCGTTAAGTGTCTTTCTGAATTCTTCAGTTCCCTCAGCAGAATAATCCGGCGACTCGTATTCGCTGAAAACTTTCCAG
Organism: Treponema sp.; assembly: GCA_024691105.1. Classification (GTDB taxonomy): domain Bacteria; phylum Spirochaetota; class Spirochaetia; order Treponematales; family Treponemataceae; genus Treponema_D. The sequence continues at coordinate 2,178 of JAILNY010000114.1, read as the reverse complement.
GCAAGTGAATGCGCTTCTGGAATATCCGCTTCCGAAAGTTTTCGTATGCTGAATGAAGATTCTGAATTTTCTGGAAATTCTTTTTTTGCCTGCTGACACAGCTTGTTTTTTATTCGACGCATCGCTTCCACATGCATAATCCAGTGGCGCGAAAAAGGCATTTGAATCAGGCCTTTCATATTTTTGCTACACCAAAAATCGATCAGCCAGAAAGCAGATTCTTCCGCGCTGACGCATTCGCTTGCGGCAAGGCGTTCTTTGTCCTCGTCCGAAAACTTTTTCTTTAAATCGGAAAATTGCAGGCCCTTTAAAATCTCGTTTGTAAAATCCATCACGGACACACAGTATTCGTAAAGAGCTTTGACATTCAGCGCTTTTGAAAACTCAATCATCGCCTCGCCGTCAAGCTCGTTTCCTGTCGTGATGGTCGGACTTTTTATTTTCTTTAGCCAGCCGTTTTTAAAAAGAATCTGCTTGTCGTTTAAAATCAATGTATGAGCGACAATGTCTTCTACCCGAAACAGATGCCAGAGCGACCATGCGAGGGTAGCGTTATGATTTCCGTCGCCCGATCCAAAGGGCATCTGATAAAATGCCACAGGCGGAAAAGTTTTTACGATAGAAGAAATCTCTTCGAACAAATTGCCGCGCAATTCAAGAAGAGTGTTTATTCCGTTTGCGAAGGTTGCGCTTTTTGAAAGCAGCGTCTGCATTTTCTTATTTTTTTCAGACCATTCCTTATTCATGTTGTGCCACCAATTGTTATACCAGTACCGCAAGTTTCTTTCCGCACCAGACACCTGCGATACAGCATGCAACGCTCAAGGCAACATACAGGGCGCAAAGTCCATAATCTTTCTGCGACATCAAGTTATAGGCTTCGAGGCTAAAGGTTGAAAAGGTTGTAAAGCCTCCGCAAACTCCAGTTTTCAGAAACAGCATGGTGTTTTTAGAAACGTTCCGGCTTTCTGCAATTCCAACGATAAAGCCAATCAGAAGTGCACCAAGAAGATTTGTTATCAGTGTGAGAATTGGAAACTGCGATTTTACTGGAATCAGGCTGATTGCATAACGGGCACACGCTCCCACGGCCCCGCCCAGGGCTACGAATATAAAGGTCATTTCTCAACTACTCCTATCAAATATAATGATTAAAATTAGTTATCTTAATCAAGGTTAAAGAAATCTAAAGTAAGCTTGTATCTTTCTTCTTCAGTATTGGCTAGTTTTGTAGATATAGCTTGAACAATTCTACTGTCAATTTTCGGTAAAATAGTTACAATGTTCTCATTTTTTATCAGTTCGTATACTCCGTAGCGGTCTTCAATGGTTTTGTAATATTTATAAGTTGCTTTTTTTTCAACGAAATTATTTAAACGCAATTTATTATATAAGTCCGTATCAATTTCAGAAATATTTTTTGGAAAAACGAAAATTTGTTCATTTTCAAGTAGTTCAGGCATAAATAGAGTTGTAGTTGTATACATTGACCATAACACAATCGAGTCAACCTTCTCAAGTGGATATGTATTTAAGTATCCATATTGAGAGTTATATAAATATGATAAGAATTCTTCTCTTGATGTTCCATAATTAATTACAATAAAGCCAATCTTTATATTATTATCATTTTCACATTTTTCTATAATTCTTCGTATATTATGAGCAATCTGTCTATAATTAGAACTTAATTCTATCCCATTCTGCTTAATTTCATCAGGGATACAATCTGAAGTATCAGGTTTAAAATATTTTTTATAAAAAAGTTGTCCATTGTTTAAATCGTGAAAATTCACAACATTTGAATCTTTAATCTCAGGCTCACAAGTTAGCGTCTTTACTTCAAAAAGTAATTTTATTCCATCTGCTCTATGGAATGAATACTCAAATACTTTATTATTATCTCCATCTGGTTCGTATTCAATTTTTGTGTAATTACAAACTTCATTGTTTACGCAAAATAAGCCATAAAAAAGATATAAGAAAACAGAAAACTCACCTAAATTTTCATTATACATTTTAAAATCAGTTTTGTTGTTTTGAGCACTTATTAGTTTACGTTGTAAATAATCTTCGATAATTTTTGTATCATTAAATTTTTTTTCTAAAATATATTTGCAATATGCTAAAGAAAAAATATAATTACCAAAAGGAAAGCATTTATGAAATGGATGGTCA
>JAILNY010000010.1 GCA_024691105.1 Treponema sp. | reverse complement strand
AATTTAAGCATTACACCACGACTTTAAGGTTAAAACCTTGACAAACTTATACGTATAGCCTAAATTTAAAAGTGTCGTTTTTATCTGACTTCGTAATGAATTCCTTGGCATTTTTTACTCCTTGCAAAAATACGACACTTTTAAATTTAGGCTATACGTATAAGTTTGTCAAGGTTTTAACCTTAAAGTCGTGGTGTAATGCTTAAATTCATAAATTTTCAATAATTATGGGCTACCTACATCCCCTGTCTATAAATTTCGTACAATAAAACACCGGTTGCAACAGAGACATTAAGGCTGTCGATTTTTCCGCAGGTTGGAATCGAAACGATTGAGTCGCACTGCTCTTTTAAGAGGCGCGAAATACCTGTGCCCTCACTGCCCATTACGAGAACAGACTTTGCAGAAAAAGATCCCTTCTCGACCGACACGCCGCCGGCGTCCGCCCCGTAAACCCAAAAGCCGTTTTCCTTGAGTTTTTCGACAGTGCGGACAAGATTTGTCACAATACTTACAGGAACCCACGCAGAAGCACCGGCACTTGAGCGGGCAATTACATCGTTGTCATTTACCTTGTTCGCACTGTGCCGCTCTGGCATAATGACAAGAGATGCACCAAACTGATCGGCGCTTCGGATAATTGCACCGACATTATGAGGGTCTGTAACAGAATCAAGTACGACAACTGTGCAGCGGCCGGCGGCTTTTGAACCAACGTCGCAAAGCCAGTTGTCAAAGTCAAGAACATTGGCAGCGCCCGCAGATTCTCCAGTTACCTGAATTACAATTCCGCGGTGATCACGTTCAGCATTGCCAAGATTTTTTGTCATGTCATCAAGGGTTTTATCGTCAACCTGTGACATTGCAATGCCGGCTTTTTTTGCCTGTTCAAGAATTTTTTTAATACGTGGACCCGGCTTACTGTAAAAGATGTGGAGAGAAGAAACAAGTTCCTTCTGTACAGAGGCGGTTCTTACTCTTTCTTCTACAGCATGAAAGCCGGTTAAAATTCGTTCTGCCATTTTATTACACTCGATATAGGGTCGCGGAATTATTCAAGCCGCGCGATTTCGTTGCATGGTCACGCGGTTTGTGCAAAGAAAATTATCTTCCGCAGCACTTCTTGTATTTTTTACCAGAACCGCAAGGGCAAGGATCGTTACGACCAACTTTAGCACCTTCGCGAACTACAGTAGTTGTCTTAAGCTGTCCTACTGAATAAAGCCATTCACCGTTAATCTTTTTAAAGTATCCTGTTTCGTGGTGAACATCACGAATCTGCTTTCTTGTGTATGTAGCTTCAAACTCTACGATACCTTCATCGTCAGATTCTGTTCCTTTTTCTGTACGAAGAATTTTAAGACCGTGCCATGTCGATGTCTTGCTCCAGTCTTCTGTAGCCTTGCGGTCAATTTCTGCAATCTCGTCAGAATGTTCGCAGGAATTAATGATAAAATCTATTTCCTGTTTTTCATAAGCAGAGTAGCGTGCGCGCATCAGGCTTTCTGCAGTAGGAGCCTTAGTTGTTCCTTTGATGATAGGCTCGCAGCATTCGCTGTACTTTTTTCCTGAACCGCATGGACATAAATCTTTTGTTTCGCTCATTTTCTTTTCCTTAAAAAAATATGTATTACAGCGCATTCAAAAACTGCGCCGGTAATTTTTGTCTTATAAAATTCAATCTAAGCCAATAATCCGTCAACCGCCATGTTAAGCGTGTCACGAATATCTTCGATTGTTTTTTCATCTAAAACCGACAGTCTGAATATTGCCGACTGAATAAGGCCGTAAATCATTTCGTTTGCAGCCTTTACATTCACCTTTTTAAACTCACCGGCTTTTATGCCGCGAATTATTACAGTGCTCAATAAATGCTGAAGGCGCACAAGACGTCGTCTTACACGCTGTCCAGGGTCTCCGCCCGTTTTCTGCAATGTCAAAAGATAAGAAAGAAGCACATTAAACAGGGCTTTATTTTCTTCGCATGCATCTACGATAATTGAAAGCATTGAGCGAAGACATTTTTCTGCCGAAAGATTTTTATCTTCAAGAAGAGACAAAAGCTCTACTTCAATTCCCGAAGTAAGCTGCTTGATACTCCACAAAAAAATCTCGCGTTTGTTTTTAAAATAAATGTAAAGAGTTGTTCGGGTTATTCCGCAGCGGTCTGCAATTTTTTGAAAAGTAACATCTTCGTAGCCTTCTTCAATAAAAACCTCTAATGCCTTTTCAAGAATCTCGTGTTTTCTTTTGTCATGTTCAACAACAATAGCCATCAGGACTCCCTCTTTTTATCTCCACGATTTTTATATGATTTGCCGTCATCTTTATGTGCGTTCTGATGTTTTGAACCAAGGTTGTCTGAATACATATAGAACTTTGTTTCAAGATTACCGGCTTTTAAATCTTTTAAAAGCGATGCATGCTTTCCAATGCTTTCCTGAAACTTTAAGTGAGAAGTAATTACGCCAAGTTCCCAGCCCGGAAAATTCTTAAACAGACATCCCATTTTTTTGTAAAGCTTTTCAGCTTCTGCTTCGTCACCGATTCGCTCACCGTAAGGAGGGTTGCATAACAAAAGTCCGCTTTCATAAGGAGCTTCAAGTTCTGCAAAGTCAGCCTGAACAAAATCAGGGCGCTCAATTTTTGCATCGCTTCCAAGTTCCTGTAAGGCGCGGCCGGCAGCAACACAGGCATATTCTGCATTGCGTTTTGCGCGCTCTACTGTGGCGCTGTCAATGTCACTTCCTGTAATGCGGCATTCTACATCAGTGCGTATAAGTTCTGCTTCTGCACGACGGATTTTTGCTGCGCGCTCTTTGTTATATATAGAAAGATTTTCAAGCGCAAAACGGCGGCCAAACCCCGGAGCAATGTTGTGGGCATAAAGAGCAGCTTCAATCGCAATTGTTCCAGAACCGCAGAATGGATCATGGAGCGGAGTCTTTCGTCTCCACATCATCATCTGAAGCATTGCCGCAGCCGTTGTCTCTCTAAGAGGCGCAATTCCACCGTCAGTTCTGTATCCACGCTTGTGCAAAGGAAGACCTGACAAATCCAAAAGAACTAAAACTTCGTTATTATCAATGTAAACACGCACATCGCTTTGAGCTCCAGATTCTGGCAAAGTTGAAATATGCCACTTGTCGCCAAGCTTTTTATAGATTGCCTTTTGAGTCATAGCCTGAATGCTGTGCTCTGAGTTCAACTTGCTTTTGTAAGTACGGACTTTATCAACTACAACGTGGACATCTTTTTTGTAATAGTCCTGCCAGTTGACTGAATACACGCCGTCAAAAAGCGCATCAAAATCTTCTGCCTTATAGCGTGCCATCAAAAGATAAACGCGGTCAGAAGTTCGAAGACATAAATTTGCCCGATACAATGCATCATCATCGCCAAAAAAAACAACGCGACCAGGCGCATTGCCTTCAAGCTTATAACCGAGATGCTTAATTTCATTTCCAAGGATTTTTTCGGCCCCTACCGCACAGAGCGCTACAAGTGTATTCATCACGTTAAATTAACATTTTTTGTGATTTTGTTCAACAAAATGCATTAATTATCCGCAAAGGTAAACTTAATCAATTTGCCGGTTTTTGCAAGTTGATTCTTTAAAAGAATCATATCAACGTTGCGCGGCGAGTGAATTGAAAATTCCACCGTAAGGATTTCTTTTTTAAGATTTGAACTTAAGTTTTCGTCGTTAATCAGAATTTTGTGTGAATGAATAATATCGCGAATTTCTTCTATATCAATGTCGTCATCTGCGTAGACAAGCGAAAGGAGTCGAACTTTTTCTGCCGGAAACATTTTCCATTCAATTTTCTGAAAAATCGGGAGCGCAATCATCGTAATCGCAAACGCAAACAGCGCCGGAAGATAAAGCCCAAATCCAAGCGAAAGCCCGATTGCCGCAGTCATCCAGATAATCGCCGCAGTCGTAATTCCTTTAACCGTAAACCCGCGATGCATAATCGCACCACCACCGACAAAACCAATACCCGTTATAACAGCCGCCGCAATTCGACCAGGGTCGCCCTTTGCACCCGGAGTCGAAAGCGCCGCATATTCAGACAAAATCCCAAGCAGAGTTGAAGAAACACAAATCAAAAGAAGAGTTCTGATTCCGACAATCTGCTGCCGATTTTTTCGCTCATACCCGATAAACACACCGAACACAAGACTAACTGCAATCCGCGACAGTGCCTCCAGAAGTCTTGCTGAATCTGAATTAATTAAAATATCTATGAACTGATGCAAATTAGAACTCCCTCCTGATATACAAGCCGTAAAAGAAGTCTTAGAACTTCTGTAATTCTCTTTCTATCTAAAGAGGCCCAGGCCGCCGCCGGGCGCTTTTGAGCCGGCCTTTACCCAGGTTGCACACTGCTTTGCATTAAGCTTATGTTTAAGGCTGTCAACTTCGTCCATGTAACTGCAAAGCCATGAGGCAAAGGTACGGTCATTTTTGCAAAGCTCCATTGAGACATCTCCTTTAACAAGGACCACAGTCATATAGTCACGGCCGGCAAACATTGACGCAATGTTTTCTGCGAACGCAGCAAAAGCGCCGGCGGCGGCCGCAACAAAAGGACCTGCTGCACATGGAACTGTATTCCGCAAAGAATTATTCTTTAAGATATCTGCTTCTGACGGAGAAAATTTTAATATAAACACAAGCTTTGCAGGCTTAAATTCCTGCGCATCAGAATATCCGTAAGAAAAACGTTTTTCAAAGCGGTCCACTATTTCTTGTGTAAGATACTGATAGCCGGTTATCATTTCATCACAACCGGCAGAGCAGTTTTCCTGATTCATTCCATCAAATTTTTGAGCGTAAAAAGCTTCATCAAAAACAAGTACGGCTTCATCAATCTGTCTAAAAGTATTTTCACATTCAAGGACCAGTGAACGAGCCGAAACAGGCGACATTTTATTCCACAGGGCAGGAACGATTCCACCTTCAGCTGTCTGTTTTACGTTAGATTCATCGCCAGCTGCGACAACAACATTACGCCCTGACATAAGAGCACCATCTGCAAAATCAAGACCGTCAGGTAAATCCTTGCCGGCAATCAAAATTGTTTTTTCCATACACTCATTATATCACATGTTTGCAATCTTATACAAACATGGTATAATAAACTTTATGAAAATTTGGATAAAATATTTAATTGGAATTGTTTTAGGTCTTGCTTCGGCTTTTATTTTGCCACTCGACTCTTTGCAGGGATCTGCAATCCTTGCTTTTATTACTGAAGTTGTTATAAGAATCGGACGCTATACTCTGATTCCTCTTCTTTTCTTTTCAGGGATTATGGCAGTTTACAGATTGAACGATGCAAAGCTGGTTGCCAAAACTTCGTTATGGACTGCCAGTGTTATTGTTGCATCATCTCTTCTTTTGACAATTCTCGGCTTTATTTCAATTGTGCTTGTAAAACTTCCGCGAATTCCTATCATCACAGAAAAAGTTTCACAGACTACAACGATTGATTTTCAAAATCTTATCCGTTCGATGATTCCTTTTTCAAGCATCGAATCACTTTCTAACGGTTCGTTCCTTTTGCCGTGTTTTGTATTTGCACTCGTTGTTGGTGCCGGCTGTTGCATGGAACACTCAAACTTAAAACCGATTCTTTCTTTGACAGATTCACTTTCTGAACTTTTCTTTAACATCTCGACTTTGTTTACAGATTTGCTTTCTGTCGGAATTGTTGCAATCATGTGTAACTGGACAATTCAGTTTAAGGCAGTAATTAAAAGCGGTGTATTTACTCCGTTAATTATCATGCTGACTGTAGATTTTATAATCGTTGTCGGAATAATTTATCCGCTGATTATCCGCGCGCTTTGCCATGGCGGAAAGCCGCTTAAGGTTTTGAGCGCTTGTGTTGTTCCTTTTATGACTGCTTTCTTTAGCGGGGATACAAACTTAACTTTGCCAATCAATATGCGCCGCGGAAAAGAAAAGCTTGGAATCCGCCAGCGCACAAACGGTTTTGTTTATCCATTATTTTCTATCTTTGCGCGTGGAGGTTCTGCGCTCGTTGTAATTATCAGCTTTGTTGTAATCTGGCGTTCTTATTCAACTTTGAATATTGAATTTTTTGATATGCTCTGGATTTCTGGTGTTGCCTTTTTACTTTCGTTCCTGCTTGGTGGAATGCCTGTCGGCGGAACTTTTGTAGCGCTGACTGTATTGTGTACTATGTACGGCCGCGGAATGGAAACCGGTTATCTTTTGTTAAAGCCTGCGGCTGCAATCATCGGTTCTTTTGCAGCACTCTTTGATGCGGCTACTGCAATGTTTGGAACATACATCGTTGCAAACAACACAAAGACAATCGAGCGCCACAGAGCGTAAAACAAAAAATCTAAAACGTAACTAAGCATTTACGATAATTCGCAAAGCCCGTAATTTTTTTGCGGGCTTTTTTTTACAGCGTGAATTTTACTTAAGCCACTTTTCTTCAAGTGCTGCCATAAAACCATCGGCCCGCATTTCATTTAGCGTTGTTTGAATTTTTTCAAATAATTCAGGATTATCTTTTGCAACTATGATTCCAAAGTAAGCGTCAGGTTCACCGACAAAATCAATTCTAAAAATATCTTTATTATTTTTTACTATCACTCCGGCGGCGACACTTTCTGCAACGACAACATCTACGCGGCCAAATTTTAAATCATCAAAGGCATCCAGAAGTTTGTCGTATTCAAAAGTCTTAAACCTTGCGCCGTTTGCAATAAGATTATTTACATAAACATCACTTACAGTCTCTGCCTGATACGCAATCTTTTTTCCGTTAAGAAGAGCCGGGTCTGTTACGGGAGATTTGGCAGAGTTTGCATTTACAACAAAGCACTCAGAGTTTTGAACATAAGGCTCTGTAATTAAAAAGCGTTCTTTGCGTTCTGGCGTAATTGTAATTGCAGAAATGATACAGTCATAGCGATGCGTTTCAAGTCCATCTAAAATTCCTGCCCACTGTGTATCGTAAAAGACAGGCTTTAATTCAAGGCGGCGGCAAAGCTCATTCCAAAGGTCCACGTCAAAACCAATGAGCGTTGTTCCATCCTCTGCAAGATACTCAAACGGTGGATAGCCGTATTCTGTTCCAATCTGTAAAATGCCGTTTTTTAACGTAGCTGTATTTTTGACATTAGACTTTGCGCAGCCTGTAATATTAAAGGCAACTGCGCCAGCTAAAAGAATTATGAAAATGGATGTAAGTTTTTTAATAAGATTTTTTATTATCTTCAGATTCTGCATATATCGACGGATCTCCATAAATCAAATGGTATTTATTTGTGTTGAATAATTTAAATAAGCAAAATCCATCTCCGACTTTAACTTTGTTCAACATACGGTAGCCGTAAAATGGAACAAGATACGGAATCATATCGTTGACATGAGCATACTGCGTTGCAGATGTTACGCAGGAATTTACGTAGTCAAAGGTTTTCTTTCCAAAAAGAGGTTTTGGAGCGCCGAATGTTATAACTGATACTTTTTTTTGTGTTCTAAAATAAAAATCTTCGGCTGCAAGAAGGGCAAGTGCACCACCAAAACTGTAACCGCAAATTTCTATCGAATAATTTTTGCCGCAATATTCATTTACGACCTCGATAAATTTCTGCATTACAATATCGTTACAGCTTGTGTATGCCTTTGCCCAGCCGCTTGCAACCCACAATGTATTTTCCTGTTTTTTATACGGTCTTATAGGAAAATTAAAATTGTTTATCCAGTCGTGACTGTCGTTTGAACCCTGGAACAGCAGGCGGACAATTTTTTCGTCATCATAGACTTTTACAGTCCAGTCAACACCATCGCCGCTTACTGTATATTCTGCATTATAAATCTCGTTCCATAATTCCCAGGGCTTCATATTGTATGCTTCAATCCTATTTTGTTTCGACAACAAGTTTATTCAAATGCCAGATGTCGCGAACATAATCTTCAATTGTACGGTCACTTGAGAACTTGCCGCTGTTTGCAATGTTGATAAGTGTCTTGCGTGCCCATGCTTTTCTGTCTGCATAAGCGGCAGCGATTTCTTCCTGTGCTTTGCAATATGCATTAAAGTCTGCAAGTACATAGAATACGTCAGGACGCTGACCTTCTACACCGTAAACGAGCGAGTCATGTATTTCCTTGAAAATCTGATGTGTCGGATCATAAGTTCCATCTACAAGCTGCTCTACAACTTTTGCAAGCTGTGGATTGCGCGCAAGATATTCAGATGGTTTATAAGAATGTTCCTGTTCCATCTTGATAATCTGATCACTTGTAAGACCAAAGATAAATCCGTTTTCTTTTCCGGCTTCTTCAAAAATCTCGATATTAGCACCGTCCATTGTTCCCAATGTAAGTGCACCGTTAATCATAAACTTCATATTAGAAGTTCCTGATGCTTCGTAACCGGCTGTAGAAATCTGCTCAGAAACATCTGCTGCAGGATAAATCTTTTCTGCGGCTGTTACGCAGTAGTTTTCTACGAATACTACACGGAGTTTTCCGCGGACACGGCGGTCGTTGTTAACTCTGTCTGCAACTGTGTTAATCAATTTGATGATAGACTTTGCACGGCGGTAACCTGATGCAGCCTTTGCACCAAAGATGAATGTTCTTGCCGGTGGATCAAAGTGTGGATCTTCAACAAGCTTGTTGTAAAGATACATGATGTGAAGAACATTCAAAAGCTGTCTCTTGTATTCGTGGAGACGCTTAACCTGAACATCGTAAATGCTTTCCGGATCAAGGAAGTCGTTCTGCTTGTGCTTAAGATAATCTGCAAGCGCCTGCTTGTTCTGCTGCTTGATGGAAACAAGTTCGTTCAATGTCTCTTCGTCATCGATAAATTTTTCAAGACCTTTAAGCTTTGTTAAATCTTTTTCCCATCCGTGTCCAATGCGCTTTGTGATGAACTGTGCAAGAGCCGGGTTTGCATTCAAAAGCCAGCGGCGCTGAGTGACACCGTTTGTCTTATTGTTAAACTTTTCTGGATAAAGTTCTGCCCAGTCTTTAAGCTCCTGCTTTTTAAGAAGCTCTGTATGAAGTTCTGCAACACCGTTTACGCTAAAGCATGCGTGAATTGCAAGCCATGCCATGCGGACTTTTCCGCCGCCGATAATCGACATGCGGTTATGTTTTTCGTAATCATCAGGATATGCTTTGCGCAAATCTTCTACAAAGCGGCGGTTGATTTCTTCAACAATCTGATAGATACGAGGAAGCAGTCCCTGGAAAATTTCAATCGGCCATTTTTCAAGTGCTTCTGCAAGAATCGTATGGTTTGTATATGCAAATGTCTTCTGAACGATAGACCATGCTTCGTTCCAGCCAAGTCCATATTCATCAATAAAGATGCGCATCAATTCCGGAATTGCAACTACCGGGTGTGTATCGTTAAGCTGAATTACATGATAGTCCGGGAATTTTTTAAAGTCAGGACCAAAGTTTGCAACAAAGTGATGTACTAAATCCTGCAAGCTTGCACTTGAGAAGAAGTACTGCTGCTTTAAGCGGAGTGCTTTTCCCGAAGGACCGTTGTCGTTAGGATAAAGAACGCGGCTGATATTTTCTGCGCTGTTCTGTTTTTCTACGGCGCGGTTATACTGCATATCGTTAAAGAGCTGAAGGTCAAAACCATCGGCACTTGTTGCTTCCCAAAGACGGAGAGTATTTACAGTGTTTGTATCATAACCGATAATCGGCATATCGTAAGGAGTTGCAATAACTTCTTCTGCGTTTTCAAGATAGAATCGGTCCTGACCGTCAGGAGTTTTTCCGTAAGCGATGTTTCCGCCAAACTTAACTGTAACAGAAAGGTCAGAGCGTTTGATTTCCCAAGGATCACGGTGTCTAAGCCAGTTGTCAGGGTACTCAACCTGGTAACCGTCTTCGATGTGCTGTTCAAACATACCGTATTCGTAGCGGATACCGTAACCGTGTCCAGGATAATCAAGTGTAGCAAGTGAGTCGAGGAAGCAGCTTGCAAGACGACCAAGACCGCCGTTACCAAGACCTGCATCCGGTTCCTGATCTTCGACAAGGTTGTAGTCAATATTCATTCCGTCAAGCACTTCTTTAACTGCATCTTTAATCTGAAGGTTAATCAGGTTGTTACTCAACGCACGTCCCATCAAAAACTCTGCAGAAAAATAATACAGCTGCTTAACAGGATTTTTTTCGTATTCGGCACGAGTTGCCATCCAGTTGCTTGTAATCATTTCGCGTGTACATGCAGCAACAGCATCGTAAAGGTCGTGGCTGTTTGCATGAGCAATGTCCTTACCATACTGTCTCTTAAGACGTTCAACAAGGCTCGCTTTAAATTTTTCAGCATCAAAAGTCATTTGTTTCTCCTTTTAAAACTTTTCAAATTATTTACTAGTTAACACAACAATCGAATTAGCAGGAATTATGTACCTCCGCTGCGAAAGAAGACTTTCTTCTTTTCCTTCATCGGTGATATCTTCGCCGTCAGGATAAGAAGTATCAACTACCCTCGCCCACACTTTGCCGTTTTCAAGAGCCGGCAGAATTACTGTCAGATCATGACGGTCAGTGTTAATTCCCACATACAGATTTTCGTCTGTTGTTCCATCTTCTTTTTTATACCTGCTTCCAAAAATTTCGCAGGCTAAAAATCTGTTTAATTTGCTCCAGTCTGGAACTCTTCCGTCAAAGTCATACCAGACAAGGTCCACGCCGTTTTTCTTTTCGGCTTCGGTCTCGCCAAAAAAGTGAAAGCGGTTAAAAATCGGATGCGCCTTTCGGAATGCGATAAGACCTTTTGTAAAGCGGACAAGACTTGCATTCTTTTGAGCAAGGTTCCAGTCAAGCCATGTTGTCTCATTGTCCTGACAGTAGGCGTTGTTGTTTCCGTTCTGAGTGCGGCGGAATTCGTCACCGGCAACAAACATCGGTGTGCCCTGTGCCACAAAAAGGCATGTCATAAAATTCTTTATCTGCTGAATTCTCAGGCGCTCGATTTTTTCGTTAGAACATTCGCCTTCAAATCCGTGATTGTACGAAAGATTGTTATCGTTTCCGTCGCGGTTTTCTTCGCCGTTTTCGTCATTGTGCTTACCGTTGTAGCTTACAAGGTCGTTCATCGTAAAGCCGTCATGCGCTGTGATAAAGTTAATCGAATTGTAAGGCTTGCGTCCGGAAAATAAATAAAGATCAGAGCTTCCGGCAAGTCGAGTGGCCGCCGCAGTCGAAGTAAATTCATCACCGCGAATAAAGCGCCTGATATCATCACGATAACGGTCGTTCCACTCGCTCCATCTACCGCCCGGAAATCTTCCGACAAGATAGCCGCCTGCCGCATCCCAAGGCTCTGCAATGATTTTTGTATCATGAAGAATCGGATCTTCTGCAATCTGATTTGTCAAAGGCGGAAAGGTCAAAAGCTGTCCGGTCTGAGAGCGGCACAAAATCGGCGCAAGGTCAAACCTGAATCCGTCAACGTGCATCTGAGTAACCCAGTACTTAAGACTGTCCATAATAAACTCGCGTACAACAGGATGATTACAGTTTACGGTATTTCCGCAGCCAGTATAATTTTTATAATACTGCATGTCACCTTCTACAAGGTGATAATAAACATCGTTTTGAATTCCCTTAAACTCATAAGTTGAACCGTTCTCGTTACCTTCTGCCGTATGATTGTAAACGACATCAAGTATTACTTCGATTCCCGCTTTATGAAGCTCTTTTACAAGATTCTTAAACTCGCGCACACAGCCGCCAGGAGTTTTGTCCGACGAGTATCCCTGCTTTGGCGCAAAGAATCCGATTGTGCTGTAACCCCAGTAGTTGTAAAGACGCTCGCCGTTTTTAGGATTTGTATTTCCATTTTCGTTTTCGTCAAATTCGTAAACCGGCAAAAGCTCGACTGCGGTAATTCCAAGTTCTTTTAAATATGGAATTTTTTCTATAAAACCCTTATACGTTCCGGGACAACTTACACCAGAAGTGCTTGATGCCGTAAAGCCCTTAAGATGAACCTCGTAAATTACAGATTCATTCAAAGGACGATTAATCGGTTTATCGTCTTCCCAGTTAAATTCATCATCATCGACTACAACACACTTTGGAAAAAGCGGAATGTCAAAAGGCTCTCTGTCAGGGACAAACATTGCATCGCTTTCGATTACACCGACACTTGCAAGATGTTTGTAAACTGAACCTTCGGAAAATGCTTTTGCATAAGGATCAAAAAGATATTTACTAAAGTCAAAGCGCAGTCCGCGGTGAATTTCATGCGGGCCGTCGATACGATAAAGATAAAGTGAACCTGGTTTTACATCGGGAATAAGTGCATGCCAGATGTCACCGGTGCGGTTATTCTCCGGATCAAATTCTGCAAATGCATAGGGCTTTGCAGAAGTCGCACTGTCAAAAAAACAGAGCATTACTCGTGTCGCATCCCGAGAAAAAATTGCAAAATTAATACCCCGAGGCGTTACGGTTGCTCCAAGAACATCCGGATTTCCCTCAAGAACAGTTAAAGCTTCCATAATAAATAAACTAATCCGACTAAAATTCTTTAATAAACTATTTAAATTAAATTGTAAACTAAGAAAATATAATTCGCAATAGAATTTTTATAAAGTACTATACAAAATAACTGTCTGCACTATAATCTTTTTTCATTTTATGGTATCCTTACTCTCATAAAATTCACTACGAAATCTAAAAACATGAGGTATGACAATGAATTATTTTGAACCTGGACAGGAAATAGAAACAACAATCGTACAAATTTCTGGCGACACAATTTTCTTAGACTTAAGTGCAAAAACAGAAGGAACTTTGGACAGCGCAGAGCTGAAAGATAAAGATGGAAAACTCACCGTAAAAGAAGGTGACAAAATTAAGGCTTTCTTCTTAAAAAATGATGCAGGGGTTCCTCACTTTACAACAAAGATAGCAGGTCAGAATGCAGATGCCGACATGCTCGAAAAAGCTTACCAGTCGGGACTTCCTGTTGAAGGAAAAGTAGAAAAAGAAATCAAAGGCGGTTTTGAAGTAAAAATCGGAAGCACTCGCGCATTCTGTCCCTTCTCTCAGATGGGCTACAAGCAGAAAGAAGAACCTTCTTACTATGTAGGCCGCGTGCTTACTTTTAAAATTCAGGAATACAAAGAAGGCGGTAAAAACCTTATCGTTACTAACCGCGCTATCGGCGAACTTGAATATGCAGAAAACCTTAAAGGTCTTGCTGCAAAATACAAGGAAGGCGACATCGTTGACGGTAAAGTTGTAGAACTTAAAGACAAGGGTGCACTTGTTGATATCGGTGGCGTTCAGGCATTTTTGCCGATTTCAGAAATCAGCCGCGGCCGTGTAAACAAAGTGAGCGACAAACTTTCTGTCGGACAGGAAGTTAAGGCAAAGATTATCCGTACTGACTGGGACCGCGAAAGAATCAGCATCTCGACAAAAGAACTTGAAGCTGATCCATGGGATACAGTTGCTGACCGCTACAAAGAAGGAGATAAAATCGACGGAACAATCAGCCGCGTTGCTGACTTTGGTGTATTTATTACACTTGAAGAAGGAATCGATGGTCTCGTTCATAAATCAGCTCTTAACGTTGATGCAAATACAAACCTTAAGATTAAGTTTAAAGCAGGAGACAAGCTTTCTGTTGTAGTAAAAGAAGTTGATGCTAAAAACAGAAGAATTGCTCTTGTTACAAGCACTTCTCACGAGCAGGATCAGACAACTGCAAAATATATGTCATCACAGAATGACGACGGTGACACATACAATCCGTTTGCAGCGCTGTTAAAAAAGTAAGGTAAGTTTTCGCGCAACACCGCGTAATCACTTAAAGCATATCGCACGATATCATATCGTACAGCAAAACCCCGCCACTACGCGGACACTTTCCCCGCTACCGTGCGGGGTTATTTTTTTTGGATCCGGGAAGCTTACTTTTTCTGATGCAAAATCCGGCTCAGAATAAAAAACACAGTCACACGGAATAAATTATGAGATCAAATTACAGTCGTGAAGAACGTCAGAAAATTGTTGAGGAATACGAAAATCACAGACAGTATTCGCTCCAGAATACGGCATTAAACCAAATACTTTGTCTGCATGGGTGACTAAAGTTACGGAAGATGTCTAACAATTCCTTTACAAATTGATTCATGATCACTACAAAAAAGAACGAGCCGAATCCAAGAATGCCCCATAGTCATGGACTACCGTAGCCAATAAAGCAAGAAACGCACATCTCAAATTCTTCAATTATTACTACCCAGAAAGCAGCTTTGTCGATACTTTTACTAACGGATTTGTCCTTGTAAACAACCTTTTCTACTTCTTTTTGTCCTAAGAACTGGTAGGCTTCCTGTACAAGGTCAATACAGTATCGTGCAAGTTCAACG
>JAILNY010000181.1 GCA_024691105.1 Treponema sp. | reverse complement strand
CGAACATAAGCATCATCCTGGTCCGGAGAATACTGACGCAGCCAGTCTGTGATATTATAATCATTATTAAAGTACGAAGCATTGTCGCGAGGAAGATAGGTTTGCGAAGTTGTCTGCCCCCAGAAATATTCACCACTGTCTGCTTTTTTTGTACCTGTGATAATATCAAACAATGCCGAAATTGAATTATGTTCAATTCCGACAAAAGCAATTTTATCTGTTCTGTTTACAAAAAGATCAAAGTCTTTTAAAAGCTGAATGCCGTCTTCTGTATAATTAAGCTTTTTGCATTCAAGAACATTGTTTCCGATTTCGCGGTCCGGCTTAAAGTTTACATAAGGGAATTTACGGCTTGTAACAGGAAGCTCTTCAAGTGCAAGCTTGTCGTAAATCTTTTTACGGCTTGTTGCCTGTTTTGATTTTGCAGCATTAGAAGCAAAGCGCTGGATGAACTCTTTTAAGTCAGCCATTTTTTCTTCGCGCTTTTTAGCCTGATCTTTTGCCTGAAGCTGCATAATCTGGCTCATCTGATACCAGAAGTCGTAGTTACCTGTAAACTGACTGATCTTTCCGTAGTCAATATCACAGATGTAAGTACATACTGCGTTCAAAAAGTGACGGTCATGCGAAACGACAATTACAGTATTAGGGAATTCAATCAAAAAGTCTTCGAGCCAGCTGATTGACTCAAGGTCAAGACCGTTTGTAGGTTCATCCAAAAGAAGAATATCAGGATTACCAAAAAGAGCCTGCGCAAGAAGAACGCGGACCTTCTGGCTTTCGTCAAGGTCGCTCATCATTTTGTCATGATGTTCTTCTTCAAGTCCAAGACCAGAGAGCATCTGTTCAATCTGATTTTCTGCTTCCCATCCACCGAGCTCAGAAAACTCGCCTTCAAGTTCACTTGCTTTAATTCCATCTTCTTCAGAAAAGTCAGCCTTTTCGTAAATTGCTTCACGAGCCTTTGCACATTCATAAAGCTTAGGAAATCCCATCATTACAGTATCTTTAACTGAATAGCTGTCGTAAGCAAAGTGGTCCTGCTTTAATACGGCCATGCGTTCGCCCGGTGTCATTGTAATTGTACCCGAGTCGTGCTCAAGTTCACCTGAAAGAACTTTTAAGAATGTAGATTTTCCGGCACCGTTTGCACCGATGATTCCGTAACAGTTACCGCTTGTAAATTTTAAATTTACATCTTTAAAAAGCGGCTTTTCGCTGAATCTTAAACTTACGTCACTAACTGTAATCATCTATTTCTCCATCTCGTTCAAAATACGTCTTATTTCTTTTTAGAAAAAAGCGCCTTAATCTTTGCAAAGAGTCCCTGCTTCTTTACGCCCTTCTTGTCAGAGTCGTAAACTTTTTTGCCCGAAGGAACCTTGTTATTTTTCTTTGCATTATAATTTTTGTCGTTTTTATAGTTTGAATTTTTCCTGTCAAATTTTCCCTTTGATTTTTTATCATCAAATCGTTTTTTATTTTCTCCAGACTTTTTGTTAGCATACTTTTTCTTGTATACTTCCATGCGCTCTTCAAAGCTAAGGTTAGAAAGATCTTCGCGTTCTTTATTATATTCACCCTTGCCTTTCTTGTAGCCTTCTGCCTTATTAGACTTAAAGCCATCTTTGCGTCCATGGCGCGAATCTTTATCAAAGCGTCCACCGCGACCTGAATCACGCCCAGAACGACCGCCGCCTCTTTTAGAGTCACGTCCGCGTCTTTCAAAGTTGTCATCATCGTCGTAAGAATCAAGCTTGATATAAATTCCTTCGCTCTTATCTTCACCAATCATCTCAGAATTACATACACGAGAAGGAATCGATTTTCCGATATAGCGTTCAATCGGCATTAAATCGTAAACATCTTTTTCTGAACAGAATGTGTAAGCCTTTCCAGATTTTCCGGCACGAGCAGTTCGACCGATGCGGTGAACGTAATTTTCCGGCTCGTTAGGAAGGTCGTAGTTTACAACCATTGAAAGATCATTTACGTCAATACCACGGGCTGCGACATCAGTTGCAACCAGAATAGACACTTTGCCAGCCTTAAAATCATTGAGCACCTTTAAGCGGCGCGACTGCTGCATATCACCGATGATGTACTCACAAGAAAATCCGTTCATACCAAGGCGCTTTCCGATAATTTCGCAGCCCTTCTTTGTATTACAGAAAATGATTGTGCTTTCAGGTTTTTCACGATTTAAAATTCCAATCAAAAGCTTTGTCTTTTCATCGCTTGATACGTGAATAAGTTCCTGATCGATTTCGTCAACTGTGATATTTTCTGCTTCGATAGTAATTTCTTTTGCATCGCGGGTGTATTCCCACGCAAGATTCTTTACGTAAGTATTGAGCGTTGCAGAAAAAAGCATTGTCTGTCTCTGCTCAGCTGCAGGAAGATGCTTTAAGATGATACGCAAATCAGGATAAAATCCCATATCAAACATACGGTCAGCTTCGTCAATGATTGCAAAACCTACATTTGATAAATCAAGTTTTTTCTGCTCCTGAAGGTCAATGATACGGCCCGGAGTTGCAAGAAGAATATCAACACCGTTTTCAATTGCCTTAACCTGTTTTTCGTAACCTACGCCGCCGTAAAAACTGAACGGCTTAAGACCTGTCTTTTCAGAGAGAGTCTTACACTCAATTTCTACCTGAACAGCAAGTTCGCGAGTCGGAACTAAAACTAAAACTTTTTTTCCCTTCAACTCAGGCTTTGTCAAAAGTTCCTGCATAACAGCAATAAGATATGCTGCTGTTTTTCCTGTTCCAGTCTGTGACTGAACATACAAATCACTTCCATCACTTGCGGCAGCAATTACCTGCTCCTGAACCGGTGTACAGTTTACATAACCGGCATTCTGGATTCCTTCCATCAAGCTCGAATCCAGATTAAATTCTCTAAATTCCATATATATACCTTTTCTTATAAAAATGTCATTTTAAACTGAATTTATCAAAGGCCCTTTATAAATTCAGCACGCTAAAAAAAGCGCAAAGTGAAAACGAAACTGCAAAAAAGTGCAGACTTTTCCATTAATTTCAAATGAGTATAGCAATTTTCAAGGGTTTTTACAAGGTGACACCTATCCCTGTGTCAACAATCCTAATATCACGCACTACCCCAATATTACGCGCAGATCCAGATTAAACGACTCTGTCTGGGCGCGGAGAATATGCAGAAACTCGTTGTCATTTATAGTGCCCAAAACAGCTGTCATCTCTTCCTGACTTTCGTAAGTCATTGCACGGAACGGATCTGTGTAATCCTTCTGGCGCGAGTGAATTGAATCACGATACATATCTGTTGAAACGATCGTAACATCATCAACGATGTCCTGAAAAATCTCGTGATCAAATTCAAGAATCGGACGACTGTAAAGCCGCTCAAGAATGTAAAGCGCGTATCGGATTTTATAAAGTTCATAATTTTTCTGACACGACTCATAATAAGCATGAACTTCTTCCCACGAATTAATTTCGTGCGCCTTTATCTTATCGCAAAGCTGATCAACCTTTAACGTCGGAATAATCTGACCGCCGACATTTGTCCATTCTGTAAAGAGCGAGATTTTTTCAATCTTTTCCAAAACCTCGCGCGAAAATTTTGCGTAGCCGTTTGCCTTGCAGTAGTCAACGATTGAACGCGCTGCAAAATATTTTAAAATCTTTCTATATTCCTTATAGGCTTTAACCGGCTTAAAGATTGTAGCGCCATATTTTTTCTGACACTGCTCATCAAACAAAGTAAAATCCGCTTCTGTATTCTGATGAAGGTAATTCTTTGCAGCCTGCAATTCTTCTTCGTCACTTGTCGCGCGCATTACAGATTCTTCACCAATCTTTTTAAAATACTCGCGCGTAAGAAAAACAATTCTGTCAACGGCAGTTAAAACTTCCTGCATTGAGTCCGGTGCAAGAGGATCTGTTTCTATATTCTGAACTTTTACAACGCGCTTGTCACGTTTTTTAAACTTGTAATTATTGCGTGCAATTGCAAACATGTTAAACAAAAACCAGTACGCAGGAATTATGTGAACAGGTTCCTGCTCTGCCTTAAATGCAACAAGCGAGAACGGATATGTAATATTAAGCTCATGCTGGTATGAACCTTTTGCAACAAGAACAAAAGATGCAAACTTAGAATTGTGTTTAAAGTCTGAACAAAGTCCAGGCCAGAATCCGCGGCCTGCAATAATTTCGCCGTCAGGACTTCTTGAGTTGTGATTACTTCCGATTGTAGCGCCTGCTGCAATGTTTGACTGTCCCAATACGGTTGTGGCAATTAAGAACGATGAATTATGATGCTGTTCGTGGAACGGGAAAATAAGATTATTTAAAAGCTCGCAGCACGAAACAGTTGAGTTATCGCCAAGAATTGAGTTTAAAAGGCGCGCTCCGTATTTTAGCTGACAGTTTCTTCCGATAACAAAGCGGACTGCAACTGCCTGATAAAAGATTCGGCTTCCGTAACCCATAATTCCGTTTACAAGTTCAACACCTTCTCCAATCTGACTTTCTTCTTCAGCACTTGAAAGCACAGTAATATTTTTCAGTTTAAACGCTCCCTTGATGTAAGCGCACTTTCCGATTTTTGCATCCTTTAACAAAGTTGTATTTTTAATTACCGCTTCGTCTTCTACAATGCCGTAGGAATTATGTTCCTTTGTGTTTTTTTCTTCTGTCAGTTCAATAAAGCGCGTCATAAGTTTTTTGTCAGAACGACGGCGCGACCACAAATAGGCGTCAGCAGTAATCATCGATTCAAACGGCAGGACAGCGCGGTTATCGTTTTCGTTTCCGACACCAATCCATACGCGGACATCTTCGCTCTCGCCTTCTTTTAACCAGCCGTTTCCAAATTTAGAGTGATCGGTACAACTCATTTCCTGAATGTTAAATAAAATAACACGGTTCCCGATTCTATAATTTTTTAAGTAACGGACATTCTGGATAACTACATCTTCGCCGGTTACAACATCGCAAAGACGAGAGTCATAGATTCCTGTAACAAGTTCAAGGTCGTGGAATTTTAATACAGCTTTTTTTAATCTTCCTAAAACAACAAAGCCGGAAAAATGTGAATTATGAATAAGTGTCGGATCAAACTCACCTTCTGCATCGCTGACTAAAACATTGCTCCAGTCAGCAGTATCTGTCGTGCTTCCATTTTTTTCAATGACTTCGATTTCTTCTTTTGTAAGATTGCGTTTATTTTCAATTCCGGCAGGAAAAACTACAGACTGTCTGTCAGTTTCCACAAATTTAATATTTACCATATAAATTTGATATTAATAGGTAATGTTGAAAAATTCAATACAATAGTTTATTCTTACTATATGACAAAAGATGAATACGAAGCAGAATACGACAAGCTTACAAAAGCAAAAAAAGGCTACGACACAAACAGAACTTTATGTGCTGCAGTCATTGTAATAGTACTTTATTCAATTTTTAAAGATAAAGATTATTTGACAATGCCATGGTACATACTTTTAATACTTGGACTTGTTATTGTAGGGGCCGTCGGAATTCTTGTTTATGACTCAATTCTTATAAGCCGTGCTTCTAAAAAATTAAAAGAACTGGAAAACTCTAACCCAGAAAATGAATAAAAACGCTGTTTACACTTTTGATACTCCGCCATCAAACGGAATTAACTGGTTTTCTCCTTCCATCGGATTTTTTTATGGTCCGACAAATATAGGAATTATTGCAGTCACATCAAAAGACAAGCCTGGAACAAAAGACGTCTATCTTATAGACAGCGGTCCTGATAAAACAATGGCTCAAAAACTTTTAGACAGTCTCAAGGCCGAGCTAAAAGACTTTAATCTTAAAGCGATAATTGACACTCATTCTCACGCCGACCACTGTGGTGCCAACGCAGAACTTGTGCGACAGACAGGGGCTAAAGTGTATTCAACACTAATGGAAAAATCCAGCATCGAGTGCCCGCAAAACCAAAGCTCCATTGCTTACGGCGGATGTCCGCTCCCGGAATACATGTCAAGCTATTACCTTGCAGAACCATCACTGGTCGACCAGGTAATTTCAAGTGACGAATGTTTTACGCTCCAAGACGACACGACCCTTCAGTGCATTCCGCTTCCGGGACATTATTTTGAGATGGTCGGCATCCTTTGTACGCAGGTTCACAACGGGACAAAGGTTTCTGTATTTTTTACATCCGATGGAATTTTTACACGCGGAATGCTTTCTAAATACTGGATTCCGTTTATTTTTGATGTAGGTCAATTTAAGGAAAGCCTTGATAAAATCAAATCGGTAAAGGCTGACTTTTACGCTCCAAGCCATGGAGAAATTTACACAGATATAAGCACGCTGCACGAATTAAACATGCTCAGCGTCATTCAAAATGAAGATTGTATTATTCAGTGTTTAAAACAGGGAAGCGCAACGTTTGAAGATATCTTAAAATATGTTGCGGATATGAACGAAATTCCGATAAGGCTTTCGCAGTTTATGCTTGTCGGAAGTACAATCCGCTCTTACATTACACACCTGTATAAAACAGAGCGGATTACCTGGACATTTAAAAAGAACAAGATGTACTGGCGCCTCGCACAGGACCAAAGCCCCACGCAGTAGCACGCGACACCGCGCGGCAAACGATCTCACGCGGCAAACGACCTCATGTAGCACGCGACACCGCGCGGCAAACGATCTCATATAGCAAGCGACCTCACGCGGCCGCTGTCACTCTAGCACTCAGTGTCCCACTTTTGCATAATAAGAATTCCGCTTGAAGTACCAAGACGGTCGGCGCCGGCTTCTATTAAATCAAGCGCAGTCCTTACCGAACGGATTCCACCTGCAGCCTTTACCTTGAGCTTGTCGCCCACAGTCTTTTTCATAAGCTTAACATGATGAACGCTTGCACCGTTTGGCAAAGAAGATCCGTCAAGCGCCTTTGGAGTTCCAAAGCCAGTAGAAGTCTTAACAAAATCTGCCCTTGCATTCTTAGAAGCATTACATGCCTTAACAACTTCTGAATCTGTAAGATAACAGGTTTCAAGAATTACTTTTACAATTGCAGAAATCTTTCTCTTTTTTGCAGTCTTTCGGACAGCATCTACAACCGCTTTAATATCAGCTTCAACATAATCAAAATGCCCGTTCTTTGCTTCGCCGACATTGATTACCATATCAATTTCATCAGCGCCTTTTGCAACAGCATCGCTTGCCGCAAAAGCCTTTGTTTCACTAGTATCAGCGCCAAGCGGAAATCCGATTACAGTACAAACCTTTACATCTGTGTCTTTTAGCAATTCAGAAGCAAGAGGAATATAACTTGGATTTATACAAACAGAAGCAAAGCCGTTCTTTTTTGCTTCTTTACAAAGCTGTTTAATTTCTTTTGTTGTAGCATAGGCTGCAAGCAAAGTATGGTCTATCATTTTTGCAACTTCTTTTTTAGTCATTTTAAACCTCGATATCACATTCTATCCTTTTTAATAGAAAAAATAAAGATTTTTATTGCTTTTACAAGTGTTTTATGATATTTTTTAAACATCTATAGGAGATAAAAATGGCTTACAAAGTTACAGACGAATGTGTAAACTGCGGTAGCTGCGAGGGTGAATGCCCAGTTGGAGCTATCTCTGACACAGGAAGTGCACGCACAATCGATGCAGATAAATGTATCAGCTGTGGTGCATGCGCCGGAACATGTCCTACAAATGCAATTGTAGAAGCATAAGTAATACTTTTTACTAGAAAAGGGCTTAAGATGTGTTTCTTTTTCACTCTTAAGTCCTTTTTTTATTTATAAAATGAAAAAAATTATCGGGTCGAATTTATCAATTTTACTTTTTTCACTTTTTCTTGCAGCCAGTGTCGCAGCGCAGACTGACCAAAGCGCGCAGCCACAAACCACGCAGCCTCTTCCATCCATTACGTCTGCCGGCGCGCCGCTGATCCCAAAGCTTGATTCTAAAGACATTCTGTTTAAGCAATACTCATACGACCTCCAGCAATACTACATGGATTTTGCAACCGAAAAAGAAACCGAACTTTTATTTTATTCCTACAAGCCTGACAAAGACGACACGCTTTTTGCAATTGCGGCGCGCTGTAATATTCCTTACGACACAATCGCTTCCCTCAATGGAATTGCCACCGCCGACCAGAAGCTTGAAGGAACAACACTTCTGCTTCCGACAGCGGCAGGACTTTTTGTCCTTGACAAGGGAAGAGCTAAAAAAGAAAAGCCGCAAAATTCACTTGAAGCATTAATTCAAAAAAATTGCTTTGATAAATTGGACGAACGCAAATATCTTTGCTATAATATTAATGGAAGATGCTTTATACATATTCCGGAAGAACGACTTGACCAGACAACCCGGGCTTTTTTTCTTGATGTAAGGATGAAGCCGCCGCTTGACAGCTACTGGCTTTCTTCTGATTACGGCTACAGGCCAAGCCCTTTTGGCGGACAAAAACAGTTCCACAAGGGCATTGATATGGCAGCTCCTGTCGGAACAAAAGTCTATGCGTGCAAAGCGGGAACAGTTATTGCGACCGTTAAGATGGATAAAGTTTATGGCAACTATATTGTAATCAAGCATTCAAACGGACTTTCGAGTATCTATGCGCATCTTTCTAAGATTGAAGTTTCAAATGGCGAGGACGTTTCAAGCGGCCAGGAGATTGGACTTGTCGGGGCAACCGGACAGGTAACCGGCCCTCACCTGCACTTTGAAATAAGGCTGAACGGACAGCCGACAAATCCGAACACCTATATAAAACGTTAATTGCGGTAGAAGAGATGAAGTTTATTAAACAGAAAAAGTTTATAGCAACCATTATTTTTTTAAGTATTTTTTCCGGAAGCTTTTTGTTTGCAGAAAGCTTTAGAGTAAGAAAAACTGCAATCATCAATGTAAACCCGATAGAAGTTACTTCTGGCGAGAATGCAGTTGAGGCTGTTTCTTCTACTCCTGTAACAGCCGGAATCAATGACTGTATCTGTGTAAAACTTCCTGACGATCTTACTTTTATTCAGGGAATTGAACTTAATATAAAAATTCCATCTCCAATCGTAAAATGCCCTAATACAATCATCTATTCAGTTTATGAAAACATAAGTCCGGTTCCATCAGAAAAAACAATCGACTATACCGGAAAAGAATTATACACAGCTGTTTATCCGGGCCTTATGAATCTTACAATTCAGATTCCCCTCATCAAGGGAAACACAATTAAAAAGACACCTTACGCAGACAAGACCTTAATTCCTGAGCATTCAAGAAACTTTATCTTTATCAGAAACCAGCTTGCAATGAAAGGCGTTCCAAAGGATGTCTTTGACGCAAGATTCATCATAACTGCAAAACCGATTCTTCTTAATAAAGGACGCCTCGTTATTAAAACCGGCGGTAAAAAAGCCGAAAACCTTTCGATAATTGTTGACGATAAAACCGTTGAACTTGATAAAGAAAATTCATGCTTTTTAAAACCCGGACTTCATAACATTACAATCAGCGCAGACTCTGTCAGAAACGAAAACCGCTCGTGCGTAATTGAAGTCGCAAAGACCACAACGCTAGAAGTAGACCTTCAGGGCACTGAGCCGACTTTGACTGTAACAATGCCGGCCGGAACCCATGTCAGTGTTGACGGCCAGAGCGTAGAAGTAAAGAACAATTCTCTGATGCTTTCGCCCGGGGAACATACGCTGCACTTTAGTCTTGGCGGCTACGAGACTGTAAAACAGGTAAACATTCAGGAAGGCCGGAGCTATTCGATTAATGTAAAGCTTGATGCTGACTTTACAGAAAACTGATTATTTTTTTGTAACTTCCTGCGCTTTTTTGCATTTTTATACATTTTTCTTAAAAAATATTAAAGAATTTGCGTTACACAGACGATAATATAAATGTCGGGAGCATTTTCCCCTCCCACCCATGTTCCCGACTGCCTGATGGGCATGGCCGGACTCGCTCCGGCCTTTTTTTTGCACAATGTAAATTTCCTTATCTTCACCACATCAAGTTCTCCATTGTGCGACGCGATTGCACGCAATCTCTAATACCTTTCTGCGCGAATCTCGTTCACCACTGCAATCGCGTAACGCGGCACTTCTATTTGACAAAATCCCTTATATTTTCTACTATATACGTATGAAAACAAAAAGATCTACAAACGTTTTACTGTCGTTAATGTTATTTTTTGCAGTTTTATTTGGAAGCCTTACCGGCCTTGGAATTGCAAAAACCGTCGACACAAAAAATATTGAACAGTTCTCACAACTTGAACAGGCGTTGCCTACAAAGATTCTTGATATAAACGGTGAACTTATTACAGAGTTCACCTCTGACGAAAAGCGCGAAATCATCACGATTTATGAACTTCCTCAGCACATGCTTGATGCCCTCATCACTCGTGAAGACCGCATTTTCTACGAACACCACGGCTTTAATGCAATGGCAATTATGCGTGCCGTTGTCGGTCAGGTATTCCACATTTCGCTCGGTGGTGGTTCTACCCTTACCCAGCAGATTGCCGGAACAATTTACTGTGACCGTAATGATAAATCTATCAAGCGAAAATTAAAAGAATTGTGGTGGGCAATCCAGATGGAACGCCGCTATTCTAAAAATGAAATTCTTGAACTTTACCTGAACAAGATTTATTTTGGTGCGGGAACCTACGGTGTAAATGCCGCAAGTAAATATTACTTTGGTCATGCCGCAACAGAAATTACTCCTGCAGAATCTGCGATCCTTGTAATTCAGCTTTCAAACCCTGCATGGTACAATCCGTTTGAACATCCAAACCGTGCAAAAGACAGACAGAAGTACGTACTCGACTCAATGGTAAGTCAGGGTTACATAACTCTCAAAGAAAGCGAAGAATCTTACGATAACTACTGGCTCAA
Source organism: Treponema sp. (assembly GCA_024691105.1). Taxonomy (GTDB): domain Bacteria; phylum Spirochaetota; class Spirochaetia; order Treponematales; family Treponemataceae; genus Treponema_D. The sequence continues at coordinate 11,629 of JAILNY010000181.1, read as the reverse complement.
CTTTGACTACAGCCGTACAAATACTTCGGCATTCTTTATGCGTGATGATAAGTCACCTTGGTTTAGTGAATATGTTCGCCGCGAACTTGGAGACATGATTTACGGTGATGATGATATTTATAAAAGCGGCTTTACTGTAAACACAACAGGAAACCTTGCTCACTTAAAAGTTGCAACTGACATTATGGAAAAAGCCATTGTCAATGCAAATAAAATGTACAAAGAAGAAGCACGCTACAAACAGGTTTACGCTTTAAATACATATATTCCAATGAGCGAGCTGACAATTCTTTTGTTCAACTTAAAGCCTCTTAAAATGACTAACAAGCGTGCACATGCAAAGACAATTACAAACTTTACAAACAACATCACACCAATGATTGATATGGTTTCGCTCATCTGTGGTGTTGAAGATTTAAAGGTTGGAATTATCAATAAAGCAACAAAGATGGCTCAGGAAAAAGCTAAGGCTTCGACTGTAGAAGGAACTTTGATTAATATCGAAAACGATACTGGCTACATTACAGCTTTAGTCGGCGGAAGTAAATTTGATCAGGGGAACCAGTTCATCCGAGCAACGCAGGCTCGTGTTCAGCCGGGTTCTTCTATCAAACCTCTTTATTACTCTGCTGCAATCGATACAAATAAATTTACAGCCGCAACCTGTCTTGTTGATGCACCTTATGAATTTAAATCTGCAGACGGTTCTTCGTACCTTCCAAACAACTACGGTGGTGCATGGCGCGGAAACGTTCTTTTGTGGAAGGCGCTCGCCCTTTCTCTTAACATTCCAGCTCTTAAGGTTATGGAAGGTGTTGGCTTTGACAAGAGTATCGAACGCATGGTTGCCCTTTTGGGAATTCCTCAGAGCGAGCTTGCTTCACGTGCATTTGTTCCAGGCTACCCTCTTGGACTTGGTACATGTTCTGTACGCCCTGTCGAAATGGCTCGCGCTTACGCAATTTTTGCTAACGGCGGTAAAGCTCTTGAACCGACAGCAATCCGTACAGTCGAAGACCGCAACGGAAACATCATTATCAACAATGATCAAAAGGTTCGCGAAAATATCTTAAAGCCAAAACAGGTAATTTCACCTGAAAACGCATTCATCATGACAAAGATTATGGAAAACTCTGTCACAGTTGGAACACTCCGTTATGGTGCATCAATGCGTTCAATAGATCCAAGTTTAACCGGTTCAAAGTTTACATTTGTTGACAAGAAGACTGGTAAAAAATTTGATATGCCTGTTTCCGGAAAAACCGGTACAACACAGAACTGGGGTGATGCATGGGCAATCGGTTATACTCCGTATTACACATGTGCAGTCTGGTTTGGATTTGATACACCGGGTAAATCTATGGGTATGAGCATGACTGGTTCTACACTTGCAGGTCCACCTTGGGGTGACTTCATGATGTTTGCAAACAAGGATTTACCTTATAAAGAATTCCCTTATCCAGAAGGAAAGGTTTACAAGCGAACTGTCTGTGCAGAAAGCGGAGGAATTCCTGTTAAGGGATGTCCTACTATAACACTCTGGTTTATAAATGGAACAGGTCCAAAGGCCGTGTGTCCTCTCCACTCAGATACTTCGGCTCAGGAAACAATCCTTAATCGTATTCAGGATGCCGCAGAAGCAACTGGTTACACATTTGATAATGCTATCAGTGATGATGAAGGACTTGAAATGCCGGATCTCGACTTCCTTGAAGGGCTTGATGTTCCAGATCAGGGTTCAAAGAAAAAGAATAAGAAGAATCAGCCAAAAGCAGATGACGGAATCTTTGAAGGTTCTGAAAACTTCTTTATGGACTAATAGAAAATGAGAGGGGCCTATGCTTGTTAATATTTCTGAAATAAAAGTAAAACATCGTATCAGAAAAGACTTGGGCGATCTTGAACCACTTAAAGACAGCCTTAGACGATACGGACTTTTAAATCCGATAACAATTGACAGCAAAAACCGCCTCATTGCCGGGGAACGACGCCTTGAAGCTGCAAAGCAGATTGGATGGACAAACATCAACGCAATCATAATCAACAACCTGACTCCAGTTACAAAACTGGAGCTTGAGCTTGAAGAAAATAATCAGCGAAAAGAATTTACAGATGCAGAGCTTTTAGAAGGCTACAAGCGTCTTGAACGTCTAAGAAACCCTGGCATATTCAGAAGAATTATTAATGCAATCATAAACTTTTTCCAATGGATTGCAGATAGCCTCAGACGTCTTTTTAAGTAAGCGTTTAAAATATGCTCAGTTATCGACACGCTTTTCATGCCGGCAATCATGCTGACATTTTAAAACACACAGTCCTTGTAAACATCTTAGAATCTCTTTGCAAAAAAGAAAAACCTTTTACAGTTTTTGACACACATGCTGCAAGCGGGCTCTACTCTCTTGATGATGAACGAAGTCTTAAGACAAACGAAGCAAATGACGGAATTATAACACTCTTACGCGCAATGGACGAAATTGATTTTCCAGAGACGCTTTCTAATTACTACAAAATCGTAAGCCTTTACAAAGCTCACAGCTCTTATCCCGGCTCTGTTGAGTTTGAAAAAATCTTTTTAGATGAACAGTGTGCACACATTGTAAGTGAACTAAACAACTCTGAAATTGATTTACTTAAAGAAAATGCCAAAACTGCACCACGCGTATTTATAAATAAAACAAAGACACAGGTAAAAACCCAGATTCACCACCGCGATGGACTTGAAGCAATTTTAGCCTTGACACCGCCACAGATCAAACGCGGCCTTTGCTTAATTGATCCTAGCTACGAAGAAAAAGATGACTACAAACAGATAGAACAGACAGTCGTTAAGCTTAGCAAAAAATGGAATGTTGGAATAATTGCAGTCTGGTATCCGCTTTTATCACACCGCGCAATCGAAATTGAACAGATGAAAAATTCGATAATTGCATCTGTAAAAGCGCAGGATTCAAACACGCAGATTCTTGACGCGCGGCTTTTGGTAAATAAAAGTGATTCTCATACAGAAACTTCTCTTAAAGAACTAAAAGAAAACCCGGATAGTAAAAATCCGCCGCGCCTTTATGGAAGCGGAATGCTTATCGTTAGAAGTCCATGGCAGCTTGATACAATAACAAAGGACAACCTTTCTTATATATCACAAAGGATATACAAAAACGGCTGCCCCTCGTATGAAGTAAACGTTTACTAGAGCGCGTAATAAACGTGCTAACCGCGCGCACTCGCATTATTCCACTTTTACAGAAAGCGAATCAACTCCACTTTCCTTATAAATCTTTAGGCGCGAGCCTTCTCGAATCTTATCCGAAAGCATCATCTTTGCAAGAGGATTTTCAAGATAATTTTGAATCGCACGTTTTACAGGGCGCGCACCAAAAGCTGGATCATATCCTTTTTCTACAAGAAAGTCGATTCCGCTTTGTTCAACGCACAAAGTAATATGTTTATCATCTACCCTTGACTGAACGCGTGCAATTTGTGCCTTTACAATCTGTTCAATGCAGTCTTTAGAAAGGCGCGAGAACATCACAATTTCGTCGATACGATTTAAAAACTCAGGACGGAATTTAGTCTTTAAAAGGCTGTCGATCGGTTCTTTGAGCGCCGCCAGTTTTTCGCTTGTGTCAGCCTCAAGAATAAGATCGCTTCCGAGATTACTTGTCATAATGATGATGGTATTCTTAAAGTCAACAAGGCGTCCCTGACCATCTGTAAGACGGCCGTCGTCAAGAACCTGTAAAAGAATATTAAACACATCAGGATGCGCTTTTTCTATTTCGTCAAAGAGAATTACACTGTACGGCCGTCGTCGCACTGCCTCAGTCAGTTGACCTCCTTCATCGTATCCGACATATCCTGGCGGCGCTCCGATAAGGCGAGAGACACTAAACTTTTCCATATACTCAGACATATCAATTCGTGTAAGGGCACGCTCGTCATTAAACAGAAAATCTGCCAGAGTCTTTGCAAGTTCGGTTTTTCCAACGCCTGTAGGACCAATAAACAAAAAGCTTCCAAGCGGACGATTAGGATCGCTTAAGCCGGATCTGTTTCTGCGGATTGCATCACTTACTACCTGTACCGCTTCGTCCTGTCCCATAACACGCCGGTGTAAAACATTTTCAAGTTCAATAAACTTTTGCTTTTCAGAACTCATCATTTTGCTTACAGGAATTCCTGTCCAGCTTGAAACAACATTTGCAATGTCTTCTTCTGTAACTTCCTGACGCAAAAGAGAGGTTTCATCGCGCTGTCCAAGGTCTTCTTTAGAAGCTGCTTCTGATTTTGAAAGTTCTTCAAGTTCTTTTTCAAGAGCTGGAATGATGCTGTATTTTAATTCTGCGGCTTTTTCAAGATTGCCTTCGCGGGTATAGCGCTCTTCGTCACTGCGCGATTTTTCAAGTTTTTCTTTTACGTTGCGAACGCGGTCAATATTGTTTTTTTCAGAAAGCCATTGAGCCTTCATGACATCGCGCTTTTGAGTTTCTTCTTTCAATTCCTGTTCAAGCTTTAAAAGCCGCTCTTTAGAAGCACTGTCATTTTCTTTAGAGAGAGACTGCTTTTCGATAGAAAGCTGCATTATCTTTCGTTCAACCTGATCAAGAGCAGTCGGTTGACTTTCAATCTCTATCTTAATGCGGCTTGCTGCTTCGTCAACAAGATCGATTGCCTTATCCGGCATAAAGCGAGTAGTAATATATCTGTCTGACAAAACAGCCGCAGCAACAAGCGCTTCATCGTTGATACGAACACCATGATGAACCTCGTACTTTTCGCGAAGTCCACGCAGGATTGCAATAGTATCTTCAACGCTTGGTTCTTTACAAAGTACCTGCTGAAAACGACGTTCAAGGGCCGCATCTTTTTCGATATACTTACGGTATTCATCGAGGGTTGTTGCCCCGATTGCCTTTAACTCGCCGCGGGCAAGCGCCGGCTTTAATAAATTAGATGCATCAGTTCCACCTTCTGCACCGCCTGCGCCGACAATAGTATGAAGTTCATCAATAAAGAGGATGATGTGCCCGTCGCTTTTCTGCACTTCTTTAATTACAGACTTTAATCTTTCTTCAAACTCACCTCGAAATTTAGCACCCGCAACAAGGGCACCCATATCAAGAGACAAAAGGCGCTTGTCCTTAAGGCTTTCAGGAACATCACCGCTTGCAATACGGCGCGCCAGGCCTTCTACGACAGCGGTCTTACCGACACCAGGCTCTCCAATTAATACCGGGTTATTCTTTGTTCGGCGGCTTAAAACCTGCATCACTCGTCTTATTTCTTCATCACGGCCGATAACAGGATCTATTTTGTCCTGGCGCGCCAGGGCTGTCAAATCGCGGCAGTATTTTTCAAGCGAGCGCATAGAACTTTCAGGATCCTGAGAATCTACTTTGCTGTTACCTCGGACAGTTTTTAAAGCCTTTAATACTTCGTTACGGGTAATGCCGTTTTTCTTTAAAAGCTCACCTGCTTCAGAAGAAGACTCGGTTAATGCCAAAAGAATATGCTCGCAGGATAAAAATTCATCTTTGAGAAATTCCATTTCACTTTCGGCCTTGGCAAGAATCTTCTGCCCCTGACTTGAAAGTGACATCTGAGTATTACCGGTGACACGAGGCAGAGAAGAAAGAATATCCTTTGCCTGGCGTTCAAGATTATTTGCGTTTACTCCGACACATTCTACAATGGGCGGAACAATTCCATCCTGTTGTGTCAAAAGACTTAAAAGAATATGTATCGGAGCAATTTCTGAATGATCGTTTTTTTGAGCAAGTGAACTTGCTTCTTGTAAAGCTTCCTGAGCTTTAATAGTAAATTTATCGTAATTCATACAATAAATTTACTCAGGAATTTTAAAATCGGCAAGTTTTTAAATGACTAAATTTAATCTATTCTTCGATATTTCCAAATTCACAAACGCAGTTTTCAATTTTTGCGTGGTGAATAAGGTCAAGATTTTTCTTTATCTTTTTATAAATTCTAAGCTCGCCAGTACCATGACCGCCGCTTAAAACTTTTTGAACCTTGTGATTTCCAAAAGGCATTTCGTAATCACGGACAATCATCATTTGAGCCGAGCAGAAAACATCTATATCACAGACATAAGTTTTATTATGAATACTTACAGTCCAATGAAGCTGTTCTTCAGCTTCTTCGCCGGGAACAGGAGAACAATTGTAAACGATTTCGTATTTTTTATATTTTCCGGAACTGGAAAAATTATACTCCTGATCATCAATCTTACAAAGGAACGCAAGCTTTTGCTGATAGCTTCCCTGAATAACAAAGCATGCATCTTCTATAAGCTTGCCCGAAAAAAGGCTTGTAAGTTTGTTTGAACTTAAATGATAAAATGGAACAGGAAGTGTTTTTCCCCATGACTTATCGCAGTAACCAAAACCATTTTTTGGAGAAACCGCATATTCTTCCTGGTCGATAACAATGCGGCCGGAGTAAATACAATCAACTCCAGATGGTAGCCAGTTAATTTCATCAGGATCAGAAATTTCAGGAAAGTCCGTCTTACGCTCATAGTGAATGTTCCATTGAATGGAACCGCTTTGGCTCATATATTCAGGATACTTTACAGAATCTGCTTTTGAACAGGTAAGACTTCCGTTTAACGTGTCATCTGTAAAAAAATTATTTGCAATTTCAATACAAAAGCGTTTTTTGTCGATTATCAAATCTTTCGCAGGATAAAAGCAGTTTATCTGTCTGCGTTCATCGCCGTAAATTCCTGCTCTGACAGCAACAAATGATGGCACAACCGTTTCTTCTGCGCTCTGATTTTTTGAATCCAGATTACCAACAAGAGCTGCCTGTAAATCTTCTGCTTCAATTTTTGGACGTGATTTTTGAATCAGGACAAATTCATCCGGAGAAACTGCCGGATTTTCGATAAGAAGTTCTATAAAAAAAGAATCTTCTTTTCCTGTTTTTACACTGCGGGCATTAAAAAAATACCTCCAGCAGTCAAGGCCGTTTTTGCGCAACGCACCCTTTAATTTATATCCATTTTTTTTAATAGTCGCTTTTGAAATTGCCATACCGTAATCCTTTTAAAAGACTTCAGTATTTATATCGGCAATTTCAGTATATGATTTTAGTCTATTTAAAGATTTTATCTATAGTTTTTGTAATTTCACTCTTATCCGGAAAATGCTCATCCAGAAATTCAAATGCATTAACTGCATCTCTCTGTACATGTTCATACCAGATTGAATATAATTCGGGCTTTACTTCTTCTCCAGGATATGGAGCACCCTGAATATCTGAAACCAAATTTCGCATAATTTCAATGCACTTTTGCATCTGCTTGTCCATAAAACTACCTCATCTCTATATTATAATTCAACTTTTGCGATTTTACCAGCAATTTTACAAATTTTTGGTACAAGTGCAGCCTTAAAAGCAGACTGATTAAAATTATCGTAAAGCCGCTTTGCCGCTTCGTGCATATCTTGTGGCGTAATTGTAAGAATTCGGTTTATTCTGTCATTTACATCATCCTGAGAAATACAGTATAAAAGGCGCTCGTAACCCATCATACCGTTGGCCTTTGGAGTCCGCGGTTTTAGCTCAGAACTAAAGCGGCCCGTAATTGCCTTTTGAACTTCGTCTTCGGTAAACGATTTTTCAGCGCCAAGTCTAAGGCATTCTTCTACCTGCTTAAGTGTTTCAAGAGGATTTGGATCGCGGTAAGTTAAAACAGAAAAGATCTGTTCAACTGTATCAACTCCGGCATTAGCACCATAAGCACCACAGATAGTACGGATTCTTTCCCAAAGCAAAGTTGTCGACAGCCAGTGCGCATAAACAGATTCTGCAACGCCTTCTTTTGTTCCGTAAGATGAACAGCCTGAAGAACATGCAGCAAATCCAATCTGGATATTTTTCTGGAATACTTCAAACTCGTCAAACTTTTTAGAAACAGAAGCCATTTGAATAAATGCGTTGTCATCAAACTCTGTCGGCTTTACACACGGGATGCAAAGCTTAAGTTTTTTTGCAAACTGTTCAATCTGTTTTACAGCGCTTTCCCTTGATTTTTCGTCACAAACAATGTGAATAACTGAACCAGACGCAAATATTTTTTTTGCAACAGAGTTCAAGGCCTGACAAAGTTTTTTTGTATCCTTTTTATATTTTCTCAAAAAGAACAAATTTGTAATTCCGCCGATAAGTTCATCAACGGCTTTACTGCGGTTCATTTTATAATTTGAACGCGCTGCCATGTAAATATGTCCGGAAGAAGAAATTGAATTTTCAAAATCCGACATATATTCATCAAACAAAAGCTTAATTCTTTTTGAATCCATAAAATCAGGCGTACTTACACATTCAGCAAAAAAATCAAGACATGGCGTCATTGACTCGTGCAGCATTTTTATATTTACAGTAAACCAGTCGCGTCCGATTATATTTAAATCTGAAAACTGTTTTTCAATTTCTTTTGCTCGCAAAGTATTTGAGCAGGAACTTGTATGTGTCGAACAAGAAAAATTTCCTGAATACTTATTTACGATGGTTGCACATTCATCCCATGATTTTCCGCCCCAGCCTACTTCTGTAAGCATATACATCAAAGGAGAAACAAAATTGTATTCTTCAGGCGTAAGAGTATCAAACGGGAACGAAAGCTGAAAGTAATCAATTCCGTTTGTGTTTTCAATATTTACTGCAAGAGGAACAGCTTTGTTTTTATCAGAATCGTCATAGTGCAAAAGACTTATATCGGTTTTTATCTGAGGAATATCGTAAGAAATTGTCCTTGCATTAATATGAGGAAGGCATTTGAGCGCTTCTGTCTCGTCCATAGTCTGAAACTTTCTTAAAGCCTCTGTCTGTTCTGCAAGCTCTGAATCATTAAGCTCTTTTTTAAGATGTGCAATCTGTTCGTTTTCTTTTGCGCGCATTAAATCTGCATAACGCGGACTTGGAGTAATTACTGCAATGCTGCACTGGTTGTTTTCAAGAAAATATTCTTTTAAAAGATTCTGCAGATAATTTGAGTCGTTTTTAATTTTTGCTTTTACGCGCTCAAATGCCGCCTGTATTAAAAGATGAGATTCAGGGGCATCTCCATAAATCCATCCCTTTAAGACGCGGCGCAGCAAAACAAGAGAAAAAGGTCCGTTATGACGAACTACTTCTTTTGTCGTAAACTCAAGATCCATAATAGCGCAGTCAATGTCGTCCTGACGAATTCCTTCGTCTGCAAGTTTTTTAATTACAGAAATTACAAGGTCATAAACCTTAGAAATATTTTTTCGTTTAACACCGTTTAAGCCAAACGATGTATATAAATATTTTGTAGTTGAATCAAAGCCGGCAGAACCGCAAAGTTCTGTTCCAAGCCCTGAGTCAAGCAGTGCCTTTGTCAAAGGCGAGCCGTCATGTTCTGTAAGGATTTCTGAGACAAGACCTGCTTCGATATATTTTTCTACGTCATAGTTTTCTGCAAGACGCCACGAAACTACAACAGACGGATCTTCATCTTTTTTTGGATTTAACACGCTTGGCGCATAAGACTCTATACAGTTGATTTTATCAAATGTGCGGGCCTTTGATTTTTTTAATCTTTCAAGAGGTGTTACTTTTTGTTCAGGATATAAATCAAGACGCTGTTCAATTCTATCAAGCAAATCCTTCTGCAAAAAATCAAGCTGCTTTTCGGTCGGAATATTTCCGTACAAAAAAACAAGACAATTGTCAGGACGATAATTTTCTTTATGAAAAGCAAGATACTGCTCGTAAGTCAAATCCGGAATTACAGACGGATCTCCGCCGGAATCAAGCTGGTAAATAGAATCCGGTAAAATAGAGTTTTGAATCAAGTCGCCGCAGACAGAATCAAATGAAGAATAGCATCCCTTCATCTCGTTATAAACAACACCCTGAATTGAATAAGTTCCGTCAGACGATTTTTCTAAATGACGACCTTCCTGCAAAAAAACTTCTTTATTTAAATGCGGAAAGAAAACGCTGTCAGCATAAACTGACATGAGATTAAAATAATCTTCTTCAACAACAGAGCTGACAGGATACATTGTCTTATCGCAGCCAGTCATCGCATTAAGAAAAGTTTTTAAGGACTGGTTTTCAAGATGAATGAACGGATCCTTTACCGGATACTTTTCTGAGCCGCACAAAACAGAGTGCTCCATGATATGAGCAACCCCGTTTGAACAAAGCGGTGGTGTTCTAAAACAAAATGAACACAGATTTTCTTTATCATCATTCAGGAGATGAAAAACTTCAAGACCAGTTTTTTTATGCCGCAAATAAATTCCTTTTGACGAACAGTCAGGAATATCAGTCTCTCTTATAAGCTCAAAGCCTTTATACGTATTCTTCATCATCTCTTCCATGTATAATTAATTTTCCATCTTCCCATGCGTGGCGAAGATGTGAATAAAATTCTTTTGTAATTTTGTCGCAGTCTTTTTTTAACATTGGTTTTCTAACCTGCTCTTCCTCAAGGATTGTATCAGCGCGACCGGTAGACATGTTGCCAAAAATCTTTTGTCTAAAGTCTTCGCTTTTGCCTGCGATAAGATATGCAATATCAACATCCGTAAGCTCGCGAAGATATTCCTGAATAAAGCGGTCATCGCTGTTAAGCACATCGTCTGTCGTAAAAAGGCGCGACTGTAAGTCTTCGCCCAAAGATGGATCTGACTCTCGCAGGCTTGAAATAATATCCTGTTCCGATTTAAAGTCCATCTTTTTAAGAATCTCTGCAAGAACTCCTGTTCCATCAATTGAATTTGTCTTAACATCAATCTGTTTGAGAGATTTTTCGTGAATGACTTTATCAACGCGCGCCAATACTTCTGGTGTAATTTTTTTTGTATGCGCAAGGTTTACGATAACTTCTTTTTTATCCTGAGAAGAAAGCATGTTAATAACAGCGGCCGCTTTTTTTGGCGGAACATAAGAAAGAACTAAAGCGCGCGCATTATTGGATTCATCTTTGAGAAGCTCTAAGATACGTTCCGGTTCTTTGTCAGCAAGGTATTCAAAAGGCTTGTTCTCTTTTTCGATATTGAGGCGGTTCATTAAATCCTGAGCGCGCGACTGCCCGAACGCTTTTTCAAGGATGTTCATTGCAGTATGGGCGCCGCCGCCTTCTTTTACGCGGTCAATAAGAGAATTAAATTCTTCTAAGATTGCAAGCGCTTCGTCCGGGTCTATTGTACGGACAGCGGTAATTTCAGGGATAATTTTTTCGGTTTCTTCCTGGGACAAATGTTTTAATACCAGGGCGGCCTGATCTACGCCGATTAAAATTAAAAACTTTGCAACACGACGGTAGGCGTCGTCTTTTGAGGCAGGTACTTTTAAGAGGCCGCCCTTTGTAAGTATTTCGGCGGCGGCTTTAACCTGCGGGTCCGGGACAAAGTCCGACTTTGCACGAGTCGGCGTTACAGATGCGCGTGTTGATTCAGATGCGCGAGTCGGCGTTACAGATGCACGCGTTGCTTCAGATGCGCGAGTCGGCGTTACAGATGCGCGCGTTGCTTCAGATGCGCGTGTTTTTTTTGTTGATTCCGTTTTAGGATCCGATGCTGCTGCTTTATATGCTTTAAGCCTTAAATCATTTAAATCCATAATTCTC
>JAILNY010000175.1 GCA_024691105.1 Treponema sp. | reverse complement strand
GAGTGGAATACCGTGCTTTGATTCTCCCATTAAAACTCCAACAAGACGGTCGAAGAGGCTTTTTAATTTGCCGTTCATATTTGCCCAGTAAACCGGAGTTCCAACCATAAGCATGTCGCATTCTTTGATTTCATTTTCAATTTTATGTGCATCGTCTTGTGGCAAAATGCAGCTGCCTTTTGAGCGGCAGGCCATACAGCCATGGCAGAAATTAAAGTTCAGGTCTGAGACATTTTCCCAGATAATTTCTGCATCTGCATTTTTCTTAAGCAGTCTGTCGGATTCTTTTTTAAGCAGGTTTGAAACATTTCCGTTTTTTCTCGGGCTTCCGTTTAATACAAGAATTTTCATTTATCCTCCAGAAAAACAGAATTACACCACATTTTGATAAAACGGTCTGTATAAGCTTTACCGTTATCCCAATATTCAACTTCACATTTTTTCAACAATACAGATTCTATGCAGCCCCAGAGCCCTGAAACCAGAAGACTTACATCAAAGCGTGGGTCAGAAGATTTTGCAAGTCCCTGCTTTATTGCTTCGCGCAGTAATTTTTCGCCGGTTCTGTTACATACATAAAATTCTTCCATCTGTTCTGAAGGGATATCTTCTGCAGATTTTATTCCCTGCATAACAAGAAGGCATCTTCTTGGATTTTCAAAACACCAGTCACGGTAAGCAATTACTGCATTTTTTATCTGGGATTTTATTGTTTTTCCGCGTGCCGCATTTTCTTTGATTCGTTCATTAAGCTGGTTCAGACAGTCGAGGGAAATTGACTGGAAGAGTCTGTCTTTGTCTTTGAAGTAGTGATAGATATTCGTTGCCGTGATTTTGCATTCAGAAGCGATATCGCGCATTCCAATCTGTTCAGGTTCTTTTTCCATGAGTAGTTTGAGCGCGGCTTCTTTAATTTGATTTATAAGTTCTGGATTAGGATTTCTCATCTTTGCTCCTTTATTTTATAACAATGATAATTTAACACGGTTATATTTTAAAGTCAAGTGTTCGTCAGAAATTAGTTAAAAATTGCGTTTTTTTCCCCTTTTCCTGATTTTCTGGCATAAGCCGACTGTGGCTTTTTGTTTTTCCGTTGCGGCACACGGGAAGTTTTAAAAGCTTAAGTTGATTTTAAATTAAACATTGTTTTATATTTATGTTCCGGGTTATAATAATCAAATCTGGTGAGTATCATGGGAATGTCTGTTGAATTTTGTGGAGAAAAAAAATGAAAAAATTTCTATCAATATTATTTTTGATTATGGTTGGAACTGCATTTTCAGATGATGCTCACGGATTTATAGAACCCACAATCGGTGGATTTACAATTAAGGACACCAACGACATACGAATGATGGACGAGGTTGTAGAAATCTGGGAGAATAAAGTAAAGGTAACTTTTCATTTTAAAAATCTATCTGACGAAAAAAAGACTGTGACCATCGGATTTCCTGTACAATGGCATGAAGAAGTCGGAGTCGGAGCACGCGAAAAACCTTTAAAAAATGATGAAAAAACAAAAAAAGAAATAGAAGAATATTATAATTTCAGAAGTACCTGCAATGGGAAAAAGCTCGAGCGAAAATTGATTGTATCTGCAAATGTCTATAATTCTTTTGATTTCTGGTTTACAACGGAACTTGTTTTTGAACCGGGTCAGACTCTGGAAGTTGTAGATGAATATAATGCTGGTAATATCACTGGATCTGACAGTATCGGATTGTCATGGGATTCCTGGTCTTATGTTCTTTCAACCGGAAGCTCATGGTATAGTACAATCGCTAAAGCGACAATCATTTTTCATTCAAAATATAAGTATCAGTGGATAAAATATTATGTAGAGGAAAATTATAAAAGGGATTACATCTGGGATATTGATAACATGACTTATCACTGGGGGTATTTTTCTTATAAACCAACATCTATAAAATACGATAAGAAAAACAAAGAAACTGTACTTACATGGGTTTTAGAAAATATTGAACCTCGAAAAGAATGGAAAGCAACAGAATATAGATCTTCCATTCGTTCTCCTGATGATGAAATTCAGGAGTTTGCGTACGATCTTGTAAAAGATGAATTGTTTAAGATACCGGGATACAACAACGACTCAAAATGGTGGCTTGATGATGAATATCGCAATAACTCCGCTTCTGACTGGGGGTACAAAGAGCTTGGAAATAAAGAAAAATTTTATGTCTGGGTCAGAAAATTGTACGAAAGTGGTTTTACAGAATTTCAGCCAAAGACAAAGGTAGCCGGAATTTATGCTCAGCTTTTAATCAATTCAATTTATGCAATACACGGCTATAGGTTTAAGAATGAAAGCTGGGCTCAGAAGTTCAGTAAGTTTGACTGGTACGAACCTGCTACTTCTGAAATATCAGACGCTGACTTCTCTATAGAAGAAAAACTCATGCTCAAACGACTCATGGAATACAGATAATTGTTATTTAGTCTTAACAATTGAAGAATTCTAATTTATAATGTTTTTGTATGAAACTATATTACGGAATTCTTTTTATAACATCAGTATTTCTTACAGGAATTTATTCGTTAATCTGGAGAAAACGATTTTCTGCTTTTCTTACGCTTAACTACGCATTAATTCCGATTGTAAATCTTGGTTATTATATAGTTGCAGTTTCTCAAAATGTTCCTGAAGCAATAGTCGGAATAAAAATATCGTACCTTGGAATCTTTGCTCATATTTTTATCATGTACACAATTTTTGATTTGTGTAATCTGAATATAAAAAAAGCGTTCAGGCTGATTCTGTTAGCCGTTTCGACTTTCTTTTTCTTTTCAGCTCTTACAATCGGTTCAACGACTTTTTTCTATAAAAATATTACAGGTGAATTAATAGAAAACACTCTTGTGCTTCATAAAAAATACGGGCTTATACACACGCTGTATTACGTTCAGGTTTTTATTTACATGGGAATTACAATCAGCGCAACCTTCTATACGATTTGTAAAAAAAAGGATGTTTCACGTCACAACCTGCGTTATATACTTGCATGCGAATCTATTCCGGTTCTTTCTTTTTTTGCCGGAAGATTTTTCCATGTAAAAGTTGACTTTATGCCTTTATCATACGTTTTAAGTGAAATCGTACTGCTCATAATAAGTCATAGGATAATTCTTTATGATATAACAGCAACAGCAATCGAAACAATTTCTGCAAACGGGAAAACAGGTTTTGCCTCTTTTGATGATAAGTTTCATTATCTTGGAGGGAACCAGGTTGCAAAAGAAATTTATCCTGAACTTGCAGAATTAAGAGTTGACAGTTCTATTCCTAAAAATTCTGAATTGAACGTAGAGATTTTGGAAAACATTCGAAGGTATATCGCTGACCCGAAAGAAAACAGTTTTGTTAAAAATTTTGGCGAGCTGATTTACAAAATCGATATAGACACACTTTTTGATGGACGCAATAACCGCGGATACATTCTGTACATGCAGGATGATACGAAGAACAGAAAATATATTTCTCTTCTTAATAAATTTAACGACCGTCTTAAAGATGAAGTTGCAGAAAAAACCGGTCACATTGTAAAGATGCATGACAGTCTTATTCTTGGAATGGCAACTATGGTAGAAAGTCGTGACAATTCTACCGGCGGTCACATTAAAAGAACGAGTGATGTTGTAAAATTTTTAGTTGAAGAAATTCAAAAGGACACAGATGGCGGAATTCTAAATCTTACAGGCGACTTCTGTCATAATCTTATAAAGGCAGCACCTATGCACGACCTCGGGAAAATTGCAGTTGACGATTCAATTTTGCGAAAGCCTGGCCGATATACTCCAGAAGAATTTGAACTAATGAAAAAGCATACGACAGAAGGAGCACAAATCGTTCACGAAATTTTAAAAGAAACAGAAGATACATCTTTTCATATTCTTGCAGAAAATGTTGCACATTATCATCATGAACGCTGCGATGGCTCGGGTTATCCAAAAGGCTTAAAAGGAGAACAGATTCCTCTTGAAGCACGCATCATGGCAATTGCAGATGTTTACGATGCTCTTGTAAGTAAACGTGTTTATAAAGAGGCGATGAGTTTTGAACAGGCAGACGCAATCATGATGGAAAGCTTTGGAAAGCATTTTGACAAGCAGCTTGAAAAATATTATATTGCCGCCCTTCCAAAACTCGAAGCCTATTACGCAGGGTTATAAAATAAAAAAGCTCTGTATTTTATTACTGAGCTTTTTGTTTGGAAAACATTAAGCGTTAGCAGAAGTTTCTTTAATGTTTTCGTAGAAATTAAAGAATGTTGCCTTCATATAAGGAACTACATAAATAGCAGCAAGTCCAAATGTGATAGCGCAGAGTAAATACCACCAGAAGAAACTGAGGCAGAGAACAAAGAATTCCCACTTATGACCTTTCATCATTTCTTTTGACTTACAGATTGCAGCATATCCGTCCATTGTAGGATTGTCTGCAAGAATAAAGAAAGTCATCGAGTAGCGAATTGCTGCAATAACTCCAGGAATAATGAAAAGCAATGACCACAGGGTAATAAAAATGCATTTTAAAATGTATGCAACTAAAGAAGAAGTGAACTGATTGAACCCTTTAAATCCAGTTCCAAATTCACCTTCTCCGTCTCTTACAACCTGTCTGATAAAAAGGGCCTCACCCAAAGCGAATGGTCCGCCAAGAACAAGTGGTCCTACAGCTACAGAACAAGAAATAGAAAGTATTATTGAAATCACAATACTTAAACCAAAGAACAGGCCAACATTACCTGTAATCTGCTGTCTAGCAGCAAGTTTAATAACTTTACGATCCAATGACATAAAGCCTCCGCATTAAAAAATTTATGACATTATAACAAAAAAAAGAAAATTTGCAATACAAATTAAATTAAACGATTACGCCTTTTGTACTTGGAACTGCTCCGTTTCTGCGTGCGACAATGCTCTTGTAAGTAAACGTGTTTATAAAGAGGCGATGAGTTTTGAACAGGCAGACGCAATCATGATGGAAAGCTTTGGAAAGCATTTTGACAAGCAGCT
>JAILNY010000135.1 GCA_024691105.1 Treponema sp. | reverse complement strand
TTGGTAAGATATTCGATAAAGGTTGTGTTGCATTCCTGAGAGAAGATTGTACTAAAGTGGTTTGGAGAAAGGCATACGACATCGGCAACCTTTGTGAGTGTCGTATTCTGGTCAGCGTAATTTTCAGCGATGTATTTTTTTGCTTTAAGGATTACATCCTGATATTTGCCGGTAATTTTTGAATCGCGGTATTCAAGGGCAAAACTTAAAATGTCTTCAAGCTTTTGACAAAAGATTTCGGCGTTTTGAATTGCAGAATCGATGTAGTCGTGCTTTAAGATTTCGGGTTTTATTTCCTGAATGTTACCGCCGAGGTTTTCGATTAATTTTGAAACTGCAAAGATAAGGTCCCCTAAAAGATAAGATGCTACAAACTGGAACTGTCCCGGGTTGCTTGAGATGAGCTTCATTGATTCATCGATGATTATTGAGATGTCGTTTTTAGAAGCGTATTTTAAGCGCTCTACCATCGGGTCGTTTTCTTTTAAGTGTAAGAGCTCTGTTCCTTCTGACATAAAGTCGTCGGTGCTTATGATGCGCGACTGAAAAGACTTGCTGCTGAGCGAAAGAATATTTTTTGCATCTTCGTAGCTTTCTGAGATAGAAGACAAGTGTTCGACTGTTTTTCCGATGATGCTGATAACGCAGCAATCCTGGTTTTGTGTAGTGATGTGTTCGATTGTTTCTGCGATGTGGTAAGCGTTGTCTTCAAGTTCTTTCTGGTCAGAGCCCTTGCAGATACAGATAAGGCGGTTTGAATTTTCAAAAAAGCAGTTTGTCTGTTCCCAGGAAGACGAATACGAGTTTACAAGAGAGCAGGCCATTTCCTGATTATTTGTATTGCCGCTTTGACTCTCGATTTTACTGATGATGATTTTATAATAGCGCGATAGTAAATCTATTTTTAGTTCCCGGCTTTTTTGCATTGCAGAGTTCATATCGGCAGTTCCGTGAACAACTTCGCTTAAAAAATCTTTCTGGATAATTCTCTCTGTTGAACGAAGTTCTTCCTTCATCTTTGTAATGTCAGAAAGCTGCTTGCGTTCTTTATCAATCTGATCTGCCGCTTTTTTGAGTGACTCGATTATTTCTTTTGAAGTGAATGGCTTTAAAAGATAATCTTCAATTCCGATAGAAATGGCTTTCTTTGCGTAATCAAATTCATCATGACCTGAAAGAATGATAATCTTTATCCATGGCTGAGTCTTTTTTATTGCCGCAGACAATTCAAGGCCGTCCATAAACGGCATCTTTATGTCAGTAATTAAAATGTCCGGTTTAATTTCCTGGATCATCGATAAGGCAATTTCACCGTCAGAGGCTTCTCCTGCAAAAGAAAAATCGGAGTTGTTCCAGTCAATTGTAGTGCGGATTCCTTCTAAAACTATTGGTTCATCATCAACAATAAAAACGCTGTACATTATCTGCTCCATGGAATTTTAAAAGAAACTGTTGTCCCTTTATCGAGTGTACTCTGGATTTTTAAATTAACTGTTTTATCGTAATACAGATTCAGTCTTTTGTTAACATTATAAAGACCATAAATGTGTTCAAGATTTTCTGGCATCTGGTCAGAGGCAAGCTCGGTCATAACCTGTTCAAGACGCTCTGGAGTAAATCCTTTACCGTTGTCTTCTACAGAAAAGACGATGTATTTTTGACTGCCTTCTGTCTCATCAATTTTTGCAGACACTTTAAGCATGCCGCGGCCGCGTTTATTTTTTATGCCGTGATAAATCGCATTTTCTACAAGCGGCTGGAGCGTAAGTTTTAACACTTTAGAACCGCAGAGTCGCTCATCAAAGTCAATTGTATAATTTAAGATATCTCGGTAACGGATTTTTTGAACGGTAAGATAGCTTTTGACATGTTCAAGTTCCTGTTCGATAGAAATCCATTCGTGACCTTTACTGAGCGAGATGCGGAAAAAGTTTGAAAAGGCTTTTGTAATTTCGACAACCTGTTCAGTCTGACCGGATTCTGCAAGCCAGATGATTGTATCAAAAGTGTTGTACAAAAAGTGCGGAGTAATCTGCGCCTGAAGAGTTTTCATTTCTTCTTTCTGAAGATTTTTTTGTTCGCGGATATTTTCTTCGATGAGGTCTTTGATTTTTCCGGCCATTGTATTTAAGTTAGCAGAAAGGTTATCGAGTTCTTCGACATTTGGTTTTTGAACGCGCGAATCAAGATCGCCGCTTGCAATTTTTGTCGAAAGAATTTCCATGTTGTGAATCGGTTTTCGGATATTGTTTGAAACTGTATAAACAGAAAAGAAAGCAAGGCCGACAACAACGATGATTATGATTATCTGAATTATCGAAAGTAAAATTGAAGAATGGCGGATACTGTCATTTGTTTCTGAAAGAGTGTGAATCTCTGCAACGATAAAATCCTGAAAGATGTCGTTCATCAGCGAAGCACAGCCGCGGATTTCTTCGAGAGTTTTTTCCTGCTCAGAAACCGGCACGTTGTTTTGAATTTGCGTTCCCAAAAGATCAACATATTTTACAAGAGTCTTTTCGGCGCGCATGGCAACTTCGAGCGTCTGTCGGTTTTCTTTTACTTGTGTTGTCTCAAGAATTTCTTTAATTCCGTTTTCAATCGTAAAAAGAATGTCGTACTGTTTGCCTTCTGAAAATGTTTTTTTACCTGCAAAAATTTCCCAGGTCTCGTTAGAAATATCCTGAGCAATAATCTGATTTATTCTGTTTGCATAACTTACATTTTGAATAATCTGATTGTACTGATTTGTATGATGCTGCGTAATGAACATAGAATAAATTGCTGGCATTATCATAAGCGCAAGAATGAGAACATAAGAAAGCCAGAGAGTTTTATTTATGCTTTTGGGTTTACTGACGCGCATTAATATCCTCGAGGGGAGATTGAAGAAAGATCGTCGTCTTCGCTGAATACAGTTTCGGGAACGTAAGTTGCTGCCGGGATTGGTCTGTTGGCAGCAAGCGTTTTAACAAATTCAATTACCTTGGTTCCCATCTTTGGATTGCATTCAATTATGCAGTTGATTTTTCCGTCGACAAGTTGATCGATTGCGGCCTGCTCCGCATCGATTGTAATTATCGTAATATCTTTGCCCGTTTTTACTTTGTGATTTTCGAGAATGCTTAAAAAGCCGAGAGTCATCTGGTCGTTGTGAGAGAAGATTGCATCGATTTTTTTACCGTTTGCTCTGAGTGTCCCGACAGGAGATGCGGCGCAGAGATTTTCTGCAATTTCTTTTCCGCGTGAACGCAAAAAATCGCCGGATTCTGTGTACACGACAGAAAATCGCGGGTCTGCGTCGATTACCTCGTGAAAGCCTTTATTGCGGCCTTCGGAAACAGAAGAGCCTACGGTACCGTAAAGTTCCATGATGTTAATCGGCCCTGATTTTCCCTTGTATTTGTTTAAAAGAAAGCGGCCTGCTTTGCGCCCTTCTTCGTAACTGTCGGTTCCGATATAGCCTGCGTAAAGTGAGTTGTCTTTTGTCCTTATTTTTCGGTCAACGATTATAACAGGAATTTTTGCATCCTTTGCTTCCTGAAGAACATTGTCCCAGCCGTCCTGAACAATAGGACAAAAGACGATTACATCTACCTGATAAACGATAAACGAACGGATTGCCTTAATCTGGTTTTCCTGCTTTTGTTCGGCGTTGGAATAGATAACCTGAATGCCCGCATTTTCTGCAGCCTGCATAATGCTTTGGGTATTGCAGGTGCGCCACTCGCTTTCTGCACCTATCTGCGAAAAGCCCATGATGATGCTCTTTTCAGATTTTGCAGATTCTGTTGTTGCGGCGCCCCCGTTTTTTTTGCAGCCCGTGAGCGTAAGACAGAGCGCGCAGGCTGCAAGAAAACTTACGAGTATAGCGGATCGCGCAAAGCAGGCCGCGCGGATGATCGCGGTAATCCGTGAGACGCCGGCTTGGCGGCCTGAGTCACTGGTCTGAGGCTCTGGTGTTTTATGGAGACTATTTTCCCTGGCCATAGTATGCGTTCTTTCCGTGTTTTCTCTGGTAGTGCTTGTCGATTACATAATCAGGAAGACTCTTCCACTGAGGATTTACAGTCATTGTTACCCATGCCATTTTTGCAACCTCTTCGAGAACTGCGGCATTGTAAACAGATTTATCGGCATTGCTTCCCCAGGTAAAAGGTCCGTGTCCTGCAACAAGAACCATCGGGTTTTCAGATGGAACAAGCGGCTTTAACGGACTTCCGTCAAAAGAAATGGCTCCAACTTTTTCCGGGTGTAAAAATGTATTTACGATTAAAATACCGGTTTCTTTTTCGTAGGCACGTTCAACAGCATCCTTTTGAATCATCGGAGTGCACACAACAGGATTTGCGCTGTGGTCTGCGTGAGTTGTTCCTAATAGAGGAATTCCCCTGCAAGCCTGTGCCCACGAAGTTGCATAAGGCGAATGAGTGTGTGTAACGCCGCCGATATTTTCAAAGCTCTTGTAAAGCTCTGCATGGGTCGGTGTGTCAGATGAAGGATTTAATTTACCTTCAACTTTGTTAAGCTCAAGGTCAACTACGACAATGTCTTCGACAGTCATTGTGTCGTAGGGAACTCCTGACGGCTTGATTGCAAAAACTCCCTTGTCTTTGTCAAAGGCAGAAACATTGCCCCATGTATAAATTGCAAGTCCGCGTTTTGGGATCTGCATGTTTGCTTCAAACGCTTCTTCTTTTAATGTCTGATAAATTGAACTCATTTTTTAACCTCGTTTTAAATTGATGCGCGCAGGTTTTGAAGCGCGCGTTTTTTTTGTGCCGCGCGGTTTTGCTCGGCACGTTGAATTTTACTTAGCCGATATTTTCTGTTGCGGCTTTTTCGATTGCAAGACCTTTTGTGTAATTTGAAAAGAATGCGTTAAAGCCTTCGATATCTTCCTTTGACGCTTCAAAGGTCTTTGACTTTGCATCTGCAAATACTTTTTTGTCGAGCCAGTCTGCAAGAGAAAGTCCTTCTGTGTTTACGACATAAGATGCAAGAAGTGCCATTCCCCAAGGGCCGCCTTCGCCGGCTGTTTCCATTACAGAAATCGGTGTGTGCATTGCAGAAGACATTGCAGTAAGACCTGCTTCCTGTGTTTTAAAGAAACCGCCGTGACCTGTAAGCCGATCGATTTTTACGTTTTCCTGGTCAAAGAGAATGTTCATTCCGGTGCGGAGAGCGCCGAGTGCTGTAAAGAGCTGGGCGCGCATAAAGTTTGCAAGATTAAAGTTGTTCTTTTGAGTGCGGACAAAGAGAGGTCTTCCTTCTGAAAGCCCTGTCATCGATTC
>JAILNY010000002.1 GCA_024691105.1 Treponema sp. | reverse complement strand
CCATAATCCGAATAAATATATTTTTTGATTTTATTACAGCCAATTCATATGGGCGCTCAATTCGATCTCTAATTATTGTTACCTACATAACATTTTCTTCTCATATTTAAGGTCATTTCTTTCTCGATTCTACAGACAAACTAATCCCAAAACATGGGAATATTCGGCATGAAAATCGGCAAGACTCAAATTTTTAAAAAAAAAATTCACTTTTTCTTTAAAAAGGGGGTCTTTTTTTCATATAAAACTGAATGATATGTATAGAGAATTTCACTGAATCTGTCGGGCGGCCATCCTGCGGCTGACACAGAGTTGCAACGCAACTCATGGCGCGCGGGGCTTGTGATGGCTGGAGGCTCAGGTAATTTACGCGCGCAATCATGCTCGGGCCTGCCAGATTTTTAGTGAATTCCTGTACGGGCCGTCGGCCCCTTGTGTCTATACATATTTTATTGCGGAGATTCTTTTATATGGAAAAAATTCAAAAAGAACATAAAGACAGACTCTTTAAGGCAATCTTCGGCCGTGACACAAAAGAAAGCAAAAAGTGGCGGCTTGAACTTTACAATGCACTCAACGGAACAAACTACACTGATCCTGATGCACTCGAACTGAATACGATTGAAAATGCTCTTTATATAACGATGCATAACGACGTATCGTTTTTAGTTGACGGGCAGATGACGCTCTTTGAAGAACAGAGTACAAAGAACAACAACATGCCTTTACGCGGCTTTTTTTATTTTGCAAAGCTCTATCAGGATTACATCACAAAAAACGGCGTTAACATAAACCGCTCTAAACTTATAAAAATTCCGACACCTCAGTATGTTGTTTTTTACACCGGTCAGGATAACGAGGAAGAAAAAAGTATAATGAAACTTTCTGATTCATTTATCACTCCAGACACAAGCGGCCAGTTTGAATGGACTGCAATCATCATTAACATCAACGAAAACAAGAATTTGAGTCTTCAAAAAAAGTGCAAGCCGTTGTATGATTATATAAGCTTTATTGCCCGGATTAAGTCAAACCAGAAGTCCGGACTGGACATTAAAACGGCTGTTGAAAGTGCCGTAGACTGGGCAATTAAAAACGGCCTTTTAGAAGGACTGATTAAGCATCAGAAGGCGGAGGTACTCGGAATGATTTTAGAAGAATTTGATGAAGAAAGTTTTGTCCGTAATACTCGCGAAGAAGGCTATGAAGACGGACTGTCCGATGGAAAATCGCAGAAAGCCGTTGAAGATGCCTTGAACTTGATTAAAATGAATGTTTTATCTGGTGAGCAGATTTCTCAGGCGATTGGGCTTCCGCTGGAAGAAGTTCTAAAACTCAAAGAAGAAATTACTGTCAATGCATGAAGCGTCAGAAGGCGGAGGTACTCGGAATGATTTTAGAAGAGTTTGATGAAGAAAGTTTTGTCCGTAATACTCGCGAAGAAGGCTATGAAGAGAAGGCCATCGAAGATGCAGTTATGCTCGTAAAGGACTTTCAGATAGAACCAGAAACTGCTGCAGAGAAAATCGGCGCTCCTCTTGATAAAGTTTTGGAAGTCCTTCAACTCCAAAAAACAATATCTATTTCGGCAGAGGCCTAGGTTACTTTCCCATTACAATTTTCATAACGATTACTAACGCCGGCTGCAAAAACCAGGTGATGACCAGAGTAATCAAAACAGAATCAATCTTTTTTTGTTTTAAAACTTCCTTTTGTAGAAATCTGGTTTCTTCCGAAGCAGAAGTCAAATCAAGCTTTGCAAATTCTGTAAAGCAGTTTTCGTATTCTTTGCGTTCAGGTGTTCCTCCGTGGCGTGGTGGTAGAGTGTCTCCATATTTTGCAAAACCGTTTCTGATTTTTTGTTCAAGTTCAGTATACCCGCCGAGTTCTTTCAGTGCATCGGCAATCTGGAGAGCGTAGCGGTAAGTTTTCTTTCTGATTACAAGCATGAAGATAATAAAAAACACGATTGCTGCCCAGAGAGAAATTGCGGCAATATACACTTCACCATGGAGCGATATTTCAAGCGCTTCTAAAGCAAGGATTGCAGCGCTCAGGCAGCACAAGAAAATTTTATTCATTCGATAAAATTCCTTCTACATATTTTTTAATTTCTTCAGCAGTGCCGCGGCTAAAATCTTTTCCGCCTTTGTATACAACTCCAGGTGCAAGTTTTGAAAGAGTAATTCCTGTATTTCCAAGTCCGCTGCTTCCGCTTGTGCAAAGGGTCACAAGTTTTTTTCCATTCCAGTTCTGGCTTTCGACAAATGTGTAGATGATTTTTGGTGCTTTTGTGTACCAGATAGGATAGCAGAGAATTACTGTATCGTATGATGATAAATCGATTTTGTTTGCAATTGCCGGGCGAGCGGTGTCATCGTTGTTTTCGATTGTTGTAAGTGATTTTTTGTTGCGCCAGTTTAAGTCGGAGCTTGTATATTTGTGAACAGGTTCGATTTTAAAGATGTCGGCTCCGAATGCAGATGCGGCTTTTTTTGCCATTCGTTCTGTATTACCGGTGATGCTAAAATAGACGACGGCAATTTTTGAAGTTGAATTATTTTGAACAGTTGTCGCAGCCGCCTGCTTTTTTGTGTCGGCGCAGATGCTGCCTGCGATTAATGCGCCAAAGAGAATTGTTAAAAGTACTTTTTTCATGTCGTTTCCTCCGTGTGGATTTGGCCGCGTATTAAGATTTTCTGCCTCTAAAGACTTCGCGGCAAGACGCGCGGGTGTCTTGCAAGGTTGTCGGTTTCTGCCGGCGACTTACGGCCTTGATTGATTCATTATAAAAGAGTTTTTAAAATTTATCAAAATGTCTTGCACAAAAAGTAAAAAAGTATTAAAACTGTCATAAATACATCGTGCACGATGTTAAATGTTTTTAAACAGAGGAAGGTAAAACTATGAAAAATGTAGGTTATTACAACGGAAAGATGGGCCTGCAGGAAGAAATGTCTGTTCCTTTTCTGGACAGGGCGATGTACTTTGGTGACGGCGTTTATGATGCGACCTACTGCGTAAACCGTAAGATTTTTGAAGCAGACTGGCACCTGGAGCGTTTTTTTAATTCACTTAAATACGTACAGATTCCGTTTGAACTGTCAAAAGACGAACTAAGAGCAGAACTGCAGAAGTGTATCGACGCAATGGATTCTGACGGGGTCTGCTTTGTTTACTGGGAATGCACTCGCGGAACAGCTCCGAGAAATCATCTTTTTCCAAACTGCAAACCGAACCTTCTTATAAATATCACAGAGTCAACAATCGCGGACTTAAAAAAGCCGTGTAAACTCATTACGATGGAAGACACAAGATTCTTTCACTGTAATATAAAAACCCTAAACCTTTTGCCGAGTGTCCTCGGAAGCCAGAAAGCGTACGAAGCTGGCGCAAAAGAAGTTGTATTCCACCGTGGCGAGCGCGTAACAGAATGCGCCCACACTAACATAAACATCCTCAAAGACGGTGTCTTTATTACTCCTCCACTCGACGAACTTATCCTGCCGGGAGTTACACGGCGCCACTATCTTGAAATCTGTAAACGGCTTGGTGTTCCATACGAAGAAAGACCGTTTACTCTTGATGAGCTTTTTGCTGCAGATGAAGTATTCATCACTTCTGCAGGAACCCTTGGTTTGCCGGCCTACGAAATTGACGGCAAAAAAGTCGGAGGTAAAGCGCCGGATCTGTTAAAAAAACTCCAGACTGAGGCCGTCGATGACTTTGAAAAGGAGACAGGATACAGACCGGATATTATTTAGCTTAATGGAAATCTGTTATAAAGGTTTTGAAATTTCGTGCATCTTATATTATAATGCTTGCCGTAGAGTATTGTGCCAACGGGGGTGAATCATGTCGGGATTAATAAAGAAAGTTAATCTGCGCGATCAGGTTTATGAATACATCAGAGATGGGATTCTTTCTCAGGAATTTAAACGTGGAGAAAATATTAATCTGGATGACCTCAGCCGAAAACTTGGTGTAAGTAATACACCGATCAGGGAAGGCATAAATCTTCTGGTTAAAGAAGGGTTGATTGAATACAGGCAGAACAACGGGTTTTACGTTATTTCTCCTGACAGAGAAACTGTAAACGAGATTCTGCAGGTAGTTTTCTTTATGGTTGTAGCTGCATACCGCTTCTGTTTTAGAAACGGAAAAATGGATCAGGTAATTCCTAAGATGGAAGAGCAGCTCAAAGCCCAGAAAGAATTTCTGGATCAGGGTGACTGTCTTAAGTATAACGAGACAACATATCTTTACGAACGCTGCATCGTAGAAGGCGTCGGTAATAAAATGCTTGTCGCAGAATACGACGGAAAGCAGGCACTTCTTGGTTTTATTTCGACTTATTACTCTGACAATAATCTGGAAGAATTAAAAAAAGTATGGGCACAGCACGCAGAGATTCTTGATCTTATGAAGCAGCAGAAACTTGAAGACGCTGTTCTCAAGATGCGTGAGCATTATTATAAAAAAACTCAGGGTTAGTGCAGTTCAGGTTGAATTTTAACAAGGCGCTTTGTCTGTGTTTAAATCGTGCACGATGTTTTTATAAAAAGCCGACTTTAGAGGGCTTTCTAAAAGCCTCTTACTGTCGGTGTGACGCGGGACTTTACCCGTGGCAAGAGGAACATCGTTATGGAAAAAATAGAAGACATTGTATTGCGGCACTCAAGCCGGGGAATGGACATCCTCCGAAAAGAGATGCCAGGCCAGTACGCAGAGCATGCGGCAAAGATGATTTTATCGTGGGAGCGTAAAACAGTTTTTCTTGCGACAGGATTTTTTGTTGAAGGTTATGCCGAAACAGACGGTCCGTCAGGAACTGTATTTTTAGCGCTTGCATTAAAAAAGCTCGGCTTTAATCCGGTAATCGTAACCGATGATTTTACGCGCGGTTTTTTTGAACTTAAGGAGATTCCGGTTATTTACATGCCGTTTAGTGCGGGTAAAGACTGGTGTACTTCGCTTTTAAAAGAATATGCGCCGTCCGGTATTATAAGCATAGAGCGGTGCGGAAAAAATAATGACAATGATTATGCAAATATGCGCGGCGTGAGCATTGCAGATAAAACTGCGCGCGTTGATTTACTGTTTGAGATTGCCTCAGGACAGATTCCGACGATAGGGGTAGGAGACGGCGGTAACGAAATCGGAATGGGCAATGTTGCGCCCCTGATTAAAGAGAGGCTTTCTCTTGTTCCGTGCGTGGTAAAAACCGACATGCTTGTTATTGCGACAGTCTCTAACTGGGGCGCCTATGCGATTACGGCATACCTGGAAAAACTGTCCGGCACAAAAGTCTTTATGTCGTATGATGATGTTCATGACTATATAGCGCAGACTGTAAAAATCGGGAGTATTGATGGTGTGCTCAAAGAAAAAACTGTCAGCGTCGACGGTTTTGGAATGGATGTAGAAAAAGAAATTATAGAAGCACTGCAGGAGGCTGTATGTTAAAAATAGATTTAAACTGCGATTTAGGCGAGAGCTTTGGTAACTACAAAATCGGAATGGACGAGGATGTCATTCAGTATGTGTCTTCGGCAAATATAGCGTGCGGCTTTCATGCTGCAGACCCTGTGGTAATGGACAGGACTGTGGCCCTTGCAAAAAGTGCCGGAGTTGCCGTCGGTGCCCATCCGGGATTTCCGGACCTGGTAGGATTTGGGCGCCGTAATATGAATGTCAGTGTCGGTGAACTAAAGTCTATGGTAATGTACCAGCTCGGTGCGCTCGATGCCTTTTGCCGCAGGCACGGTCAAAAGATGCAGCATGTAAAGCCGCACGGGGCAATGTACAACATGGCAGGCAAAGATGAGACTATGGCACTGGCAATAGCAGAGGCCATCGCAGAATTTGACTCGTCTCTGATTCTTCTGGGACTTAGCGGAAGTAAAATGCTTGAAGCGGCCGCAAAGGTCGGGCTCAAGTGTAAAAAGGAAGTCTTTGCCGACCGCGCCTACGAAGAGGACGGATCTCTTGTGGCGCGCACAAAAAGCGGTGCTATGATAGAAGACGAGCAGGAAGCGATAGAGCGTATTATTACGATGATTCGATACGGCAAAGTGCGCGCCATAACCGGAAGGGAAATTCAAGTCGAGCCGGACTCGGTATGTGTCCACGGGGATAACCCTAAGGCGCTGGATTTTGTAAAGAGGATTGCGGCGAGACTGCGGGACGAAGGGATCTTAATGGTTCCGATGGGAAAATAGGTTTTACGGGGCGAGGGATTTTCGTGGCCGAGACTGATGGAGTCTGCGGTGGTTGAGCAGAAGTGAAAAAGCGGCCAGGTTAAAATTCAGCCTGAAAAAATTTAATTTTAATAAATTTTTAAAAACCTATTGAATAAATTTTTTGGATTTGGTAGATTATTGCTGTCTTAATACATCGTGCACGATGTATTAAGTGATATACATCCAGGTCAACAATGACGTTGCATGTGTATAAAAAAAGAGCTGTATAGCCCTTTTATTTTATATGCAGAAAGTCTTGTTGAAGATTGGAAGACGGGCTTTCTGCAAAAAACAAGGAGCCCGTTATGAATAGACTCATCAAAACAATCGCTGTCAGCCTTGTAACATTAATGGCTGTATCATGTGGTTCTGACAAAAAGCCTAAAACAATCAAAATCGGATTTAACATTCCTCTTACAGGAGACTCACCAAAAGTCGGTGAAAGCGGAAAGTATGCCGGTGAATTAATCAAAGAAGAGATTAATGCTGCCGGTGGACTTGAAGTTAAGGGCGAAAAGTACCTTCTCGAGTTTGTTTACGTTGATAACGAACTTAAGGCAGACTCGGCAATCAATGCGGCTAATAAGCTGATTGATATTGATAAGGTATTAGCTTCGATTGGTCCTGAAGGTTCCGGCCGTGCAATTCCTGCCGGAGAAATTTACAACGATGCAAAAGTTCCTATGGTCTCGCCATGGGCTACGAACCCGAGCGTTACAAAAGACAGACCTTACTGTTTTAGAGCATGCTTCCTTGATCCGTTCCAGGCACCTGTAGCGGCTAAGTTTGCAAGCGAACAGTTTGGCGGAAGAAAAGTTGCAGTTATCTTTAACCTTGAAGATGACTATTCAAAAACTCTTGCTGAGCTTTTTAAGGCTGAATGGGAAGCTAAATACGGCGAAGTAGTTGTTTACGAATCATTTGGTCAGAAGGACCAGGACTTCAGTGTTCAGCTTACAAAGGTTGTAAACTCAGATGCTGACTTCCTTTATCTTCCGGTTTACTACAACCATGTAGGTCTTATTACTTCGCAGGCAAAAGATCTCGGATATAAAAAGCCTGTAATGGGTTCTGACTCATGGGGTTCTGCAGACTTGTTCCCGCTTTCTAAGGGTGCGGTTGAAGGTGACTACTTTACAACTCACTATGCGGCAAAGGGTGCAACAGGCAAAACAAAAGAGTTCATCGAAAAGTATCAGAGCACTTACGGTTATGTTCCGGATGATGTTGCGGCTCTTACTTACGATGCAACATATCTTGTACTCCAGGCAATTCAGGACTGTGGTATTACAGGTAACCTTAAAAAGGACCGTACTGCAATCAAGGATGCTCTTGGAAAAATTGCGAGCTTCCCTGGTATTACAGGTAACATGAAGTTTACTCCGGAAGGAGATCCTATTAAGGATGCGGTTGTTGTATGCGTTACAAAAGAAGGAGAATTTGAGTTTGTAAAGAGCTTGCAGCCGTAAAGGTTAAAAACAAAGGCCGCCTTCGGGCGGTCTTATTGAGGAGGTACATTTATGACATTTTTTATACAGAACTTTTTTAATGCGCTTCAGTGGGGCAGTTTTTATTCGATGATTGCTCTCGGCTACTGTCTTGTATATGGAGTTTTGCGTCTGGTTAACTTTGCACATGGCGATATCTTTATGACGTCCACATACATTGCATTTTTCCTGGTAGCTTTTTTAACTGCGCATTTTGCAGGTCTTACAGGTATACCTCTTTTTGTTATCACGCTGGTGTGCACAATGGCGCTTACGGCTTTGCTTGGTGTAGGAATAGAAAAAATTGCCTACAAGCCTCTGCGTTCTAAAGGTGCAAACAGACTTTATGTAGTTATTACAGCCCTGATGATCGGCTTTATTCTTGAAAACGGAAACCTTGCAGTTTTTGGTGCATCGGCAAGGAGCTTTCCTGATATCCTCGGAAAGCATGTATGGAATATCGGTTCTGTGACAATTACAAGCCTTAAGGTTTTAGTAATTGTAAGTGCAATAGTAATTTTTGGTATATTGCAGTTCATCGTACAGAAAACAACTCTCGGCATGAGTATGCGTGCCATTTCTTATGACAAGTTTGCAATTCCTTTGATGGGAATTCCTGTTAATACAGTAATCACTTTTACATTTGCTTTAGGTTCGGCACTGGCCGCAGTTGCCGGAATCCTTTTTGGTATGTCTTATCCTGTAATGGATCCTTACATGGGAATGATTATCGGATGGAAGGCATTTATCGCGGCGGTTGTCGGTGGAATCGGTGATATAAAAGGTGCATTCATCGGCGGCTTTCTTCTCGGATTTATCGAAATATTTGTTACGGCCTTTTTGCCTTCGAGCTATAAGGATTTAGTTTCGTTTGTAATTCTGCTCGTAATTTTAACAATTAAGCCGACCGGATTTTTTGGTGTGGCTAAGAGCACAAAGATATAAGGAAAGGAGGATTAGTTATGCAGTGGTTAGTTAGAATGAACAGCCGTATTGATTTGCGGTTTAATCCTTCTGAAAAGAAAAGAAAGTTTATTATGCCTGTTATTACAGTTGTTTCGATTCTGCTTGTGACAGCTCTTGCAAAGTTTGGAATCATAAACAATTATCTCCAGACGATTATCGTGACAATCTGTATCAATATAATTATGTCGGCCAGCCTCAATATCGTAAACGGTTATATGGGCGAGTTCAGCTGCGGACACGGGGGCTTTATGGCAACGGGCGCTTATGTGTCGTCGGTTGTTTCGCTGATTCTGTTTAAGGACGGAAACTCGATTACGGGGCATGCGCTTTTGCCGGAAGGACTTTCGGTTATAGGATTTCCGCTTACGATTTTGATCGGCGGACTTGCGGCAATGCTCGTAAGTCTTATTGTAGCAATTCCTTCTTTTAAAACTCGTGATGACTATCTTGCAATCATTACGGTTGCGGCAAACTTTATTGTAACAACGGCGATTAATAATATTCCGCTTGTCGGAGCAAGCCGCGGTCTTATGGGTATGAAGAGCATTACAAACAGCATGTCGGATGTTCTTGATATTCCCTGGATTTTAATCTGGGGTCTGGTCTTTGCAGTGCTGTCTGTGATGTCGATTCATTACCTGATGAATTCTACGTTAGGAAAGGGAATCAGTGCAGTACGCTACGATGAAATCTCGGCAGAAATTATGTCTGTAGATACTAACCGGATGAAGCTGATTGCGTTTACATTCAGCTCATTTCTTGCCGGAATCGCAGGCGGTCTTTTTGCACACCTTCTTGGATTTATTAACCCGTCAAGTTTTGGAATCATGAAGTCGACTGAGTCGCTTGTAATGGTATTCCTCGGCGGCATGGGTTCTTTAAGCGGTTCAGTTCTGTCGGCAATCGTCTTTACGATTCTGCTTGAGCTTTTGCGCCCGGCCCAGATCTTAAAGTGGGTTATCATTCCGCTGATTTTGATTTTGATTATGGAGTTCCATCCGGAAGGAATCATGGGTTCAAAAGAACTTACCCAGGTGTTCCCGTGGCTTAAAAAATTTTTCCCGTCTAACAAGAATCAGATAAGGCCGGGAGCAAAGGCCGAAGGGGGTGCAGCATGAGTAAAACAATATTAAAGATAGATCATCTTACGCACAGATTCGGTGGTCTCCAGGCCCTGACAGATATAAACGTAGATATTAAGACAGGCTCTATCAACGCTTTGATCGGACCTAACGGAGCCGGTAAGACAACGGTATTTAACCTTGTAAGCGGTTTTTATATTCCGTCAGAGGGAGACATCGTTTTTGACGGGACAAGGCTTAACGGACTTCGGCCGCACAAGATTGCAGATTTGCAGATTGGAAGAACTTTTCAGAACATCCGTCTTTGGAGCGATATGACTGTTCTTGATAACATCTGTATTGCGCAGCATTCAAAGCTGGGTTTCAGTCTCAAGGATGTTTTTATGCGCACAAAGAATTATAAAACGCGCGAGGCAGAGATTCATAAAAAGGCATGGGAACTTTTGGAAAAATTTTCTCTTGCGGATACTGCGCTTGATTATCCGAAAAACCTCCCTTATGGAATTCAGCGTCGCGTAGAAATTGCACGAGCGTTAAGTCTTGAGCCGAAACTTTTGATGCTCGATGAACCTGCCGCAGGTCTTTCTACTTCTGACCTCGATGGGCTTATCAGTTATATCAAATGGATTCACGATACGTTTGGAATAACAATCTGGATGATTGAACATCAGATGCAGGTTGTAAATACTCTTGCAGATAATATCAAGGTTATCAACTTTGGAAAGGAACTTGCAGAAGGAACTCCGGAAGAGATCCAGAAAAATCCTGCGGTTATCGATGCATATCTTGGAAACTCCGACATCAATATCAATGACGCGTATGCGGGACTTGCAAAGAAGAACTAAAGGAGGAGCGGTATGTTGCTTGAAGTAAAGGATTTAGTTGTGGGCTACGGAAATATCGAAGCCCTTCATGGAATAAGTTTTAATGTTGATAAAGGCGAAATCGTAACTTTGATCGGAGCAAACGGCGCGGGAAAAACTTCTACTCTGATGACTCTGTCGCGCCTTCCAAAACCTGAGGCACCGACTGTGCGCGGAGGAGATGTTCTGTATAACGGAGAAAGCATTTTAAAGCTTGAGCCGCATGCGCTGATTCAAAAAAAGATGATGTGTTTAGTTCCGGAAGGCCGCCATATTTTTGGAAACCTTACCGTAGAAGAAAATCTGCAGATGGCATGTTATGCGCGACAGAAAGAAAAGCACAGTGAACTGAATATAAGCGACCAGTATGCTCTCGTTTATGATCTTTTCCCGCGCCTTTATGAAAGACGTCGTCAGCGCAGTGAACTTTTGTCCGGCGGTGAACAGCAGATGCTTGCCGTTGGCCGCGCTCTTATGACTAACTGTTCGTTTATCATGCTTGATGAACCGAGTATGGGACTTGCACCTAAGCTGATGTTCGAAATGTTCCGTGCATTAAAGCGTCTTAATGTTCAGAAAAAGATGACTCTTCTTGTTGTTGAACAGAATGCAAAAGTTGCGCTTGATTTTGCTGACAGAGGATATGTTTTAAGAACCGGTGAAATTATTGCAAGCGGTACAAGCGAAGAACTGCGTGCAAATCCGGAAGTACAGAAGGCATATCTTGGTGCGTGATTTGGATGTACGAATCGTTTCTTCAAGCGAAGATTCGATTCAGATACAGTTTTTGCAGAAGATTTGCGAAGAGGTGAATGCACAGGTAAGAGCTTTTGTCGAAAGCTTTAAGGATTTGGTTGAACCTGACAGCATGACCGGCGAACCTCCAGGCGCCGGCCATGACAGCTCTAAAGCTTTCGGCAAAGCCTGTGCAGAGATTGGAATAATAGAAATTGTTCCGACTTACTGCGCAGTAACCGTGTATTTTGATCCTCTTAAAACTGATGCAGATTCTGTAACAAAAATTGCATGTAAAGCGCTGGATTGTGCGAACGGCCGTCTGGGACAAAACGCTGCTGCCGGTAAGCTTGTAGAAATTCCTGTCTGTTATGAGGACAGTGAATTTGCTCCTGACCTGGCAGATGTTGCAGAACACACGGGCCTTTCTAAAGAAGAAGTTATCAGGCGGCATCACTCGAGGGATTATCTGATTTACATGCTCGGATTTTTACCAGGCTTTCCGTATCTTGGCGGAATGGATGGACAGCTTGAAACGCCGCGTCTTGAAACTCCGAGGACAAAAATTCCTGCAGGGAGTGTTGCCATCGGAGGAAAGCAGGCAGGCCTTTATCCGAGTGATTCGCCGGGCGGGTGGCGCATTATAGGACGCACGCCGCTTAAGGTGTTTGATGCGAAGCGGTCTCCTGCGTGTCTGTACGAAGCCGGCGACAGAATCCGGTTTGTTCCGATAACGCGTGCGCAGTTTGACGAGATTGCGGAGAGGGAAGGGGCGAGCTGCGACTCGAGCGTGCCAGAGGCTGCGTCGACAACTGCGCCACATCAAGTGGTCGCTGTCAAACCTCGCTACATCTGCACGTCCGGAATCAAAATACTCGACGCCGGAATGTGTACAACCGTTCAGGACAAAGGCCGCTTCGGATTTGAACATCTCGGAATCGGTCAGAGCGGCGTAATGGACGCAGAAAGTTTTTCTCTCGGAAACGCAATCGCCGGTAATACAGATAACGCGGCCTGCCTTGAGGCAACTGTCTTAGGGCCGTCGATAGAGTTTACTCTTCCGTGTGAGTTTGTAATTACGGGCGGTATCTGTAATGCAGCGCTTGATGATAATCCGATTGAGATGAATAAAAAATATCTGGCCCATGAAGGCAGCGTTTTAGAATGCGGCTTTATTAAAAAGGGCCTGCGTTCATACATCTGCTTTAAAGGCGGGCTGCTTGTACCGGAGGTTTTTGGCAGCCGTTCAACAAACCTAAAAAGTAAAACGGGCGGTTATTATGGGAGAAAACTCGAAGCGGGCGATCAGATTGCAGTCGGCTTTTGCGCCGGTGAAACAGGCATGCACATGAGCGCGCTCGATATCGAAAGCGGCGTCCTGGTTTTAAACTGCACCAGGGGAAGTCAGTTTTCTGATTTTTCGAGTGACGACGTTAAGAAATTTGAAAACGGGATTTTTACAGTTCTTCCGCAAAGCGACAGAATGGGAATCCGTTTTTCTGGTGAAAGTCTGGACTGCGGAAAGACAGATATTATTTCTGATGCAATTCCTTTTGGAGCTGTACAGATTACTTCTGCGGGGCTTCCTGTTGTAATGGCCGCAGACCGGCAGACTACAGGCGGCTATGCAAAAATCGCATGTGTCACGAGGCACTCGATGTGTTTACTTGCACAGGCAGTACCGGGCACTAAAGTCCGGTTTAAGATTATATAGATTGCCGCATTACAACGGCAGGAATAATTTGGAGGCAGTATGAATCAAAACTTTTATAAAGACAAAACTCCATCCGAGGTAAGAAAACTTATCCGCGAAGGAAAGATTTCGATACAGACATCTGGAATGTGCGACGGTTATGCTCAGGCAAACCTCTGCATTCTTCCAAAAAAATATGCGTACGATTTTCTTTTGTTCTGCCAGAGGAATCAGCAGTCGTGTCCGCTTTTAGAAGTCAGCGACGAAGGTTCGCGTTTTTTAAAAACATCTGCAGCAGACTGTGATATTGCAACTGACGTTCCAAAATATAGAATCTGGAAAAACGGAGAACTTGCCGGCGAATATACAGATGTCAGTCAGCTCTGGCGCGACGATCTTGTGACTTTTGTAATCGGCTGCAGTTTTTCTTTTGAAGCACCTTTGATTGCCGCAGGAATTGATGTCCGTAATGTTTCGGAAAATCACAATGTCCCGATGTACCTGACAAACATCGATACAAGTCCTGCCGGCATCTTCAGCGGAAAGATGGTTGTCTCTATGCGGCCGATTCCGTACAACCAGATTGTAAAGGCAACTACAATAACTGCGCGCGTTCCAAAAGTTCATGGTGCGCCAATCCATATCGGAGCGCCGGAAGTAATCGGTATTAAAGATATTTCTAAGCCTGACTTTGGCGAGCCGAGTACGATAAAGCCTGGAGAAGTTCCTGTGTTCTGGTGCTGCGGTGTAACGCCTCAGAGTGTCGTGATGAATTCTAAGCCAGACTTCTGCATTACTCATGCGCCGGGACATATGCTTATTACCGATATCCCGGAAAGTTTTCTTCAGAATTAATTTTCTTCTGAGTGAAGTTAACGAGTGTATAGAAACATTCAGAAAAATCTGCTAGTTTAAAATCCGAAAACGGTACAGGTTAAAATTCACTCAGGAAAAAAATGAAGAATAAATATGTCAAAAGATATCTGATAGTTATGCTCGTTACGGCGCTGGTAGATTTTTTGATGCTGCTTGCGGCTCATTATGTTAATCACGTCGAGATCAGTTATGCTGATTATAAAGATAGCCTTTTGCTTTTTGCATTTTTTAATATTATTGCAATTTTTTTTATTGGAACTTTATATAGTACCGGCGTTTATTTTGAGCTTTTAGCCCGCATGGCGTTTATTGCCGCGATTTTTTTTGGCTACCAGTGCATAACAAATAATACAGATCTTGGTTGCGCCCAGGTGTTTCTTCTTTTTTTGAGTCTCGGAATTTTGTTGAGATTTTGTCTCTGGGAATTTCATTTTGAAATTGTGAACAGAACAAATAAGGGCAGAAAAGTCAAAGTAGATTTTTCTGTGCAGGAAAATTCTGACGAACTGTTTTACAGACAGCTGAATCTCAATGCAGATCAAAAATGTTCTGATCTTTTAACAATTTTTAAAACAAGTTTTTTATGCGTTCAGGAACAATCGCGCTCTTATAAATTTTATGTCGGGAATAAATTAATTTATAATATTTCAGGGAATGGTGATGTTGAATACCGCGAGAGCATCGATTTTGAACTTGGTGACTTTCCGATTCAGAAGATGCTGTTTGTAAAAGTGGTGGTCGAGTAGGCGTCTCATATTCGTACATGCTGAAAAAAATAAACCGCGCGAAGTGATTTACGCCGTCAAAAGCTGTCCCCGCGCGGGCCTAGAACTACGCGCTCAACTGTTCACTAGTTTTCTGGATTTCTTTAAGCTTTGCAAGAGTCTTACCGCTGTCCATTGCGTTAACGGCCATGTCAAACCCGTCTTTCAATGTTTTAGCCTTTCCACTCAAATACAAAACCGCACCCGCATTCAAGCCGACCGCCGCGCGGATTGTAGCACGGCCTTTACCGTTCAAAACATCCATCGCAAGCTTAGCATTGTCCGCGCCGCTTCCGCCTTCAAGCTCATCAGCATTAACCGCAATACCGCCTGCGCCGCCGATTCCAAACTTAGCCGGCTCTATTGTATAACGGTATTCTTTTCCGTCATCGTTAATCTGGAACACATCAGTCGGTTCACAAGGCGAGATTTCATCAAAGCCGTCGCGGCTGTGAATAACCATTACGCGTTTAGCACCAAGAGCTTTAGCGGCGCGTGCATAATCTTCCATTAAATCCGCGCTGTACACTCCAAGAACTTCATACTCTGCATTAGCCGGATTCAAAAGCGGACCAAGTACATTAAATATAGTCTTAATTCCAAGCGCCTTTCTAACAGGAGCCGCAAAACGCATCGCAGCGTGATAAACCGGAGCCATCAAAAAACCAAAGCCCGTCTGTTTAACAAGGTTTGCAGTATTCTGAGGTTCAGCCATAATTTTAATTCCAAGATTTTCAAAAAAGTCTGCAGCGCCGCTCTTAGAAGAAACCGCTCTGTTTCCGTGCTTTGCAACCGGCTGACCACAGCTTGCCGCAACTAAAGCAGACAAAGATGAAATATTAAACGAACCTTTTCCGTCACCGCCAGTTCCAACAATTTCTGCAAGCCCGTGATTTTCAAGAGGGAATGGAGTCTTCTTTTTTAATAGAGCGCCGGCACATCCTGCCATCTCATCTGCAGTCGGGAGTCCGCGCGAAGCCATTGCTGTCAAAATCGAAGACGTCACTTTTTCGTCCATTGTTCCGTCAGTCAAGTTTTCCATAAAGAACGAAGCCTGTTGAGCGCTCAATGGTTTTTTGTCATCAATAAGCTGCTTTAAATAATCTGCAACTGGAAGATTGTCGCGGCGATAATTTAAAAACGCCTTAAACAATTCCTGACACGCCTGACTTGCAATTGATTCCGGATGAAACTGAACTCCTTCAATCGGCATAGTCTTGTGACGGATACCCATAATGTCGCCGTCCTTTGCGCGAGCCGTTACTTCAAAGTCGCTGCTCAAAGTTGACTCTTCAATTACAAGCGAATGATATCTCGTAAACTTTGCACTTTTTCCAATCGTACGGAAAATTCCGCGTCCATCAAGATCAATGTCTTCAACAATTCCGTGCTTGATAAATTTTGCACCGACAATCTTTGCACCAAACGCTTCACCGATTGCCTGATGGCCAAGACAAATTCCAAGAATCGGAATCTTGCCCGCAAAAAATTTAATCGCATCAATGCTCACGCCAGCGCTGGTCGGATTTCCAGGTCCCGGCGACACAATCAGCTTTGACGGCTCCATCGCAGCAATCTGGTCGAGCGTCACCTCATCATTGCGTACAACTTTAATTTCTTCGCTCGTCACACACTCAAGCGCCTGCACAACATTAAATGTAAAACTGTCATAATTGTCGATTACTAAAATCATAAAAATCTCCTTTTGTTTGAGGGAGAAGTCTCTCCCTCGCGAAAGCCTCCTCGCTTTGCTGCGGTGTCTTTCGCGACCCTCTCTGCGGGGGGAATCATTTTTTTTAAGCCCCCCGCAACGCCCCCCTTATTTAGTCAGCGTGTCGATTAATGCTCCAAGCTTTTCGCAAGTCTCTGTAAACTCACGCTCCGGCGTTGAATCATATACAATGCCGCCGCCTGCCTGAAGATTCCATACGTTGCCCTTACGGAGCGCGCATCGTATCGAAATACAAAAGTCCAGGTCTCCGTTTGGCTGAATGTATCCAACAGCACCCGCATAAAAGCGGCGCTTAGTTGTTTCAAGTTTACTTAAAATCTGCATTGCGCTGATTTTTGGCGCGCCGCTTACAGTACCTGCCGGGAACGATGCGCGCAGAACCTGAATCGGTTTAACGCCGTCGCGTACAATTCCCTCTGTCGTACTTACAAGATGAATTACGTGACTGAACAGTTCGCACTCCATGTACTGCGGAACCGTTACGCTGCCTTTTTCGCACACACGGCCAAGGTCATTACGCGCAAGGTCAACCAGCATCAGATGTTCAGCCTGTTCCTTTGGATTTCCACGGAGCTCGGCTTTAAGACTTTCATCTTCTGCATCATTTTTACCCCGGTGAA
Organism: Treponema sp.; assembly: GCA_024691105.1. Lineage (GTDB taxonomy): Bacteria > Spirochaetota > Spirochaetia > Treponematales > Treponemataceae > Treponema_D. The sequence continues at coordinate 6,176 of JAILNY010000002.1, read as the reverse complement.
TCGTTCCCGCAATCGGATGGATAGTCGCTTTTCCCTTACGAACCTGAACAAGGCTCTCAGGAGAGGCTCCCGTAAACTGAAAGTCGCCAAAGTCAATGTAAAAAAGATATGGCGACGGATTTACCTTTCGGAGCTTTCCGTAAACGGCAAGGGCTTCTGCTTTGCATTCAATCTGAACACGGCGGCTAGGAACTGCCTGAATGATATCACCTGCGATAATATGGCGTTTGAGCGTATTCACTTTCTGTACATATTCAGCCTTAGACTTTTCAAGGTCGGTAATCATTTTGTATTCAAAGCTCTGGTTTTCTTCTTCAAGATAAGAAAAGTCCATGTTGTTCATCTGTTTTAAAAGACGGTCAAGGGCTGCATTTAAGTCAATCTGGTGCTCGTTGTAGTTTAAGCCAAAGATGTGAATTTCTTCTGTAAAGTGATCAAAAACAATATAGATGTGACCTGCGACAAAAAGACTTTCCGGAATATTAAGGTCGTCTTTCTGTTCAAAAAAACGGATGTTGTCGCAGTGCTTTGCAAATTCATAACTCAAATAGCCGAGACCACTTGCCGGGAGCGGGAGCTCTGCAAGCTGACCTTCCGGGCTTTTGTTCTGTTCAGAAACATACAAAAGCGCATCAAGAATGTCAGGCGCTTTTTCGTGACCAAGGGCATCAAGACTCTTGTGACCGTTCATGCATTTTGCAGCGTCAAACGGAACTTCTTTTCCGTCGATTACAAAAGTAATTTCATCGCCTTCCTGCTTAATTTTAAACGCTTCTTCAGTCATCAAAAACGAGTAGCGCGATCTTCCTTTGGCAAAGCTAGCCGACTCAAAAATGGCCTTTGCTCCGATTTTTTTACCTAAAAGATAAGGTGTATAGCGTGAATTTGAAACGCATTTATAAACGCTGTCAGTTCTTTTCTGGCAGTCTGTCTGTGCCTGCATATTAGCCTCCAGTAGTTCAATCATGTAGCTGAAGAAAACGATTCTATCAAAAGAAGCGTTTCTATTAGAAGTAACATATCACATAGAATTGTATCTGTCAACAGAAACGTAAAATTTTTTCTCAAATTTCGCTGAACGTTCCTCATCCTTCCGAATCTCAAATTTAACCCCGCGCCGTATTCCTCTGAATGTTCCTCATCTCGCGTCTTAATCCGCCGCACGCGAAGTTTCAAACCTGCGGAACTTTAAGCACGGTTAAAAATTTCAGTTATGTTATATTTCATCCATTGAATAGTATCGATTTAAATTTTATAATAAAGGCTCTAAATATCACGGAGGTATTTAAATGAAAAAGTCTATTGTTGCTCTTATGGCAGCTACAATGGTTGCACTTAGTTTTACAAGTTGCGCTAAAAAAGAAGATTCAAAGGTAATTAAAATCGGTGTTATTCAGCTCGTTGAACATTCTGCTCTTGATGCAAACTACAAAGGTTTTGTTGACGGTCTTGCAGAAGCTGGTTACGTTGATGGAAAAAACATTAAGATTGATTATCAGAATGCACAGGGCGAACAGGCTAACTGTGTTACAATTGCAGAAAAACTTATCAATGATCGTGATGACATGATTTTTGCTATTGCAACTCCTGCTGCTCAGGCTGTAGCAAATCTTACAAAGGATATTCCTATTCTTATTTCTTCAGTAACAGATCCAGAATCTGCAAAACTCGTAGAAAAAAACGAAGCTCCTGGAACAAACGTAACAGGTACATCTGACCTTACACCATGTGCTGCACAGATGGCACTTTTGAAAAAGCTTTTCCCAGAAGCAAAGACAGTAGGTATGCTTTTCTGCTCTAGCGAACAGAACTCATATTTCCAGATTGGTCTTGCAGAAAAAGCTTGTGACGAACTTGGTCTTAAATATATCGAAGGAACAGTTTCTAACTCAAACGAAATTCAGCAGGTTGTTCAGAACCTCTGTGGAAAGGTTGACGTAATTTACGCACCAACAGACAACATGATCGCAGCTGGTATGGCTCTTGTTGCTCAGATTGCTACAGAAAACAAAATTCCTACAATCTGTGGTGAAGAAGGAATGGTTATTGCCGGTGGTCTTGCAACTTACGGTATTAACTACTACGAACTTGGAAAGCAGACAGCAGAAATGGCTGTTCAGATTCTCAAGGGAGAAAAGAAACCAGCAGAAATGCCAATTCAGTATCTTGATAAATGTGATCTTAAGATTAACGAAGATACAGCAAAATCATTGGGACTTAAAGTTCCTGCAGATTTAAAATAATAAAATAAATGTGACAGGGCAGGCTTAAGGTTTACACTTAGTCTTGCCCTGTATTTAAAAGTACGGAGTAAATACATGCCACTTTTGTTTGCAATCGAAGGAGCCGTTTCTCAGGGCATTCTCTGGGGACTTATGACATTGGGAGTTTATCTTACTTTCAGAATTCTTAATGTCGCAGATATGACAGTCGACGGAAGCTTTGCCGCCGGAGGAGCTTTGTCTGCAGTTCTTATTATTCACGGAATGAATCCTTTATTTACCTTATTCTTTGTATTTTTGCTGGGCATGGTTTGTGGACTTGTTACAGGTTTTATGAACACAAAGCTTAAGATAAACATTCTTCTTGCAAGTATTTTGACACAGATTGCTTTGTATTCTATTAACATCCGTATAATGGGAAGGGCAAATACACCTCTTTTGGGCAGCCCGACTCTTATGTCAATTTTAAAAAAACTTTCAGGCGGAATTTTAACTACAACAACATGTTCACTTATAATTGGTATAATCGTTGTTGTTTTAATTATTGTCCTTTTGTACTGGTTCCTCGGTACAGAATTTGGTTCAGCTATCCGCGCTACAGGAAGCAACGAGCACATGGTTCGTGCTCTTGGTGTTAATACAGACACAACAAAAATAATCGGTCTTATGATTTCTAACGGACTTGTTGCAATGTCCGGAGCACTGGTTGCACAGAGCCAGGGTTATGCAGATGTCGGAATGGGAACAGGTACAATCGTTGTTGGTCTTGCTTCGATTATTATTGGCGAAGTAATTTTTGGTTCTCACTTTGGACTCTGGTATACATTAATCTCTGTTATATTTGGTTCTATCATTTATCGTATCGTAATCGCTGTAGTTTTGCAGATGGGTCTCAAGTCAACAGACTTAAAGCTTTTGACAGCCCTCATCGTTGCAATTTCGCTTTCAGTACCGGTATTCAAATCAAAGATAGATAAAAGACGCAGAGCCTATAAAGGTCCTGCAAACGAAGTAGACACTAGACATGCTGACGACAAGTTTAAGCATGATAAAGATAACTAAGGGCTGGGGGAATAGATATGTTACAACTGACAAATATTACAAAGACTTTTAATCCCGGCACAATCACAGAAAAAAAGGCTCTGCGTGGTGTAGACCTTACACTCGAAGACGGCGACTTTGTAACCGTCATCGGTGGTAACGGAGCCGGTAAGTCAACACTTCTTAACATTATTGCTGGTGTACATTACACAGACACAGGTTCAATCGTTCTCGATGGAATGAATCTTACCGGCAAGCCTGAATATATTCGCGCCAAATATCTCGGCCGCGTTTTTCAGGATCCGATGATGGGAACAGCCGCAAACATGGGTATAGAAGAAAATCTTGCTATGGCCTACCGCAGAGGTAAAAAACGCGGCCTCTCCTGGTACATCAAAAACGAAGAACGCGAACTTTATCGCGAAAAGCTTGCCCTTCTTGATCTTGGCCTTGAAAACCGTATGACAGCAAAGGTCGGCCTTTTGTCAGGTGGTCAGCGTCAGGCTTTGACACTTTTGATGTCATGTCTTCAAAAGCCAAAATTGCTTTTGCTCGACGAGCACACGGCCGCCCTTGATCCAAAAACTGCAAAGAAAGTTCTTGAGCTTACAGAAGAATTTGTAAACAAGGATCATCTTACAACCTTTATGGTAACTCACAACATGAAAGACGCAATCCGCTACGGAAACCGCCTTATCATGATGATGGACGGAAAAATCGTTTACGATGTACGCGGTGAAGAAAAGAAAAACCTCAAGGTAGAAGATCTTCTTGCAAAATTCAGCGTAACCGGCGAAGTAAGCGACAAGCTTTTGGGATAATAATTGAACGCGATTCGCGTGCTAACCTCGCGCGAATTTCAGCGTCACACCGATTAAGCACGCGCCCGTAATTGGGGCGCGCTTCCCAGTAACCTATCGACCAAACATATTCTCGCTTTCTAAGACACAAAGGATGTAAAATGAAAAAATCACTAGCCAAATTATTAATGAGTTTATTCATCTTATTTTCAGCAGCTGCACAGCCAGGTAAAGATTATAATAAGTTTATCGATATTGTCAAAAACGAGTTAAAACAAATTCACATAAAAAATTATGAAGAACACTTTGACGAAGAATATTTTATAGTTAAGGAAGAAAATGATTATTTTGATGTTGGAACAGAAGTCGGATTAACGAACTTATACAGTATTTGTGCTCAAAATGATAAGTCACAATGGAACGATATTGTTAAAAATCATTTTGCTCAGGTAAAGGTAAGCAGAGCTGAAGAAAAAGCGATAATGCCAAAATTAAAAACTTTTGAAACTGGAAAAGAATTTCTTAAATTACGAATATATCCAATTGTATATAAAAATCAGTTTTCAGAGTCTTCTATATTTGAATGTACAACGGATGATTATATCAGTGTTGTTGTTATAGATTTTCCGAGTGCTGTAAAAAATCTGACAAAGGAATATACCGGAAAATGGAATGTAAGTGAAAAAGAAATAATAGAAGCAGCAAAGTCTAATACGCTTAAAAATAATAATGAAGAATTTCAGGAATGCAGAATTTCAGAATCATTTTATGTTTCAATAATGTATTCGGATACAAATATTTTTATAACTTCTTCAATTTATGATTTAAATAAAAAAATCAAATCTATTTCAAAATATGGTGCTTTTGTAGCTATTCCAAACCGCTATGGAATTATTGTAAAGAATATCAGTAAAGACACTGTGAATACTGATATTGTACAAATGATTGGTCTTGTAAATTATATGTATCAGCAGGGGCCTGCAAGCATTACAGATTCGATATATTGGTTTGATGGAAAGAAATTCTACAAAGTTATACATGATCCTTCAAGGGGAATGATAAAACTTCCAGATGAATTAGTGAAAATATTGAAATAAAGAAAACTAAATGAGTCTGATTGAACTGTTTTCAAGCGATTTATATAATAGCGAAGATTTTTATTCATTTTACAAGAATGCTTTACAGGAAATAAAAAATTCCACATAATAAAACTACTAACTCGCCCGCTGCCTGAGGCGCAAAGGATGTAAAAAATGAAAAAAATTATTTTATCAATGATACTGATAACATTCTTTTCAATTACTTTATTTGGACAAAGTATTGAAGATTTTGAAAAAGATTTTATCAATGCAACTGGAACTGAGTTTACTGAAACAGATTTAGATAACATGTATCAGACATATTCAATTTTCCTGGAACCTTACTATGATGAGATGTACCTCATGGAAAATAATGAACAAGTTGTTGTATATCCACTTTCAAAATTTAAAGAAACTGACAGTTATAAAAATAATATAGAAAAATTATTTAACTCAAAGAATGACAATCAACGATTATTGTCTTATTTAGTTATTGCAGGAGCTGGTGATAAAAATTTTGAAAAAAAACTTTTAGAAAGACTGAAAACAGAAAAGACAGAGGCCAATGTCATTTGGGCTGGTATAACTTTGATGCTATTAAAAACCAAACAAACAACTGCTCTATTTGATTTTTTGGTAGAATATGAAAATTTTGGCGATAGTCATATGATTCCTTTGTATATTCAGCTGGATAAGGAATCTTTACAAAAAACCGCTTATGATAGAATTACCAGTAAAAATGTAAAAGCCAAAATTCTTGCTGCTCAAATTCTTTCAGTTACTGGAAAAAATAAAAAGACGGAAAAATTATTGCGGGAAGCTGTAAAAAACTGGGATTATAGTATAAAGGGTTATGCTATTTATTCTATGAAAGAACTTAGAATCGGCAACCTTAAAAATGATTTTATTCCATTATTAGATAATCCACAAACTCGAAGTATTGCTCTTCAGGCTTTAGCTAATAGTCCGACAAAAGAAGATGTTGATTTTGTAAATCAGTTATTGGATAGCGAAGGCCCTGTTTCCAAGGAGCT
>JAILNY010000130.1 GCA_024691105.1 Treponema sp. | reverse complement strand
GTAACGGATATTATTCACAAAGTGATTGACCGCATTGAAGATGGCGAAGACGGAACTTTTGCTCAATACGAAGAAGTGCTTTTAAATATTGATCACGCGATGGAAGATGAAGATTTTAAAACTGATTTTTCTGTTGAATCTGATGCCGGTAAATCTGGTGCGGGAGATGGTAAGTCGCGCACTGAATCTGATTCTGGTGAACGTGACAGTGCAGGAAATACAGATGGTGGTGAAAAAACTGTAGTACGCAATACAGTTGATGAAGAAAACGCAGAGTTCTTTCATGACTCGCAGACAATAAAAATTCAGATTTCAGAAATTGAGTCAATCTTACAGTCGCTTGATAAACTTATAATGCGACAGATAAAACTTAAAAACGAGATTGAGTTCCTAAAATCAAAAAGCGAAGCGTCGGCCTTTCAGGAATTTCAGGAGCTTGGAGAAAATATTTCTGTACTCGAAAACCAGAGCGTTGATATTCAGAAAAATATTATCGCATTACGAATGCTTCCGTTTGATATGATTTTGCGTCCTATAAAACGTTCAATTGTATCAGAAGCGCTTAAGACTGGAAAAAATATTGACTTTGATATTCCTCAGTCAGAAATTACAATTGATAAATTCATTCTTGAAAAACTTCCGGCAATTTTAATTCATCTTGTGCGTAACTCAATCGATCACGGAATTGAAACTAAAGAAGAGCGCGTTAAGCTTGGTAAGAGCGAAAAGGGGACGATTTCGATTTCGGTAAATCAGGTTTCTAACAGGATTTTTGTAAACGTAAAAGATGACGGACACGGAATTGATTATGAAAAGATCCGTGCTAAGGCTTTGAGACTTTTCCCTGATAGAGAAGCGGAAATTTTATCGGCAGATAATACAGAGCTTTTGCAGTTTATTTTTACTTCCGGTTTTTCTACAAAGGATGAACAGACTGAACTTTCTGGACGCGGAATCGGGCTTGATGTTGTCCGCACAGAAATGGATAAACTTAAAGGAAAGATTACTGTTTATTCTGAATTGAATAAGGGAACGGATTTTGAACTTTCACTTCCGGCAAGTCTTGCAACACAGGATGGACTTTTTGTTTCGGTTTCTGATAATTCATATCTGATTTTATCACATTATATTAAAGAAATTCTTACAGTAAATAAATCCGACTTTTTGCAGCTTCAGCATGGACCTGTAATGAATGTTCATAACGAGCTTGTTCCGATTTTTGACTTTGATATTATCAATCCTAATTCGGCTAAACGTGTTAGTACAAAGACAGAAGTTTCTGTTGTCGTTCTTGAATATTTAAATCGTAAGATTGGAATTATTGTAGATAAAATTTTACATTATGGAACTGTCGTTATTAAACCGGTTCCACCTTTGCTGAAAGATTTTAACGCATTACAGGGTGTTGTATTTGATGAAAATTATCGAATCATTCCGGTTCTAAATATTCCTGATACAATCAGGCGCTTCAAGGTTGTAAATGTTTATGATGTAAAAAATCTTGAAGTGCGCAAAATGCCAAAGATTCATTCTGTGCTTGTTGTTGATGACTCGCATACGACTCGACACATTGAACAGATTATTCTGGAAGCAGAAAATTATAATGTTTCTACCGCTGTCGATGGAATCGAAGCTCTCGAAAAGATGAAGCAGCATAAATTTGATCTTGTTGTTACCGATGTTAAAATGCCGCGAATGGATGGTTTTGTTCTGTTGTACAATATGCGTCACAAGGATGAGCTTAAAAATATTCCGGTGATTATGGTTTCTTCTGTATTTGAAAGCGATACACTTGAAAAAGCAAAAAATCTTGGCGCACAGGGCTATATTGTAAAATCTGATTTTGAGCGCGAAAGCCTTACTGCAAAAGTAAAGGAGCTCCTGCATGACTAAAAATGACAAGCCGCTTATTTATATTGCAGAATCTTCTCTCGTTGTTCAAAAGATGCTTTGTATTGAGCTTGAAAAGCTTGATTACCAGGTTGAAGTTTTTACGGACGGCTTTACGGTATTAAAAGCGATTGTAGAAAAAAATCCTGATTTGATTATTGCAGATGCAGATCTTGAACTGATTGATGGTGTTGCTCTTTGCAATATTTTAAAGCGCGGTTCTCCAAAAAGTGGCGTTCCGTTTATTATGATTTATTCTGATGGAAAGATTTTTGATTTCTGGCATGACGCTTCGATTGCAAATAAAACGATTGCAGTTTCGCCTCAGAATATCGTTATGTTAACGGATGCCGTAAATGATCTGATTAACATAAAATATATCAGCGAAGATTCTTTTTCGGATAACAGTACAGGTGAAAAAAGCGATACGGAAAATTCATCCTGTAAAGAGCTTTCGTCTTGGATTGTCAATGCAATGAATGTAAGTGAAAGTTTTTTGAATATGTCAAGGAATGTAATTTCGCTTTATGACAGTATAGATGATTTAAATCTTCTTGTTGAAAATATTTTCAGAATGCTTTACAAGGTCTGTGAATTTGATGTTGTAACTTTAATCATTGATGCTCACAATTCGAAGGTTTTCAGATCCGGAACAGAGTTTTTTACGCAGTCGGTTGTAAACGAGTTTTGGAATATCTGCAAGACAGAATATGAACAAAAGATAAAACGTAATCACACGATTACTTATGACGAAGTTCAGATAAGCGGAGTCGTTAATGCAATCGGCGGAAGTTGTGCCGTGCAGTCAGACAATCAAAGTGAGATAAAACTTGAGTCATATCATGCTTTTGAAATATGGTCTGAAAGTGAACTTGTCGGAACAATTCACTTTGCATCAACGAGAAAAAAGATTTTTAATTATAGCGTTCAGTCATCTATTGATTATGTATTGCCGGCACTTGCAAATATTTTGCGGGAGTCTTTGCAGCGTTCAGAACTTGTTTTACAGGAATCAAAACTTAGAAAAGCATTTTCAAAATTTGTTCCGGAAGAAGTAATCGGAGACTTTTTAAATTCAGACGAAACTCAGGAATTAAAAAATAAAAACGAAAAACGAAACGTCGTTGTTCTTATGAGTGACATAAGAAACTTTACTTCTATCAGCGAAATAAATAAACCGGAAGATGTTGTAAATTTTTTGAATACATATTTTACGCAGATGGTAGATATCGTAAAAAAATATGGTGGAACTGTAGACAAGTTTGTTGGCGATGCCATTATGGTTTTGTTTGGTGCTCCGATCAGTTATAACGACAACGCAAAGCGTGCAGTATGCGCTGCTTTGGAAATGTATTCTCAGCTTGAAAACATTCCTTTGGGACAGCTTAAGTTTCCGGAGGGAATTAAATTTGATATTGGTATCGGAATCCATTACGGAGATGTTATTGTCGGCCAGATTGGTAGTGCCGATAAGACAAATTATACTGTAATCGGTGATACGGTAAATCTTGCATCGCGACTTGAAGGACTTACAAAGCTTTACGGAGTAAAGGTAATAATTTCTGAGGCTGTGCGTGATGAGCTTGATGATACGATGAATGTACTTTTGATTGACTCTGTAAAAGTAAAAGGAAAAAAAGAAGCGGCCTTTATTTATAGAGTTGACGAAAAGCCTTTACCAAAAGATTTTACGGATTTGTATGAAAAGGGATTTAAGTCTTACAACGAAGGAGCATTCAGTCTTGCAATTCCATATTTTGAAAAAGCAATTCAGATTATGCCGCAGGACAAGGCCACAAAACTTATGCTGGAACGCTGCAACGAGTTTGCAGTAAATAAACCAAAAGACTGGGATGGCGCAATTGCGCTCACATCAAAATAGAAAAAAGAACAAAGGGGTAGATATGAGTCAAAACGAGAAACAAAATTCTAAAAAAAGTGATTCTCCAAAAGACACAGAATTTGGAATGGAAATTTTTAAAAGGCTTTCGATTCCTGTTGCAGTTTTAGAAATCCTTACAATGACTTGTTGTATTGCAATTGCATGGGGTAATCAGGGAATTGCAAAGCTTTCAACAGTAATTATTCTGGGTGCTGCAATTTGTCTTGGCCTTGTTTTTATACTGATTGGAATGGTCAACTCTCTGGTTACACAGACAATGACAGAGGATCTCAATTCTTTTTATTTTTATGAAACGACTGTTAAAGAACGGACAAAGCTTATGAAACAGCTTATGATGATGCCGCCGCGTATTGGTGCAGTTGTTTTTGTAGTGGTTATTGGTTGTGGTTCAATCTGGATTTCGATGTTTGCCAGTATTTCAGAATTAAATCTTGACTCTGTAATTCTTGCATCTACTTCGCTTTTTATTGGAACTTATTTTTGTGTTGTTTATGTTATCACTGAGGTTGCGCAAAAGATTTGTTCAAAGCATGCATCTGCAATTGTAAAAGCGGGGATTTCAAAAGAAGAAGTTGAAAAACGACATTATTTTGGTTTGACTTCTACTGTGATTACAGTTTTTCATATCTTTGCTCCGATTTTGATTTTGGGTTCTTTTATTTTTGTTCTTGCATGGCGGACATATACTTCGTATGCATCGACAAATATTATTTTCTTTAGACTTATGCTTGTTGGAGTTTTAAGCATTGTTCTATACTATTTCTTTTCAACTTCATTATTTAAGCGCATGATGCGTTCTATAAATAACATGCGTAATTTGATGTCAGGAATCAACAAAGAAAATCTTCATAAGGTAAGAGCATCTGATACAGATCTTTCAAACGAGTTTATGTTCAATGTTTATCTTATCAATACGATTGTTGATATTTTGCAGCAGATTTTAAGAGAGAGTCAGCGCATAAGTATGTCAGTTGTTGAATCGAGTAATGAGCTTTCTGTAATTTCGCGAGAGACTGCGGTTACTTCTCTTGAACAGAACTCCGGCGTAAAAGAGCTTTTGTCAGCAATGGAAGAGTCTGATGCGCTTTCTAAGAGTATCGCAGAAAAGATTGGTGAAGTTTCGCTTGTTGCAGGCCGAACGACAGATAATATCAACGAGGGCTTTGATATTCTTAAACAGAATATGCAGAAGCTTGATGAAATTAAACGTGCAAATGATGTTACGGTCGAAGGAATAAAAGTACTGACAGAAAAGGTTTCTGGTATTTCTGATATCGCACGAATTATTAATTCCATTGCGGATCAGACAAATATCATCGCATTTAATGCCGAACTTGAAGCATCAAGCGCCGGTGACGTTGGAGAAAACTTTGCACTTGTTGCAAACGAAATCCGCCGACTTACAAATAATACGATTCAGTCTACAGAAGAAATCCGCAAACGAATCATTGAGATTCAGCATTCATCGGATGAGCTTTTGGCTTCTTCTCAGAACGGAAGTAAAAAGATTCGGGATGGAAATCAGATTATCAATGATTTGAACAGCCGCTTTGAAGAATTAAAATCTTCTTCAGAATCGATGAATTATGCATCAGAGGATATTAAAAAGATTATCGAACAGCAGACTGCATCTTTTGCACAGATTGTAATTACACTCCGACAGATTTCTGAAGCTGCAGAAAGCTTCTCTGGTTCAACACAAAAAATCAGTGACTCTGCACAGAACCTTTGTATGATTTCTACAAACTTAAAAAATCTTATGCCAGAAGATCTAGATGGGGACTCAGATTATGATGAACAGCAACAGGCCAATGTTGATGCAATAGTTGAAGCTATGTCGACAGCAAGCTCAAGCGAGGTAAGATAATGAAAGATACTGAAAAATATATGTCACTTGAACGAAAAATTCTTCGTGCAAGCCATCTTGGCGATATCGGCTGTGGACTTGTTCTTATGCTGTATACAATTTTTATTTTAAATCTGAATTTTGTTACGCATTATCAGCTGATTGTTGTTGTAACACTTGGTGTTTTGTTTGCACAGTTTTGTGTTTCTCCGATAACCAATCATTTTTTGATGGGTAAAACTTCCAGAAAAATTGAACACTGGGAAACAGAAGAAATGACTGTTGAGCAGAGGACAAAACTTTTTCTGGATTTGCATAAATTACCAAGAAAAAAAACAATAGAAGCATTTTCTTATTTTGCAGTTTGTGCATTGATGCTTGCTGCTGGTTATCATTTTATTTATAAGGTTAATACAAGCTTAAATTTAGTCAGCCTTTTTAGTTGTATTCTTGGAGCTTATGTAGCAGCACTTCTTGCACTTGCAAATACAAGAGCAATCTGTAATGAATATGAGTGTCGTCTTGTAGAGCAGGGAATTGATGAAAAGATTCTGAATAAAAAAACTTATTTTGGTGTTTCTTATCAAAGAACTTTCTCTCTCTATTGTACAGTTCCTGTTATCTGGGGAATTATAATTGCAATGCTGCTCTTTTATGTTTATTACTATAATAACGTTCCATCGGAAACAGGATTTTTGCCGGCAGATTTACACGGATACGGTCTTAGAAAATTTCAGCTTCCTCGTATCGCTTTAGTTTTGGGAATAAATGCAATTGTAGGAATCGCTTCAGTGTATTCATTCTTAAAAAGCATTCTGGTCTCTTCTGATAAGCTTCAGACATCAATGCTTCATATTATTAAAAATGATATCTTTACAGTAAGTCTTGTTCCGACGGATTTTGAAACAGAAGTTTCTTATAACCTTTATCTGATAAATCAGATTGTACTTTTGTTCCGTTCTGTTCTTGATGACATTCGCCAGATTGGTCAGACAATGCTTGTTCCTATGAATGAGCTCTCTGAAATTTCTCAATCGACAGCGTCTACTTCGCTTGAGCAGTCTACGGGCGTAAAAGAAATTCTTGCAACGATGGAAGATTCTGACCGCCAGACTCGAACGATTGTTGATAAGATTGCCGATGTAACGGCTGTTGCAGAGGGAACAGAAAATAACGTCAATGTCGGATTTGAAACACTTCAGTCAAATCTTGATAAGATGACAGAAATTACAGAAGCCAACGTTTCTACAATTTCTGGAATCCGTGCACTTGGTGAAAAAATCGGCGGTATCTGGGAAATCGTAAAAATCATCAATGACATTGCAGACCAGACACGAATCATCGCATTTAACGCCGAGCTTGAAGCATCAAGTGCCGGTGACAGCGGAAAGAACTTTCACATTGTTGCAAACGAAGTTCGACGTCTTGCTGCCGGAATTACAAACTCAGTTGATCAGATTAAAGACCGTATTACAGAAATTCAGCATTCATCGGATAACCTTATTATTACTTCAGAAAGTGGAACAGAAAAAATCCGTGAAGGTCTTGAACTGTCTGAAAAGCTTAAAGAAAAATTCAGCGATATTCAGAGCTCATCAGAAATTACAGTTGAATCTGCAAATCAGATTAAAGAAATTATCAATCAGCAGTCGGTTGCCTTTGACCAGATTGTTGCAACTGTAAGACAGATTTCTTCTGGAATCGAAAACTTTTCTGCTTCGACAGGAACTGTCAATAATACAGCGCAAAAGCTTAAAGACGCAGCATCATTGTTGCAGAATCTTCACTCAACGATTGTTGCCGCAGCAGAATAGAAAGCGCGGACGACACGGATCCATTGTGATGCCGCGATGCCTTAAAATAGAAAATGTTTGCTAAATTCTATTTTAAGGCTTAGAATTAAAGAAAGCGCAGAATTGCGGTTTTGTAATCTGCGTTTATTTTTTTGATGGAGTTTATATGCGAAAAATATTGTTTTCATTTATTTTGATTGCGGCAGGGCTTTATAATTTAAGTGCGCAGAATGTTCCAAATCAAAAACGCGCAGTTGCGTCGGCAAATCTTGAAGTAATGACTTTTGATGCGACAGATACTTACGAAAAAGTAAAGGCCCAGCTTGATAAATGGGAATTAAATTATGATGATGTAGATTTATTTTACAAGACAGAAATAATTTTTAAGAATTCTTATTACAAAGGAATGGCATTAAGCAAGGTTGTAATCAGTTTTGATTTACATTCAAAGTATATTACAAAAGTTCAGCTTGTTGTATTGGAAAATTCAAAAGCTGCGCTTGATGCATATATTGCAGAGCTTTCAAAAAAATATCCGTTTGAAAAAGCCTATGATCAATGGACCGCAAAAAATGGCTGCATAAAGCAAAAGGGAAATACTTTGACTTTCTATTTTGACAAGCGTCCAAAAGAAAAGAATTCAGAAGAAAAGAAAGATGCAGACGTAAAGAAATAAAAAAAATGCGGCTTTCCGAAAAAGCCGCATTTTTTTTCTGACAGCAAAATCGCCGGAGTTAAAAGTTCATCCGGCGACCAAACTCAAAATTACAATCCAAAGAATTCTGAATATGCTTTAAGAGCACCGTCATACTGCTTAGAGAGAACTGCCTTTGCAAGTTTCTTTCCGAGCTGAACACCTTCCTGGTCAAAGCTGTTTACATTCCACATAAAGCCCTGGAACATAACTTTGTTTTCGTAGTGAGCAAGAAGTGCTCCAAGAACTGCCGGTGTAAGTTTTTCGCCGTAGATAAGGCTTGATGGACGTTCACCTGCAAAGCTCTTGTTAGGATTATCATCTTTTTTGCCGCATGCAAATGCAACGATCTGAGCTACAACGTTTGCACAGAGTTTTTTCTGGCTTGTAGAGTCTTCGATTACAACATCTTTTTCTGTCTGGTTAGAGTTGAATGCGATAAACTGCAAAGGAATGATGTTTGTTCCCTGATGCAAAAGCTGGTAGAACGAGTGCTGTCCGTTTGTTCCCGGCTCACCAAAAATTACAGGGCCTGTAACGTAAGAAAGAGGAGCACCGTCGCGGTTTACAGATTTACCGTTAGATTCCATATCAAGCTGCTGCAAGTGAGCAGGAAAGCGGTTTAATGCCTGGCTGTATGGAAGAATTGCTGTAGAAGGATATTCCTGAGCGTTGCGTTCGTAAACACCGATTAATGCATCAAGCATTGAAGGGTTTTTAAGAAGGTCAGCATTTTTTGCTGTAGCATCAGCTTCTGCAGCACCAGAAAGGAAGTCTGCAAATACTTTTGGTCCGAATGCTAAAGAAAGAATTGCTCCACCAACTGCAGATGTTGAAGAATAACGTCCGCCGATGTAGTCGTCCATGTAGAAAGCAGCCATGTAGTCAGGGTTGTTTGCAAGTGGGCTTGTTTCTGAAGTTACTGCAATCATGTGCTTAGAAGCAGAAAGACCTGCTTTGCTGAGGAAGTCTTTTACAAAGCTTTCGTTTGTAAGAGTTTCAAGAGTTGTTCCTGATTTTGAAACAAGAATAAAAATTGTCTTAGAAAGAT
>JAILNY010000116.1 GCA_024691105.1 Treponema sp. | reverse complement strand
GCTCACTTTGATTAGTTTTGGATAACTATAATTATAATCTACTTATTTATGAAGTTAAAAAGTATTGTACAAAAAAACATTTTTCTATTTTTTTCACTTTATTTTATTTTTTCATCTACTGTGTCAGCAGAAGAAAATGATGAAGATGTCATCGAAGTAAATGCATCAAAAATTGAACAGACAATTGATACAAGTGTAGAAAGAAAAACTGTCGTTACAGAAGAAGATATAAAAAAATCAGGCGCTAAGAATGCAGGAGATGCACTTAGGTCTCTTCCGGAAATAAATGTAAGCACGGCAAGTGCAGGTAATGCGACAGAAAGTATTACAATGCAAGGGCTTGGAAACGGCTATGTAAAAATAATGATAGATGGCGTTGCAGTTTCTTCTGATCTATCAGGGAACACACCTATATTTAATATTCCTATTGAAAATATTGAAAGAATTGAAATTACAAAAGGCGCTGATTCTGTATTGTATGGCAGCCAGTCGATGGGTGGAACAATAAATATAATTACAAAAAAAGCGTCTTCAGAGCAGGCAGGACAAAAAAAAGTAATTTTTTCAGGAGGTCTTACAGAAGAAGCAGGGTTCTCACCTTCTCTATTAAGCTGGAAAAATTATACTGCCGGAAGTTTTTTTATTAATTCAAAGCATTTGTCAAACGCATTAATTGGAAGTTTTGACTTTGTTCCAGGAAAAGAAAAAACTACTTTTGATGCTCTTGCAGGTAATATCACCTATTTTGAAAACACAAAAAAGCTTTTAGGTTTTGTCAGGGATACTTTTTCTTACCATGATTACTGGGGAAATGTTTCCCTGTATGGACTTTATACAGATTCTGACCAGAAGAGTAATTTTACAAAAACCGGTTACGACAAAGGTGCGCAAATGGAATACCGCTCTTTACGTGCTGAAGGAGGAGCTTCTTTTAAGTGTGAATGCAGCGATAATTTATATCTTGATGGCTTTGCAACCGGAAAATTCTACTACATGAACACAACTTACACTGTAAAAGCGGGAGCTTATTCTTCTCTCACGTCGGTTGAATCTAATTCCTGCTGCTGCGAAACTGATGTTCGTGCACACTGGAAAGCGTGGGATATAAATGATTTTATTTTTGGAATTAATGCAAACCTTGAATCAATTGATGGTTCCAGTTTTGCAGAAAGGAAATATGCTGTAGAAACTGCAGTGTTTGCACAGGATACTGTTTCGTTATTTGATGAAAAATTTCTTATAATACCAGGTTGTCGTATCGACTTTGCGCCGTCCATTCAAAACAGTGCAGTCAATTTTATGGCAACCCCAAAACTTGCCCTTAAATACAATCCGACAGAATTTACAGCCCTGCGCTTAAGTTATGGAATGGGATATAAAATTCCAACCTTGAAAGAAAAATACTGGATATTTAAACACAGCTATGCTCCCGGCTCTGCAAACTTTATTCTCTATGGCAATCCAAATCTTATTCCAGAAAAATCACACAGCATAAACTTTGGAATTGAACAGAATGTAAACAATCTTTTTAAAATCAATGCAGGAGCCTACTTTAATTACATCATCGATTTAATAGACAGCGTTGTAACAGATGCATCATCTTCTCCACAAATCAGAGAATATCAGAATGTCGACAAGGCTATGACCTACGGCGCAGAAATTAATCTTTCTACAGAGCTTGAACGCTTCAAGGGAAAAATCGGCTACGCTTACACAGAAGCAAAGTTTTACAATAAACCTTCGGATGACTGGCAGGATCTGGCGCTTCGTGTCCGTCATCGTGTTACACTTTCTGTTGAATATTTAATTCCTGTAATTGAAACTTCTGTTTCGCTTAATGCTCAGTGGAACTCAAGACAGCTTTTAAGCATGGGAACAGATTATTATACACCTGATTATCTTATGGTTGGAGCATCGATTTCTAAAAAGTTCTGGGATGATCGAATAGAAATATATTTTGGAGCAGACAACGTTTTAAATAACATTCATTTTATAAAGGGAACAAACGGAGAGACACAAAAAACTTATTACGGCCTGGAAGAAGGAACAATGCTTCGACTAGGTGCGCGATTAAAACTATAGAGGTTTCTCATGAAAAAATTCCTAAATCTATTCTTCTCATTAAGTACCGCAGCAATATTCTTTATTGCCTGTGACAGTCCACAAAATAATTCTCTTTTAACAGATAATGATATCTCTTCAATCTACGGCTGGACCTATTACGGAAACATTACTGCTTCTAGCGGAAACACACTTATTCCGGCTTTAACCATTTACGATTCAAACCGCTGTGACTGGAATATGAACACAAACGGAATGAATAATAATCAGTTTTATTATTTTTCACAAAAAAATTCTGCTTCTAATTACACTCTTTACTGGTATACCGCTTCTGATGCATCTTACTGCGCACAACATGATACAAGTCATGCATCAATGGTAATTCAGCTTGGTATTAACAGCGAAAACGAAATTGTAATTCTTTTAACGGGAGATGGTCTTACAGGCGTTTCCGGAATGTCTAACACACGGGTAACGATGATTAAGCAGACAAATATTCCAAGAAACTTAAATGCACCGGCAATGCAATTTGATGCAGATGTACAAGATATATCAATCACAATTCCATCTTCTGCGACACCTGCAAACTGGAATGGTCAGAATTCTTATACTGGATCATACGGTTTTCTGGTTATCGGAGGAAATAATACTTATCTTGCAAAAGGTCAGGGAACAACAGTTACAGATTCAAATGGAAATCTTATACCAGTACAGGTAACAATTACAAATACAAATTCAACTTCAGCCAATACAGTTAAAATTACAACGACACCTATTACCTATACTGACTCAATGTCAATTGATTCTTTTGAAATATCCAATGTTCAAGTCAAAAAAGATGGAGATACTTATTATCTCTATCACGGATCTCATTCAATCAATGCAACAAAAACTGATGGAACAGCAATGAATCTGAACAATGTAACTCTTGTTGGAAAACTTGAAAACAATGTTCTTACCTGGCGAGTTTCTTTTAAACCTGGTGCAATGCCGTTCCCAATTGTAGAAATTTTTACATCAAATTAGGACATAACGCGAATTATTCGCAAGGAGTATATATGTTTAAAAAAGCGTTTTTAATTATGACTGCAGCATGCGCAGTTACTTTTGGATTTGTCTCATGTGACAATATTAATAATATAGCAGCAACAGCAGCTGATAATTCTACTGCAACTACAGCAAGTACATCATCGTCTGCTGCTTCTGTAACAGATTATTCCTCATATTACGGAACCTACGAAGGTTCTGTTATGAAGCAAGCTGTAAATATTAAAGTTTCTGAAAACTCTGTAGACCAGGGTGGAAACTATGGTGCATATACAAAAGTTCTCTGGCTTAAAAACAACGACAACAAAGTTGTAGTTGCAGCACAGAGTAACAGTACCAATACAAAAAATGGAGACCTTACTACAGAAAATTATTTAACAGCTTCTTCATGCTACATCATTTTTGAAAATGATGGTACTGCAAGCTATTTTGTTCCAGCTATGACAAAGATGATGAAGGATGGCTCAAAGATTTATCGCTACGAAACAAAAACTGTTACAGCAACTCTGAGTTGTTTTGTAAATGCAATGGGAGGACAGGAATTTGGTACACCTGTTTACAAAGGAGCTAAAGTTACAAAGAAAGCTGACGGAACTTACAAAGTAACTGTAAGTCTTGGTAAAGGAACCGGAAATATTTATGGAGTTAATTTTGATGCATTTGTTGATCCACGAAATTCAAAACCAGGCTATTACAATACAAGTGGCGTAAAAACGGATGCAGAATTTACAGTAAGTGAAACAGATACAGCGAAAGCTAATACCGGCCTGGACGAAAATGGGAATCGTGTGTTAGAAGACGTTAACTATGTTACATCAATGACTTTCCCAGTTACAACAGATGTTTCTGAATACACATTATGGCTTTATATCAACTCAAATGTAATGGGAGTTCAGTTCTGTGATGGTAAAGGAACGGCTGGTTCAGGTGAGCCAGACAAACAGTCAAAGTATGTCGGAAAACTTACAATCGACTGGAACTCTTTTAATTAATCAGGAGAATCAATAATGATAGATCGCCGTCTTATAAATCTTGTACCGGAAAGTAAAAAATATGTGTTTCTCACAGTCATTCTGCAATTTATTTCTCTTATTGCAAACACTGTATTCATCTTTTGCATCGCACAGGTTTTTAAGACGGCACACGAAGAAAACTACTTAAAGTATATTCTTCTGATGATTTTATGCCTTGTAATATCAATTCTATCAAACATTTTTTCTTCACGAACTGCATTCCGCACATCATCTAAAGTAAAGATAACTTTACGAACTAAATTATATGAAAAGCTCCTTAAACTGGGACCCGCCTATCACGAAAAATCTGCAACTGCAAAAATAATGCAGGTTGTTACAGAAGGTGTTGATCAGATAGAGACCTGGTTTGGAGCTTTTCTTCCACAGTTTTATTACAGCATGATAGCTGCCGTTTTTACATTCTGTGTAATTGCATATTTCAATTTAAAAATGGCAGTTGTTTTGCTTGTGTGTATTCCACTTATTCCAATTTCTATGGTTATAGTACAGGGAATTGCAAAAAAAATATTAGGAAAATACTGGACACAATATGCAAACCTTGCAGATAACTTTCTTGAAAATCTGGAAGGACTTACAACTTTAAAAATTTATGAAGCCGACGAATATAAAGCAAAACAAATGGCTTTCGAAGCAGAAACTTTCAGACGAGTAACAATGAAAGTTCTTTCGATGCAACTTAACTCAATCATCATTATGGATACGGTTGCATACAGCGGAGCAGCTCTTGGAATAGCTTTTGCACTAAAAGCATTCTACACAGGTACACTGGACTTTTATTCAGCATTTATATGTATTCTTTTATCAGCAGATTTCTTCATTCCTCTCCGTCGTCTTGGCAGTGCATTTCATACCGCTATGAATGGAGTAACTGCAAGCAAAAATATTTTTGAAATTTTAGATGCTGAAGAAAAAAAATACGGTAATAAAAAAATTCAATTTATAAACCGCACGCTAAAAAACAAAGATAATATCGCGCGAAACTCAGGAATTTTAATCGAAGCAGAAAACCTCGGAATCACATTTGACCGTCCTGCGCTGAAAAACGTCAGCATTAAAATCAAAGAAGGAACTTTTACTTCTTTCATCGGTCAAAGCGGCTCGGGAAAATCAAGTCTTGCTAAAATAATTTCAGGGATTTATAGCGATTATACAGGATCAATAAAAATAAATGGTATCGAAATTAAAGAAATTGCAAGAGATAATCTCTACAATTTTGTTACATATATCTCACATAATGACTGGATTTTTGCAGGGACAGTCCGCGATTGCCTTTTAGAAGGAAATCCAGAAGCAACGGAACGTCAGATGCAGGATGCATTAAAGAAAACAGGACTCTGGGAATTTATAAAAGAGAATGGCGGACTTTATATGAATCTTCGCGAAGGAGGCACGAACCTTTCTGGCGGTCAAAAGCAGAGACTTTCAATCGCACGCGCACTACTTCATGAAAGCGAAGTATATATTTTTGATGAGGCTACAAGCAACATCGATATTGAAAGTGAAAAAATAATTTTAGATTTAATACATTCTCTCAAAAGTAAAAGAACTGTAATCATGATAAGCCATAGAAAAGAAAACTCAAAAGGCGCAGATTCTGTTTACACTTTTGAAGATGGTACGATAAAAAATTTGCACAAAACAACTTCATTGCGCACGGCCGGGACTTCACGCACATCCATAACCGCGCGTTCTGCAAAAAAAAGGTGCACAGGAGGTGCAAAATGAAAACACTCTTTAGACTTTCACGCCTTATTGCCCCACTCTTTCCTGTAATGGTCCTGGCCGTAATTTTTGGAACGCTCGGGCACCTTTGTGCCGTTGCAATTCCAACGCTTGGAATAATGGCATTGAATATACATCTTCCGCTTGTAATATTAATTATCGCCGGAGTTTTACGCGGAATACTTCATTATATTGAACAATACTGCAATCACTATATTGCATTCACTCTTCTGGCTCAAATCAGAAATATTATATTTGATAAACTTCGTTCACTTTGTCCAGCAAAGCTTGAAAGTAAACAAAAGGGAAATTTAATTTCAATCCTTACAGGCGACATTGAACTTCTTGAACTTTTTTATGCACACACAGTCTCTCCTGTATGTATTGCAATTCTTGTAAGCCTCACAGTATCTGTCTTTTTACTGCATTATCACTGGATTTTTGCATTAATGGCATTATGCTCTTACATTCTGGTTGGAATTGCAATTCCATGCATCGTACAGAAAAAATCTATAAAGTGTGGAACAGAACATCGCGAACTTTTTTCTAAAATGAACTCTTTTCTCCTGGACAGTCTTCGAGGACTTATACAGACGATTCAATTTGGGACAGGAAGTAAAAAACTTTTACAGATGAGAATAAAAAGCAAAGAACTTTCAAACAGCCAGAAAAAACTTTCGCAAAACGGAGGTTTTACAGCAGCTTTAATATCCGGAACAGTTTTCTTCTGTGACATTGCAATGCTTATAGTGGCTTTAATCTTATACAAAAAAGGAATTGTAGACTTTAGCTCGTGCACAATTTGTGTTGCAGCCTTATTCAGTTCTTTTGGACCAGTGATTGCAGTTGCAAGTCTTGGAGCAAGCCTTTCGCAGACTATAGCCAGTGGCAATCGTATACTTGCTCTTCTTGATGAAAAGCCTGTCGTTACAGAAGTTTCTGGCGGAAAAACTGTAAAAACATTTGAAAGCGCAGATGTAAAGAACGTTGACTTTTCTTACGAAAAAGAAAAAATTCTATCTGACATTTCTCTTTCATTCTCCCAAAACAAGATTATCGGAATCCAGGGAAAAAGTGGTTCAGGAAAATCTACACTCTTAAAACTTCTTATGCGGTTTTGGGATGTCAGTTCTGGTACGATTAATATAAACAAATGTAATATCAAAAATATAAATACTTCAGACCTTCGTAAGATTGAAAGTTACGTAACACAGGAAACAGTGCTATTCCATGACACAATAGAAAACAATATACGGATTGCAAAGCTGAATGCGACAAAAAAAGAAATCATAGAAGCATGCAAAAAAGCTTCTGTACATGATTTTATTATAAATCTTCCTAAAGGTTATGATACACAAATAGCAGAACTTGGAGAAAACTTCTCTGGGGGAGAAAGACAAAGACTTGGACTTGCACGATCATTTCTTCGTCAAAATAGTTTTTTACTTCTTGATGAACCAACCAGTAACCTCGATTCATTCAACGAAAAAATTATTTTAGATTCTGTAAAAAAAGAAAGCAGCAATAAGACCGTAGTTCTTGTTTCTCACAGAGATTCAACACTAAAAATATGCTCAAAAAAATATAAATTAGACTGCGGAAGAAAATCATAAAAATCTTTTTGAGGCGTAAAAAAGGAGACAAAAAAAAATGAAAATCGTTGAATTTATAAATCTTGGTGGTCCTGTAAACTGGATACTTGCAGTTCTTTTATGTTTCTGTTTCTGCCAGTGTCTTGAACGTACAATCTATTTTATTCAGACACGGCGAGGCAGTGAACGCGATGTCGTTAAAAGATTAAAAAAATCAATGAATAAAAAAAACAATCTGCCCCCTCAAGAAAAAATGAAAGTCTTCCACAGCGAAAGTTCAAAACTATATTACGAAATGAATCGTGGCTTATGGCTTTTAAATTTTATAAGCTGTGTTTCTCCTTCGCTGGGACTTTTAGGAACTGTAACAGGTCTTATCGGAGCATTTTCAAAACTGGCTTCTGCCGGTGCAAATGTAAACATTCAGGATTTATCAGGCGGCATCTGGGAAGCGATGTTAACTACAGCATTTGGTATGATAATTTCTATTCCTTCACTTTTCTGCTACAGAACTTTCAAACGCATCATCGAAAAAAGACTTCTTGCAATGAGCCTTTATGACGAGGAAGAAATAACCCATAACGCAGGAAACGAAAATGTGTAATCTTGATTTTCTTCATGACAACGAAGAGGAACTTACTGTAAACATTACTTCTCTCATTGATGTAATTTTTATTCTTCTTATTTTCTTTATGGTTTCTACACAGTTTAAGAAGTCTTCTTTACCGCTAGATCTTCCACAATCAGAAGAAACAACAGAGAGCCAGACAGATGATAATACAAAAGTTCTAGCGGTCAACTCAGACAGCATTGAACTTGACGGCAAAATAATAACAATGTCAGAACTTGAAACGACACTAAAAAAAATGTACGAAGAAAATCCTGAAGTTTCACTTTCACTTGAATGTGAACGTACAGTTGAATTTGAGCATGTAGTTCAGATACTTGCAAAAATACAGAATGCAGGAATAACAAAAATCGGAATCGTCCACGACCCGATTGAATAAATAAATCAGACCGCGGCA
>JAILNY010000118.1 GCA_024691105.1 Treponema sp. | reverse complement strand
GCTTTGACTCTACCCTGCACCTTGGAAAAACTCCTCAGGGCTGGGAATCGTGGTACAACCATTATGCTGACATAAACGAAGCATTAATTCTTGACGATCTTGAATCGCTTGGCTCAACAGAAAACATAATTTCACTCAACAGAAAAAGTGAAAATTCTGTGCGTGAAAAAAAAGATTCAAGGCCAGCCTCAGACAAAAAAAATACCTCATCTAAAGCGGACAAAAAAAATACCGATGCAGAAAATTCTCCGTGCATATTCCAGATTGATGACGGCTGGGAAAAAGCTCTTGGTGACTGGGAATGGAATTTATCACGCTTTCCTTCTGGCGGAAAAAAGATGGCTTCTACTATAAAAAGCAAGGGATACATTCCGGGCTTGTGGCTTGCTCCATTTATCATTGACTTAAGAAGTGACACGGCGCGCCGACATCCGGAGTGGATTCTTTGCGACGAAAAAGGTAAACCTGTAAGTGCCGGTTACAATCCTTTATGGGGCGCAAACTTTGGAAAAGACCAGCCGGGTTTTCCGGGAACTTTTTACTGCCTTGATTTAAGCAACGAGGATGTTCTTACTCACCTTGATAAGCTTATGGATACTGTAATCAATAAATGGGGCTTTGAATATCTTAAGCTTGACTTTTTGTATGCCGGAATGCTTAACGGTAACTTTGTAAACGAAGGAGCTGCTTACGAGCATTATGACAAGGCAGTAAAAATTCTTACAAAGAGAAAGGTTTCTGATGATGGTGCAAAAATCTGTTACCTCGGATGCGGCGCGCCGTTTGAAGCAAGCTTTAATGATTTTCCGCTTTGCAGAATCGGCTGCGACACTCTGGAACACTGGGAAGACAAGCGCTCTGTTAAGATGAACTGGAACGGAAGAACAAGCTGCTATCTAAATATGCAGGACTCAATCGGAAGAAATATCTGGAACAGGACAATTTTCTTAAATGATCCGGATGTAATCTTTATCCGAAAAAACAACTGCTCTCTTACTGATTCAGAAAAAAAACTTGTCGCAATTGTCGCATTCTTATTTGGAAGCCAGCTCATGTATTCTGATGATCCTGCAAGTTCAAGTTCACCAGAAGAAGTAAAGCTTGCAAAGGAAATACTTGCGATAAAAGATGAGCTCAAGAATATTCAGCCTTGCGCAACTTTAATAGAAAAAAGAGCTTATCTTATTACTGACGAAGCAGAAAGCAAAGAAAGCGCAAAGAAAAAATTTATTCTTAATTTGAGCGATAAAACGTTAAGCTTTGAGGGACTTTCAGTTCCGGCTCACAGCGCTGCAAATCTTGAGAAAAAAATTATTTACTGAAAAATCAAGTGGAGGAAAACATGGACTTGAGTAAAAAGATTTTTGGAAACACTATCAGCGAAAAAGATTACAAGAAAGCATGTAAGACACAGAAAGGGTTTATAAAAAAATTTGGAGACGACAGAAATACTGTTTATAATTTTAAGCTCGAAGACAATCCTGTTTTAACTCCTGTAATGGGTGTTAAAAATATTGTCCTTGATAACTCAGACGACAAGGCAACCGCAGATACAGATTCAAAAACAAGCGGTGCAAAAAAAGCACTTGAACTTCCAAAAAATGCCGTAATCATCGGAAACATCAGAATGGGTTTTGGACATTACCGCATTTCTATGGCAATGGCAAGTGCCGCACATGCTTTGGGATACACTCCTGTATGGATGGACTTAAATTCTTTTAAGGGAACAACTGCGACAAAAATCATTTCATACCAGAATGACTTGTATTCACTTGGTTCACGCCTTTCGCAAAAATTCCGCCTGTTTAATAAATTTGTATGGGAGCCGATAAATTACGAAGGATTTAAAAAACTCTCTTACAATGCGGGCGACCAGAAAACAAGCGAACTGATGACAGCACTTTACAGAGATTTTCCTAAAGATACACCGTTTGTTGCAACTCATGTCTGGCCAAGCCAGGGAGCAATTCACGCAAGAATGACAAACGTATTGAATGCAATTCCTGACAACTGGCCTATGGCTCTTCATTTGAGTGAAGGCGCAAAACATGCAGTTCAGACAGAAAAAACATATCTTGGTTATAAAAACTTAATCGGCTTTGACGGCGACAAGATTTTAAATCCTATGTCGGACGAAGACATTATTTATACAGGTCACTACATTGATGACGAGATTGTAAAAAATATTGAATCAGACTGTAAGCACAGAATTGCACGGGCAAAAAAAGGTGAACCTATCAGATTCCTTTTGACAATCGGAGGAGCCGGCGCACAGGGAGATTTTTTTGCAAAAATAATTCAGATTCTTCTGCCATATATCAAAGACAAAAAAGCATGTCTTTATATTAACTGCGGAGACTACATGAATGTCTGGGAACTTATAAAGAAAAATGTTCCAGCACTTACAGGCAAAGACTTTAGCAGAATGATTCATACTTATTTTGACTCATGGGATGAAGAACTTGAGTTTGCAAAAGACTGTGTAAAGCCTGCTGGAAAAATCTCGCAAAATGGAATTCACGTATTCTGCAACAAGGATATTTTTGCAGCAGTTTATATTACAAATCTCTTAATGCGCGGAGCTGATGTTCTTGTTACAAAGCCAAGTGAACTTGCGTTCTACCCTGTTCCAAAACTTTTTATCAAGAGAATCGGCGGACACGAAATGTGGGGAGCAATTCACTCGCACGAAGTTGGAGACGGAACTTGCGAGCTGGAAACTGCAGAGCTTGCAGCCGAAATGGCAAAGTCGTTTATTACAGACCGAAGCCTTTTAGTACGTATGAACGAAAACATCATGCGCAATAATTCTATCGGGCTTTATGACGGTGCATATAATGTAATCAAAGCGCTTTGTGGTAAAGGCAAAAAGCCTGCATCAAAAGCAAAAGCAGCTGAAAAATCGACTGCAAAAAAAACAGCACCAAAAGCAAAATCAATTTCAAAATCAAAGCCAGCATCAAAGGCAAAGGTTAAAAAATGACAGCATTTCAAAAATACAAAGAAGAAAAAGAAGACGCAAAAACAGAGCGTAAACGAAGAATACTTTCAAGCGCCTTTGAACTTTTTTCTGAAAGAGGAATAGATTCAATTGCAATAACCGACATTGCTAATAAAGCAGAAATCGGTGTTGCTTCAATCTACCGATATTACGAGACCAAAGAACAGATTGCAATTAATACTGCAATCTGGGCATGGCGCGAACAGGCAGATTTTATTTTTCATAAAATCTCAAATGAAAACTATGACAAACTGCCTGGAATAAAAAAGATTGAAACAATCTGTAATGTTTTTCTGGATTTATTCTTAGACAAACCGGACTTTTTAAGATTCATCTATTTTTTTGATTCTTATGTTTACCGGCAGAATATTGAAAAACAAAAATTTGCTGAATATGAAGAAAACATAAAATCTATTCAGAAAAAAATTGTCGATGCAATACAGTTTGGTCTTACTGACAACACTATCCGTGTACCGCAGGGATTTTCAGAAAACGATCTGTATTACACAATGATGCATTCATTATTCAGCACGACACAAAAGCTTTCGCTTTCTGAAGACATGCTTGTAATGAACAAAGATGTTGCTGCAAAAAAACAAATTGAGCTTCTGATAAAGATGCTGCTTAACTCTATCAGAGCATAACTAAAGCATAATATTTTTGGAGGAAAATATGGCTGAATTTAAATCGCTGTCAAAAGGAAAAATGTGGTGCTATGCAATCGGTCAGCTTGGATGGTCAATCATCTCTGGACTTATCGCTTCATGGCTGGTTTACTTTTACCAGCCAAATAATGTAGCTGTAGCCGAAGGAATGATTCCTCTTATTCCACAGGGACGAGTTGTTCTTGGTGTATTAACTTTTATCGGTCTTGCAACCGCTCTCGGAAGAATTTTTGATGCCGTCACAGATCCACTTGTCGGCAACTGGTCTGACAACTGTGCTCATAAGCTTGGACGCAGAATACCATTTATGAGATGGGCTGCCATTCCGCTTGGAATCGTTTTTACACTTGTATTCTGCACACCGGTTATGGGTGTAAGTAAAATAAATGTCATATGGCTTTTTGTTACGCTTCTTGCCTATTACTTTTTGATTACCTGCTACTGCACTCCATATACATCGCTTCTTGCAGAACTTCCGCACAATCAGGAAGAAAAGTTAAAGCTTTCAATGTGTATCTCGCTTACCTTTATCATCGGTACATGTCTTGGATACACAGCACCGATGATCTGGGGAGCATTGATTTCAGGTGGAATGGAACGCATTCCTGCAATGAGAATTACATTTGCTGGACTTTCTACACTTGCAACAATTTTTATGCTTGTTCCTGCCTTTGGAATAAAAGAAAAAGATTATTGCGATGCAACTCCTTCTAGCTCTAACATGCTTTCATCTCTTACAAAGACATTCAAGAACCGCGATTTTAGAATTTTTGTCGGACAGGATATCATTTACTTTTTTGGTCTTGCAATGTTCCAGACAGGACTTCCTTTCTTTGTAACAAGTCTTTTGCAGTTACCGGAAAGCATGACAACCGTTATGTTTGGCGGGCTTACACTTTTGTCTCTTGGCTTCTATCCGTTTGTAACAAAGATGGCTGCTAAATGGGGAAAGAAAAAACTTTTGATTGCCGCATTTATCGGCTTTGTCCTGACATTCGGCTTTACTGCAATTTCTGGTCAGAAACTTTCATTCATTCCAATTTACGCACAGGCTGCAATCATCGTTGTCCTTGGAGCATTTCCACAGGCAATCTTTGGAATTATTCCGCAGACAATTGTTGCAGACATTGCCCTTTCTGACGAAGTAAAAACAGGTGAATCACGAAGCGGAATGTTCTACGCAGCACGCACCTTTGCAATGAAGCTTGGACAGTCGCTTGCACTCCTTTTGTTTACTTCACTTGCAACAATCGGAGCTGCGAAAACCGCCCTTGGAAAAGGTGCCGCACAGGCTGTAGAAGCTGTAGAAAATGCTGAAATACAGGCAGCAGGCACTCCTCTTGGCTACAGAATAGTTGCTTTAGTTGCGGCAATCTGCTGTATTATAGGTGGTTTAATAATGTCATTCTATAACGAAAAGAAAGTTATGGAATCTATTACTTAAGCTTCCATGTACCGTATTCGTCTAGAATTTCGGTCTTCATACTTTCCATTGGACGCCATACAACGGAGATAGAAAAATACGGGCTAAAGTCATAGTATTTACTTCCGGTTGTTGGCGTTACAAGACGCGGCTCAATCTTAAAGTCACATTTTAAATCCCAGTCATGCAGGTCATGAGTAATCGTAAAATTAAGTGACTTAAGCTTAAAGCCGCTTCCACGACGCAAGTTTTCATCATCAAAGCGGAACGAATTTATCAAATCAACAAAGATATTATCTTCTCCAGGAATCCGCCCTGGAGTTCCCAAAGCACTTTGAACATATCTGTAAAGTACATCATTTCTTGAAGTTGCACTAAACGTTATATCAATAAATTCATTAATCTTAAATGTGATTCCAGGAGAAAAAATAAAATAACTGTTTGTCGGTTTAACAAAATCCACAACAAGACTTGTCGAAAGCGACGGTGCAATTTTTATTCTATTCTTCCAGAAATAAAAAGTTTTAGAAGGCGTTGCATAAGCAATACTTGCGCTGTATGGAACAAACTGCTTTTCGTTTTTTGCAACCCATCCTCTGTCAGAATCAAAATCATAAATCGTAGAATACTTCATCGTGTATGCAAGCTGAAGTCCTTCGTAAGTTAAGGCAAGCTTTAATGAATCAGAATAAGAACCCTGAACATCATAATTATACGACTGAGTAAAATTTAATTTTTTATCAAAAAGCGAAACTGTCAAAGCCTGCTTTAACTGTTCACTTTCCCAGGTTTTATCTGTTGCACTTTTCTGTTTAACACCCGCTTCTCCAGTCAATGTTACAAAAGGAAAAACAAACTGAAGCGTTGCATAATATTTTGCAGTCTGCGGTGGAAGTGTCGAAGTCAATACAAGACTCTGCTTAAAATCGCCGCCAAGTTCATTTGCCGCAAGAGTTAATGCAAGAGTATGAGTCGTTATAGAATCCGGATCATCAAAATTAACCGTAAGCTTATCCCATTCTGGATTATCGGCATCACCAATAAATTTTGTTCTGAAAAATTTAATCGCAGTATTATATGAAATACCTGTATCCTTAAAGTTAGGATAATAAATGAACGGCTTTAAAGAAAGAGTATTTGTATTTAAAAGCTCCATTGTCGAAGCAATGTAGTCTGACTTTTTCATTGATTTAATTTCTGAGTCAGGCTTACCACCATGAGCAGTATCGTTTGAAATATATGGATGAATCTGATAAACAGGGTTTAACGAAATCGAGTTCTGCATTGTAAAAAAATCATTTTTTAAAGAAAGAGAATCTGACAGCATCAAAGGAACTTTCAACGAAATATATGAACTCTGAATTCTATCCCATCTGAAATCTGTTCCGACATTTAAGCCTTCCGGAGAATAGTTCATCTGTGAAGCAAAGTCCGGCGAAATTGAATACTTTAAATTAAAAGTAAAATCTTTTCCAACCGTCGCTGTGCTTTCTGGAGTATAATCAATATCTGCAAGGCCATCGCGCTCAAAAATAAATCCCTTATTCTGAGAATTATCAGAGGAGCCGGTCGTTGAGTTTTCTGTCCCACTTGCCGCGTCATTTTTCTCAGCAGAGTCTGAAGAACCATCTGCAGCAAACTCAAGCCCAAGCTTATCAGGTGCAATCAGCGGAACCGGATAATCTACAGACTTTTTAGTCTTAAAATCTTCGCCGATAGAAAAAATTGTTCCAGAAATTTTTAAGCTTCCTTTAAAAGGAGTTACCTGCTGCGGATAGAAAAATTTTCTCTGCGAAGTATACAAATGATAATTGTCTGTTTTATTAAGATAATCTTTGGTTGTATCAACCGCTTTTGATCCAAACGCAATAGAAGAATTAAATGAAGAAAAAGAAATCGTGTCGATATACGGCTTTACAGAATCCGGAAGTTTTACAGAATAGTTTCCGGACAAGT
Organism: Treponema sp.; assembly: GCA_024691105.1. GTDB lineage: Bacteria > Spirochaetota > Spirochaetia > Treponematales > Treponemataceae > Treponema_D. The sequence goes on along the minus strand of JAILNY010000118.1, from coordinate 3,519 downwards.
CCCAGGTAAACGATGTAATTTCTGCAGCTTCAAGTTTTTGCTGCTCTGTAGTCTTTGTGTTTTCAGAGAGAGGATTGTTTAAAAGATACGAAAACCAGTCCATCGTTTCGCTTCTGTCACCAAAGTCATAGTTAAAATAAGGATCCGAGTAAAGCGGCATCGTAAGTGTTAAAGAAAGCGGCGTTGAAATTCCAACTTTAATTCCAGCCTTGTATCTAAAAGGAATTTCTGCTCCCATAAAATTTGATTTTTCATAATAATAAGTTCCGGAGCTTCCAAACGGAAGATATACAGAAGAGCTTGCCGTTGGAAAAACCGTATTACTAAAGCCAAGCATTAAGCTTCCTTCAAGCGTACTGAAAATTTTCTTTGGTTTATAAACACCTTCAATTCCGGTGGCACATCCAAGATTTGCATACCAGTCGGCCATCACTTTTAAATAATCCGTCGTATTACCGGTATATGCAGTATCAAGATTGTGAAGGACAATTCCCTGTAGCTCCTGATCCATAAGCTTTGTCGGTTTTATAAAGTTAAAATATTTTGAAGCATCGTTATCGCTCGAACTTTTCGAAGAAGAAGCAGCACTCTCTAAAGGCTTTCGACCATAAAGATAAGTCGTTGTCTGCATATAAAATCCGTTTCGATTTTTATAACCAAAAACCGGATTAAAAATTAGTTCATCTTTTGGATAATAAAAAGCCGGAAGATACATTACAGGAATATTATCCATAAACAAAACTGCATTAAAAAAAGCAAACTCATTTCCCGGCAAAAGCCAGATTCGTGTCGCCTTAATTTTCCAGTGCGGATGCTCTGCATTACAGAACGTCAATTCTCCGCTTTTAAATGCGACAGTTCCCGAGTGATTACGCGCAAAAACATCAGAGCCTACGACAAGGGTTGAACCAGACGGCAGGTTAAGTGAATTTGTGTCGGCCTGTAAAACTCTTCCTTCGTCAAAAATTCCTTCAAGAGATGAAGTATTAAACAAAACACTGGTCGCAGTTATGTTAGAAACAGATCCGTTTTCTTCGCTCTGTTCAAGGCTGACATTTCCTTCGGCATAAAGCATTTCGTGCTTTCGGCTCCAGCTTATCATGTCAGCGCTTATGACAGTTTTTGTCTTTCCTTTTGCAACTTCAATTTTAACAGAGCCTTCAAATAAAATTAAATCTTCGTCTTTTTCTTTATCTTTTATGTTTGAAGTTTTTAAAGCATTTAAAATTGTAATGACAGTTTTCTCTTTTTCCTGATTTTCTGAATCGTTTTTTGTATTTTTTTTAGGCGCTGCAAAAAAATGTGCACCTAATAATAGAACGAGAAAAAATAAAACTGTCTTTTTTAACAATTTTTTCATATTACTTTTTATTTTTTAACATGTCTTTTACAAACTGACCTGTAAAACTTTCCGGTACCTTTGAAACCTCTTCCGGAGTTCCAGTTGCAACAACCGTTCCGCCCCTAAAGCCACCTTCTGGTCCAAGATCTATTAAATAATCTGCCTGACAGATTACGTCAAGGTTATGCTCAATCATTACGACAGTATTACCCTGATCAACAAGACGCTGCAGAACGCTCATCAATTGTTTAACATCTGCAAAGTGAAGACCCGTCGTAGGCTCATCAAGAATATAAAGCGTACGGCCTGTCGAAACGCGCGCAAGCTCGTTTGCAAGTTTTACGCGCTGTGCTTCACCACCAGATAAAGTTAATGCCGACTGTCCAAGCTGAATATAACCAAGCCCTACACTCTTTAGCATTTCAAGCTTACGTGACAGATGCGGAATATGAGCAAAAAAGTCACACGCTTCTTCTATCGTCATATCAAGAACGTCTGTAATGCTTTTCCCTTTATATAAAATCTCAAGAGTTTCTTTATTAAAGCGCTTTCCGTTACATACATCACATTTAATGAATACGTCCGGCAAGAAGTTCATTTCGATTGTAATAGTTCCGGCTCCCTGACAGTTTTCACAGCGACCGCCTTTTACGTTAAAGCTGAATCTGCCCTTAAGATAGCCGCGCGCCTTTGCTTCTGGAAGCGATGCAAACAAATCGCGGATCTCGTCAAATACACCGACATAAGTCGCAGGGTTTGAGCGCGGGGTTCGTCCGATAGGACTCTGGTCAATGTTAATGACTTTGTCTATATGTTTGATTCCGTCAAGTTTAGAAAAAGCACCTGCCGGATAACTTGTCCTCATAAGTTTATTAGAAACTGCAGGATACAGAACATCACTTAACAAAGTAGATTTTCCGGAGCCAGAAACACCTGTAATACAAGTCATTGCTCCAAGCGGAATTGAAATCGAAATATCTTTTAGGTTGTGTTCCTTTACTCCACTTAAAGTCAAAAAGTTTCCGTTGCCAGCTCTTCTTTTTTTTGGAATCGGCATCGTAATCTTACCTGCAAGATAACGTCCGGTTACACTTTCTTCGACCTTCATTACCTGCTCCACAGTTCCCGAGGCTACAACCTTTCCACCGTGAACACCAGCACCTGGTCCGATATCGACAATCCAGTCTGCAGTGCGTAGAGTCTGTTCATCATGCTCAACGACAATCACGCTGTTTTTTAAATCTCGAAGATATGTAAGAGTATCAATAAGGCGCTGATTATCGCGTTGATGAAGACCGATTGAAGGCTCATCAAGAATGTACATAACGCCTGTTAAAGCAGAACCGATTTGAGTTGCAAGACGAATTCTCTGAGCCTCACCGCCAGACAAAGTTCCGGCAGAGCGTTCAAGAGTAAGATAATCAAGACCGACATTCTTTAAAAAGTTAAGGCGCGAATTTATTTCTTTTAAAACCTGAGATGCAATTTCTTTTTGCGTCTTTGTAAGCTTTAGATTTTTAAAAAACTCGATTGAATCGAGCACACTTAATTCACACAATTCAATTATATTTTTTTTGCCGACTGTAACACCAAGAGCTTCTGGTCTTAGCTTTTTTCCGTGACAGCATGAACATTGTTTGTGTGACATGTATTTTTCAAGCGACTGCTTCATGTTGTCGCCCCACGCTTCGATATAACGTCTGTTCATGTCAGCAAATACGCCTTTCCACGGCTCATTGTATTCTGACATGCCTGTTCCACTCTGCTTGTAATAAATCCAGTGCAGAGTTTTATCAGAACCGTATAAAATTACGTCGCGCTGTTTTTTTGTAAGTTTGTTGAACGGAGTATCAAGTGAAAAATTATATGCATCCGCAACTGCCTGAAATCTTGTTGTATTCCATGCGCTTGTCGGATTATACGGAAGGAGTGCATGTTCGTTATAGGATTTTGTTTTATCCGGAATCATAAGGTCTTCGTCAAATTCCATTTTTTCACCAAGGCCCGTACACTCAGGACATGCACCGAACGGATTGTTAAAAGAAAAAAGGCGCGGCTGTAATTCTGGAATTGAAATACCGCAGTCAGGACACGCATTTTTCTGAGAGAACATTACTTCTTCATAAGTTGCAGCATCTTTTTCTGAGCCTTTCGTTACTAAAATCATTCCGTTTGCA
>JAILNY010000005.1 GCA_024691105.1 Treponema sp. | reverse complement strand
CATGGGACCTCTTACAATGTCTAAGCCTTGGGCTACGCAGGGAATCGTTGGTATTCACCGCTTCCTTGAAAAAGTCTGGGCAGTTTCTGAAAAGCCAATGAGCGACATCGACATCACAGGTAAGCTCGAAGACAAGGCACTCATCAGCGTCCGCAAGACTTTTGCTTAGACAATCAAAAAGGTAACTGATGATACAGCTACTTTAAACTTTAATACTGCAATCAGTCAGATGATGATCTTTATAAATGAACTTTCAAAACTGCCGGAAGTTCCAAAGGCAATGTGGTCAGACTTTGTAAAAGTTCTTTCACCTTATGCACCACATCTTGGCGAAGAGCTCTGGGAAAAACTTGGCAACAAAGATTCGATTGCTTACGTTGCATGGCCAAAGGCAAACGAAGAATGGACTGTTGATGATACAAAGACAATCGTTGTAATGGTAAATGGTAAAAAGCGCGATACATTCGAAGCCGCAGCCGGAACTCCAGATGATGTTCTTAAAGAAACAGCATTTGCCCGCGACGATGTTAAAAAGTTTACAGACGGACACGAAGTTGTAAAATGCATCGTTGTTCCAAACAAGCTTGTTAATATCGTAATTAAATAGTTATATAAAAAAGCCGCGTGATGTTAAAACACCATGCGGCTTTCTTTCTAGTTTTCACAAAATCGCGCGACACACATCGTGCGATTTTTTTATTCAAGTGTAATCAATGCAGGCTTTGGAGCATCGTAGGTTTCAATATTAAATCTTAACTTCTTTGGAGTAGATGTCAAAACAAAGTATGCTTCAACACTAAACTTTTTATCCTTTGAAGCAGAATCATAAAATGCTTCACCAAGTACAACCCAACCATCAGAATCATCAACCACTGCCATAACGATATTTTTAATATCCTGACTTGCAACGCCCTTAAACTTTACACATATTACATCACCAGCAGCAGGTGCTTTTGCAAGCATTCCCAAAATATCAAAATTGCAGCCGTAATTTCTTACAGGAACAATTCCATTCTTATCTGGATTTCCCCAGCGCTGCCCCTGAAGACCGATAAAGTTTTTTTCGTTGGCGTTGAGATCTACTACGTATTCTTTTCCAAGCGGAGTATTAGTTGCGGTAATTTTTTTGATATAAATTTTTATACCATTTATTTCTTTCCAGTTTTCATCATTTACACAGACCCAACAGCCTTCAAGTTTTGTATCCCCGACCTTGCTGACCTGAGGTTTATCGTTAACCCAGTTAGAAACAAATGGATTTGACTCATTACCAGTAACAAGGCACTGATACTTTGTAAGCTTTTTAGTAAGACCTTTTACACGCAAAGTTCCCAAAGTCCATCTTTTGTCCTTTTCATATTCAGGACTAAAAATATACATGCAAAGATTTAAATTTTTAATATCAGGAGAAGATGCTTCGACAATAAAATATTTGTAATCCGCAGCATCCACTGTACTGTCAAAACCAATCCACTGATCTCCGCTTCCTGTTACAATCTCTTTTCCGTTTGCTTCACCAGAAACCCAAACATCAACAGAACCGCCCTTTGCAGCAGCAAAAAATTGAACAAAACATAAAACCGCTGTCAATGTAAAAATAAATTTAAAACTCTTCTTCATAAAATTTCCTCTTAATAAAACATCTAAAAATCGCGAAATAAAAAGAAAGAACGCGAATTATTCAAAAATAATTGCAACCGGCTTTTTAGAATTTATACCAGTCATATAAAACTGAACCGATTTAACATTATCAACAGCAATAATAAAATCTGCTTCAAAAGCACGACGCTCGCCTGGACTAAATTCCGGCCAGTGAGTACTCTGACAAAGCTCCTGATATCCGACAGACCAGTCGTTTATAAGTGCAATAGTCAGCTTTTCAATTTTAGTTGTTGCCTTTCCTTTAAATTTAATTCTTACAACATCGCCGGCCTTTGGCATCTTTGTAAACATATCACCAATATCAATAGATGCACCGTATGCAACAGTTCCGTCATCCCAAACCTGTTTTTCCAGAACTATAAAACCTTTTTCAGAAAGATCAATCTCATAAAGTTCTCCAAGCGGAGCATTTGTTGCAGTAATTTTCTTTACATAAATCTTTGCACCAACAACCCGTGCCCAGTTAGAATCAAAAGCGCCGACTGCAAGACGATCCATTGCAATTTCATCAGGCTCTGCAATTACAAGATTCTTAAAATTACCCAACTCTTTCCAATGGTCATAATACTGCATTCCGCTGCCGTAAATTGATCCCTGAAAAGACTGCGGCTTATTTGAAATTCTTCTGATATGAACTGTAGCACTCTTGCGTCTTAAATAGCCGCCTTCTTCTTCGCCATACTGAGCATCAAAGCTTACAATTGCAATCTTATTTGCATCGGGAGAATAAGTTTCGATCGTAAGATACTTATATTCTGAAAAATTAATCTTCTTCTCAAATTGAATAAATGTTTCTCCGTCCTGTGTAATAATTTCAGTTCCGTTTTTCTCTGGAGAAACCCACAACACTTTAGAATCGCCTGCACCATTTTTTGCAGCAAATACCTGTGTAGCTGATAACATCACCAATAGCGCGCAAACAACTGTTAAACCCTTTTTCATAACAAACCTCTCTTTTGTAAGTTTCTTTAATTTTAAGGGCATAGCAACATATTGCGTAAGTTTTTTTAGTGATTATTTATTGCGGTTAGTATGAACGAAGACTTTCGGAAATGCTAAAACAGTTGTCACCGATTTTTTCAATCTGACGAACCATATCGATATACAAAAGTTCAGACTTAACATCAGCACCGCTTTCAAGGCGTTTACGCGCAAGCTTTTTCAGATTCTTTCTGAACATGTCAATCTGGTCTTCAAGCTCTGTTGCCATAGACAGTTTATTTTCATCAAGCTGTTTATTGATATTGATTCTGATAAACTGCAGGAACTGTCTCGCAAGTTCAACATACGGAATCATGCGGTCCATATCTTCCTGCTGATACTTCATATTCTTTGAAATACTCTTTGAAATAAGCATGATTGTTGCAAAGCAGTTATCAGACATGTTTTCAAGTTCTTCAACAATCTGAATCATAAGCGAAATATGATTCAACTGCTTTTCTGTAATATGAAGGCTTTCACATTTTACAAGGTAATGCGTAATCTGCTCATGCATCTGGTCAAGATAATTTTCAGCCTTCTCCGCTTCTTCTACATGATTGTCAATAAAACTGTTATCACGGTTTGTAAGTCCAATCTGAATTCTATCAAACTCGCCTGTAACAATATCGGTCATATCAGCAATCGCTTTTTCTGCGCGAATAATGTAGGCTGCAATATTTTCCTTACCCATCGATTCAAGAAACTCAAGGCGGTAAACATTTGATACTTCGTTTTCTTTTTCACGAATAAAAAATTTAGAAAGCGCAATAATCGGAGTCTGCATCGGCAAAAGCACAACGGTTGACAATACCTTAAAGACAGTATGCAGCATAGAAATACGGATACCGATATTTGAATCAGCGCGTCCCGGAGTAAGATATACAACAAGATTTAAGAACGGCTCAAAGAAAATCAAAACTAAAACAGTTCCCAGCACGTTGAACAAAACGTGGATAAAGGCTGAACGGCGAGCGTCAGCGCTTGTTCCCATCGAAGCCAGAACCGCATCAATTGTAGAACCAATGTTACTTCCAAGTGTAAGAGCTGCAGCAAATTCCCACGAAATCGCATTCTTAATCGCAAGCGAAATTACGATACCAGAAAAAGCACTCGACGAGTGAAGCAGCGCTGTAATAATAATACCGATTATAAAGCCTGCAAGAATCGAAAGCACACCATAGTCCTGAATATTCTTAAGCCACATAAGTTTTTCAGGATCCTGAGGAATTGCACTCTGAAGCATTTCAAGACCAAGGAACAGCATTCCAAAGCCCATCAAAGCTTCACCGATATTTTTGTAAATTGCACGCTTATGAAGTGTAAAGATATAACCAAGACCAAAAATAGGAATTGCCATTGCGGCAATGTTAAAGTCAAAAGTAGAAAGTGAAACAATCCAGGCTGTAATCGTTGTACCAATGTTTGCACCAAAGATGACACCCACCGATTGAACAAGTGTCAAAAGCCCGGCATTGACAAAGGTAACAACCATGACTGTTGTCGCACCCGATGACTGGATTACCATTGTCACAACAAGACCAGTCAACAATGCAACAAACCGGTTACCGGTCATTACGCTAAGCGCTCTCTGCAGTCTCTCGCCGGCGCTCTTCTGAACACCGTCACTCATGAGCTTCATTCCATAAAGCAAAAATGCAAGTGCTCCGAGAAACTCAATAAAAATTCGTATTACAGCCATATGTTATAGTATCAAAAACAGGACCAATTTTCAATAGAAGACGTTATGTGTTTAATGATGTATCTGAATATCAGACAAGACATTTGTGGCGTAACCGAGTGCTGACGTCAAACAACTTCGTAAGTGAAGCGCACACGTTGTTTGTGCGGCAGACTCGGTGAGAGCCATAAATATAATGATTTAATTTGGATAAATTATTCAACTTCCGTAACGGATTGTATTACATTAAAAGCTTCAAGAAATCCCGTTTCCTTTACCGTATTCAATGCAGAAAAAGACATGTTCATAAGATAAAGCTTATAACCTGCATCAAGTCCTTCGTTAAATACCGCAAACAGCATTCCCATTCCTGTAGAGTCAATTGTTGTTACCTGCGACATATCAAGAACAACATTCATTGATTTTATTTCTTCAAACAATTTATTCTGCAATTCACCCACAGTATAAGAATTACATGAACCTGTAAGCTCAAAAAGAATATAGTTTGCACCACGCTTTTCTGTAATCGCTAATTGTTCCATGTTCTAACCTCTTCTATTTAAGCTCATCAAAAACATCAGGATCTACAATATCATCAACGCTGATTCCCGCTCCGCC
>JAILNY010000166.1 GCA_024691105.1 Treponema sp. | reverse complement strand
CCCTCACTACAAAAGATTCCAGAGGTGAAGATCAGAAGCTTTCGATAAATGCAGACTGGTTATTCGAAAGAGTTCAGTTCCAGATTTACACAGAAATCGGCATAGATGACTTTTTACCAAACGGTTTGAAGTTTTATGAATATGTAAGATATCCTTTCCATACAATTACCTATACAGTTGGTTTCAAGAAAGGCTTTAATATGTCAAAAGACGGGAAGATAAAGGGTCTTTTGGAGTTTGAATGGAATAATACCGAAACAAGTATGGACTATCAGCTTTGGCCTGGTTCTGGTTATAACTTTGCATTTCATGGACAGTTACATCAGGGCTATACAAACAGAGGGCAATGGCTTGGTTCAGGAATCGGGTATGGCGGAAACAGTCAGTATCTTGCTTATACAATTTACAGCCCACACGGCTTTGAAAAAATCTTTATAGCCCGAAACAATCCTGATAATAACTTTATCTGGGCAAAGACGGTTGATGAAACTGCAACAGACGTTCGAAACCGCTGGTTTGAAGCATTTAAGGCAAACTTCTACACTGGCTTTGAAACAGAAACAATGATTTTTGACTCACTCAAAGTTTCTACAGGTTTTATTTATAATTTGATTATTAACCCTATGTATAATCCAGGTTATTCTAAAGAAGATGGAATTAATAATGTGTATACTTATGAGCATAACTTTGTGTTTAGGGCTGGCGTGAAGTATACTTTGTAAAAAAAGGAAGAGATTTTATGAAACGCTTAATTTTCATTTTAATGCTTTTGCCAGCCTTTCTTTATGCACAAGAAGCACTAAAATCAATTGAACAAGAATATTACGATTTTCTCAGCCTCACAGGTGTTACAGAACGCCCTACCCTTGGTTATCGTACCTTAAGCGATAACGTCTGGAAATTTAATGAAGTGGAAACTTTTGAAGAAAATGAAGATGGCACTTTTACAAAGGTTAGAATTCCCGGCGAAGAAAGTGATGCTCACATTTGGAAAAACAATAATTTAGGTACAACCTATACTTTATGGGAAGCCCCAGCTCCAGCTGATAACTGGTTTGCTCGTGGAATCAAACAGGGATTTACAGTCCGCATCTATGGACCTGAATGGTTTAACAGTTACAACACAGCAGCACCATATGGGCAGAACGACGGTGCTTTGTGGCAAGGACGCGGGTATAATACTTCGCTAACGGCTGGAGTTCGGCTTGAAGGGTATGGTTTTGAGTTGACGTTTAAGCCGCAGGTCTGCTGGATGGAGAATCGGGAGTTTAAAACTCTTGGAAATGTTTATGGCAATAATTACGGCGTTTTTTTTGGCCAGCCAGTTGATTTAGTACAAAGATATGGTAATTCCCCTTTCTGGAATTATGATTGGGGAGATTCAGAAATCCGTTGGTCTTGGCACACATTTACATTAGGCTTTGGCACACAAAATCCCTGGCTTGGGCCTGCTTATCTGAATCCAATGTTAGGTAGCAATAATGCACCTGGTTACCCAAAACTCGATGTAGGATTTAGGAAAACAGAAATTATTATTCCATATTTAGGATGGAATCTTGGTCATATAGAAGGTCGGCTTTGGGTAGGACGATTTGAAGAATCTAAATATTTTGACAAAAATCCAAATAATAATTCAAGAATGCTAACTGCATTATCTGCAAGTTATTCACCATCTTTTATTCCCGGGTTTACAATCGGAATTAACAGAATCTTTATGACCTATTGGCGAATGGAAAATCTAAAATATCTTTTTAGATTATTCACTGACAGACGTGAAAATGCTTTAGCTTCCAGTGGAAATGATGAAGACCAAAAAGTCTCAGTTTTTGCAGAATGGGCATTTCCAAAAGTAGGTTTTACTATTTATGGAGAATTCGGACGAGATGATTTTTCAAGTGATGAAGATTCAAATCCCTTCCATACAGCAATTTATACAATAGGTGCAAAACAAAATATTCCACTCCCTTTTGGCTTAAAAAGTGAACTTAATTTAGAATGGAATAATTTTGAAATGTCTCAGGATTTCCAGTTGCAATGGCCTTACCTTGGTTATTATGCCCATGGCTTTGTATATCAGGGATATACTCATAAAGGACAAATTCTTGGAGCAGGAAGCGGAGTCTTTGGAAACAGCCAATTTATTCAATACAAAGTTTATTATCCTAAAGGATATACAGCTTTAAAGTTTCACAGATATTGTCCTAATAATAATAGTGTTTATAGTAAGGCGGTAAAAACAAAAGCAGATGCAACAGAAGGTCCTATTTATACAAAATGGTATGCAAACTTTGAAACTTATTTTGTTTATGGTATTGAATCTGATTATTATATAACACCACAATTTTCAGTAAATGCTGCATTTAATTATATTTACATAATACACAGTAATTATGATTATTCAGAAAATCTGAACAACTTCAATTTACAACTTTTGTTGAAATATTGCCTGTAATGGTAAAATGGACAACAAATATTATCTATGATAAAATACAATTAATATTTTATGGAACAAAAATCACTTAAAAAGAATGCATTTTATTCAGTGCTCAAAGTTTTGAAGCTTCTCTGGTTGCGTACCCTCCAATTCCTAGGCTAGCAATCATAATAAAATAACTAACAATCGAATTAGCAAAATTTACTTTACCAATTCCTTCTGGTAAAAGGATACGGCTTGCATATGGAAATGTAATAAGAGGGAATACAAGACTGAGAAAAACTTTGAGCACTGAATAAAATGCATTCTTTTTAAGTGATTTTTGTTCCATAAAATATTAATTGTATTTTATCA
>JAILNY010000120.1 GCA_024691105.1 Treponema sp. | reverse complement strand
TCTGCATTTGCAGAATCCTTTGCTGCAAATTTTTCGTTCTTAACTGAATGCATTAATTCTGCCAAAAACTGATTTGAGTTTTTAATTTTTTCAACGACAGATTTTTCCTGAGAATCATCTGTGTCCCTGTCAGTTTTTTCTGCAGTTTTTATTTTACTTTCATAGTTATCCATCTTGTCTGTTTTGTCAGAAGATGAATAATCCTTATTATTAACATCCTTGTTCGCAGAAGTTTTTTCTGCGTTTACTGAAGTTTCTTTTTTTGAACTTTTTGTTACATCCGTGTCGGTTTTGTAAACAGAATCCTCATTGCGATACTTAGAATCATCCGGCTTAAATTCCGCACTCTTTATCTCTGCGCTGTTAAATTCACTTAAAGAGCGCTCATTATGAACCATGTCCATAAACGATACAGAATACGTATTTTCCTGATTAGTCTGGCTGTCGCTCTGGGGGATTGTGCTTTGAATATAGGTTGAATCAATTTGAAAATTCAGTCCCTGCATTCGGTAACCTCCATTTTGTACTAGATTACAACGTAATCTATAAACAACTCACGTTACCACAAGGGTTGAATCAGATTTTATTCGTCGTCGTCTTCAAGAGTAAGAGGCTTTACGCTTAATTTTCGATTAATAGTTGCAGCCCGCTCAGCCTTCATCAAAGAAAGCCAGTAAGGAACCATTGAACTTACTTTATTAGCTTCAGCTCTTTCCTGAACCTTTCGCAGAACGTCAATCAGCAGCTGGTCATCCATTTCTTCCATGATAGCAACTGCTTTTTTCGGGTCCATGCCTTCAAGGTTTGCAGCAATCTGTGCGATGTTTACTTGTATATCATCGTACTTTTTCTTCTCATTGTTGAATGTTTTTTCACGTTCTTCGAGAGATTTTTCGCGATTTTCGAGTTCCAAAGCTATCTGTTCGTTCTTTTTTTCTACGATTTCGGTGTCAGCAGCGCGTTTTTCGACTTCCTGACGTAATAATTCAATGGATTCGCGCTGTTTTTCAAGGCGATCCATGTCAAGATCGGCAAAAAGCGGCTTAGAATTTGTCGAAGTTTGTGAAGTCTGGGGCTGTAAATTAAGTAATTTGTAAACAGGAGCAAACAATGGTTTTACATGAACCACATCAAGCACGTCAAGCCACAAAAGGCCTCCAAATGCAAGAATAATTACCAAAAGTAAAAGAACTATTGTTTTTCCGATTGAACCTGATTTTGCCACTTTTTTCCCCTTATCTTAATATTTTACTTCAATATCGGCTAAAAAACAAGTTGACTGAGCACTTTTAAGTGAAATCTTCCCTTGCCCGCATCTTTTTGATTTATATCATAAAGCACATCGCACGAAAGCTTTAATGCACCAAGCTTTTCAAAAAAACTACCCGTATTTATAGTCAAGTCCCAAACCATTCCAAGCCCTATACTGTCAGCGTATTTTGACTGGGCAAGATAGCCAGGAATTTTATCCGGTTTAGAAACTGCCATATTGACGTATTCTTTATAATATAAATTTCCTTCGTAGCTTGCCGTAAAATAAAATCTGTTTAAATAAAGCGGAATAAAGGCGTTTTTAGTTCCCTTCTGGACTTCGTGCGAAAAAAGCACAACCGATGCTGAGCATGACATAAAGCGGTCAATGTTTGGAAAAAGCTGAAAGTCTGCCTGTGTCGGAAGATTAAAGGTATAGCCGACAGGATTTTCAAATGGAAGAATATTAGGAACAGAAAAACCTGCCCTAAATCCAAGATTGAGGCCGTAGCCGTTTTCTGTCGGATCAGAACTATTTATGTAATTGTAACTGATAACAGGGCCGGCATAAATTCCACCCTTTGCGTGATACTCTGCTCCGGTTTTTCTAAGTGAAGATAACAAGGCAGAACTGACAGATGAAAAAAACAGAATCGTTTTGTCAGATGAGGCCGCGCCCGGCATCCATGGAAACTTGTTAGGCTTTCCATAAAAAAATTTTTCGGTATTTTCTAACACGATGTTTGAATGAGTCAAAACAGGAATTTTTGCAGTAAGCGAAAGTTCATCTTCTGTCTGACGGAAGCCGTTCCTGTCAAAAATTGCAGTTCCCCAAAGGCGATACGAAAAATTTTTATTTGGCGTTGAATCAAAAAGCACTAAATGAAGTCCTGCAAGATTTGTAATCGGTTCATAGCCGCACGAAAAATGATAGCCTTTAGAATGCCACGTAATTCCAAGGAACGCCGCATCCTGAATCATAAACTGTTCGTTATAAATTGGAACAAGTCCAACAGGAACAAAGATACCGCGGAATGTATATTCAAAAGGATTAAATCTTTTATCGAGCACTTTGTCTTTTTGAGCCCCATCTTCTTCCGGCGGAGTTTCAAGCTGTTCCTGAACAAAGCCCTCATCTGCTGTCGACGGAAGTTTTATAACAACTGCCTCGCGTTTTTCAAAATCAAAATTATCTGTATCTATTACAGACAGCTTTGAATGCGTATAAAAATGCGATGAATATACGATTGACGGAAGCCTTTGGCTTTGAGATGCAACATAAACAGATGGAGAAAAAATTCCACCTGATAAATCCTGCAGCATTAAATGAAATTTTGCATCATACAAGCCTTCTTCGCTAAGGCGAACAGACATAAATCCAAGGCGCGGCAATGTTTCTTTTCTGGCATAAGAAAAGGCAAACAAAAGCCCTTTCTGTCCTGTAATAAAATTGCCGGATGAGCAGGCATTAAAATCCCTGATATAAATATCAGACGGGACATCGATTACATAATGCTGCAGATTTTTAAATGAATAAAGATTCACTGCATACGATGTTCCATGCTTTGACAGATAACCAAGAAAACCGCCGCCGGCATCGCTAAGGTTAAAGGCAAGATCGCCGTGTTCAAAAGGTAAAACCGAAAAAGGAATAAATTTTGAAGGCGAGTCAAGTCTATTGGTTTTATCGTTTATCTGCCAGATCTGCAAAAAAGAATACTGGCTTTCTGTCTTTACAAGAGCAAGGTAATATTTACCTTCTGTGTATACGACCTGCGCGTCGCGACAGCTATCCTCATCAAAATTAATGAAGGTCTTTTTTTTCATATCATAGATGCAGACCTTATTTGTAGAAGAAGCATACTGCAGGGTTCGCGATACAGCAAGATAACGGCCGTCAGAAGAAAACGAAATCTTTGAAACTCCCAGCATCGTAAAAAGTTTTTTAGGGCGACAAAGGTTTCTTGCGGACGCGTCGTTTGAAGTACCCTCGCCGTTTGAAGTCCCGGCGCGCTCGGTATACCAGACTTCACCGTTGTCTTCAAAAAGCCAGGCAGTACCGCTTTTTTCTTTTGTAATAAAGCTTGTTGTTTTAGACGGACGCGAAAGTGCTTTTTGTTTTACACCTCGATTTTTTTGCGCGCGGTTTTGTTGGTCAAGACTTTGATGCACGCTCTTTCCCTCGTGATTTTCCGCGAAATTTTCCGTACGATTTTCCGCATTGCAGCCACCATCGAGCACAGAATAAAAATCAAAAACGCCTTCAGTATCATAAGGGTTTACCGTAACTCCGAGCGCGCCGGTTGAATCAGAAACCTGTTTATAAAACTCATTCCAGTCATCCCAGATCTCGGCGCTATAAACCTTTCTGTAAATCCATTTATAGTTTTTTAAATCGTCATTAATTCGCGCAGCAAATTCCTTAAAGCGCTCTTTACCATATTTTTTAATTACAAAATCAGTAAAGGCACCGCCAAAGATATAAGGCACAGTTCCTGAAGGATAAATATCGCGGGCACCCGTTGTCTCCTGATATTCTGGAAAAACATTTTCGATTGCGGCCTGCTTAATCATAAAGGTCGAAAAAGGATCATTAAGACGGCCAAGTCCACCTTCACTTTCTTTTTGAACGGCCATTCCTTCAAGCACAGTTGTCGGAGAAGTATAAAACGAGTTACCCCACCCGTCAAAAATAATTTCGCTTATAACCTCATTCATCTTATTTTTGATATTAAGCGAAACTGCGTGTGCAAGTTCATGCTTCAAAACCGACAGAATATTATTGTCAAAATTTATAAGCGTCGAAGTCGGAGCTGTATCATAGAGAACAATTTGTCTGAACGGATAATCTGTATACATCGCATTCAGTTCATCTTCGGAATATTCAATGTAAATTGGAAAATGCTTAAAGTGAAAATATTCTTCTATCTGAAAAGAAGAGCGTAAATCAAGATAAATCTGGTCAACATTTTCCGCTATAAGATTTGCAGTTGCTCGTGAAGGACTTTTATAAATGACATCAAAATACAAAGTCTTTATTACATAGCGAGTATTTTTATTTTCTGCAAAGACATTAAAAAAACCGCCTGCCGCAAGCAAAGCCGCTAACAGAACGGTCTTAATTTTTTTAGCGTTCAATCAAGCCACCAATTGCAGCGCCCAATGTAATGTCATTTTCGACTGCAACAATTTCCCAGTAAAGTCCCTTCTGGCGTGTAAGTATTTCTTCAAGATAACCTTTTACGCGGTCAGCGATTTTGTAAGTCTTGTGGTATGTTGAACCGTTACACAAAATGCAAACTGGTTTTGTAGGATCTTTTCCTGCTCCGCTCTGAATTACACATGAAGAAAGAATTGTTGCTGAGTATCTTGCAGAGCGCTCAACAATTGCATCCAGAAGCTGGAATACAAAGTCATAGTCTTCCTGAGTTCCGAACTTTGCAAGGATTGCGCCAAGTGTTGTTTCTGGATTTTTTGGAGCATGAAGGAATGAATCTGATTCGATGAGTGTAAGTTTTTCAAGAGAAGAAATTTCTTTTGAAACTTTGTCTGACAAAAAGCCTTCTGCTGCGGCCATCTTAAGGGCAGCACACGAAAGAGGTCCAAGGTACGCTCCCGAGCAGCCCTTTTCCATAAAGAAAGTTCCTGGCTTTGTTGTATGAGAGTCAACTTCGCGGTCAAAATCCGACTGAATTACGCCGCAGAATTTTCCTGATTCGCAGACAACAATCTGAGACTTTTCAAAGTCTTTAAGGCCTTCTGTTGCTGGCTGAATATATGCGGCGTTCATTCCTGTTCCTAAAATAAAGCCGATGTAAGAAGAATACTCAACGCCTTTAGCACCTGATGCAGCACCAGCAAGCAAAGCTGCAACTGTGTCATTAAGAAGCGAAATGCGCTTTGGACGGTTCCAGCCGTGAGCAACAAGAGCATCGCTCAAAGATTTTCCGATTGGTTTTCCGACAACTTCCGGTGCCTTAACTTCTTTAGAAAAACCTAAAAGAATTCCGTCGCCGTCTTTTGTAATTTCTGTAGGATAAGAAAAACAGAATCCGATTGAATCTGCCTGATTTTTTAAGTGTTCGAGGTTTTCTGCAAACTGGTCAAAGAATTCTTTAAAGCTCAATTCTTTTGCAATTCCAGGCATTGAGGTCTTTTCAAGATTGCTGATAGAAGGGATTCCGTTTTCGTCAAATGTAACAAGGCATGAACGAAAGTTTGTTCCACCCGCATCAATTACGATAACCTTTTTTCCAGTGACTTTTTTCTGCGGTGGAACTGTCCAGGTACGGATCATATCTTCATCAGACTTTTGTCCGTTAATACCTTTGTTCATGTCACACAAAAGTGCTTGAGAAAAAGAATCGATATCGATATGCTGCGGAAAGTTATGTTTAGAAAGGAATGCGCTGACGCTTCTGTTCATTTTAAATACCCCATAAAACTTAAAAAATATGGGTATATTATATCATAGCGTACTATACAAATTCAATATTCAAAACAGTCGACTGCTCAATTACAGGAGCATTTTTATCAAAAGAACAGACAATACGGTCTTCGGTAATTTCTACGCGAACCTCTGACAGAACGCACCTACACTGATATGCGCCCACCGGAGGAAGTGCCTGTTTTATCTCATCTGTAAAACAAACGTATGTGCCATTTTCGGTCAGCATAAGGCCGGAGAGTTCAAGTGAATAAGGTCGTGTTAAAAGTTCATTTGCGGTAGACAAAAATCTTTTTAAAATCATTGTCCGTATGTAAGATGAACTTATGCGCTCTTCTTCATCTGTTCCGGGCTTAAAAAAAACAGGCTCGACAAAATCGTATTTGATATTGTTGTTGTCGGAAAAATATTTTATTGCAGTTGCATCAGTAGAACCTTTGTAGCCGCACCTGAAATCAATTCCCTCTGCGATATACTGCATATTACAGGCATCAGAAAGCAGTTGTAAAAATTCAACTCCCGTACGCGATGCAAAATCCTGAGTAAAATTTGCAATGATTACAAAATCAAGTCCAAGCTGTTCAAAAAGCGAAAGCCTTTGATCTAAAGTTGTCAAATCGCCCTGATAGTCTTCTGAATGTTTAAAGCTTGGAAGTGGCCGCACAAAAGAAAAAGCGCCTGCAAGAAGTCCAAATTTTTTACAATGACGATTAAGCGTTGTAAGTAAAAGTCTGTGTCCCTGATGAAGTCCGTCAAAACTTCCGATAGAGATTCCAGAGCCCTTGTCAAAAAAAGGGTCGCGCTTTTTTTCTGTCAGTGATTTTAAGATTTCGTCCCAGGAAAATACTTTCATGCTTTGATTATATCATAAAAACAAAAAATAGTGAAATTTTGCAAGGGAATTTTACAAGGCGCGGTAAACACGAGCGCAAAAATCCGCGAGGGAATTTTACTTTAATGGAATTACATATTCATACGAGAGGCGTTTATTTGCATAGCTTACAACGCCTGCAAAAGTCATATCGCGCAAAAATACGCTGTACTTACCTTCCGCATACTCGCCGAACGAAAAAGACGAAAACATTCTCGGCTTTAAAAACCGACCGTTATAAAAATCACTTTTATTTTCTTCATTCAAAAAAACAGGAGGCAGCCCGCAGAGTTTTGCAACCTCTGGTGTTACATTTGATATTTTGTTTTTAACCTGTTCAACAATAAAGTCAAAATTTTCTTTTGGAACATCGTGATTAAGATTTTTTAAAACAGAATCGATCGTAAACGAATCTAAAAGTTCATAGCCGGCAGCATCCTGTAAATCAAAAAGACCGATCTTTGTTCTGATAAGTCCTGCAAGATATCCTGCGCTGTTACATTCTGCGGCAATATCTCGGGCAAGACATCTTATGTAAGTCCCCTTACTTACATCAAAGCGGATTCTCGCATACTGAACAGCGCCGGCGTCTGCCGTTTTTACTTCGAGGATTTCGCTTTTATAAACTGTAATCGGCCGCGCTTTTAATTCAACACTCTGCCCTTTTCGCATAAGATCGCTTGAGCGCTCACCGTCAACACGCAATGCGCTAAACGCCGGCGGAACCTGTTCAATATTACCTGTAAACTTTTTTAATGCCGCAGTCAATTCAGATAAAAGCGGAAGCCGCGTAGTTTTAATAACATCACCGGTCGGATCAAGTGTATCTGTTTCTTTTCCAAACTCAATTACTGCTTCGTAAGATTTATCAAAAGCTGTTATATGAGAAGCAAGGCGCGTAATATTTCCGACGCAGACAACTAAAAGCCCTTGGGCAAAACTGTCTAAAGTTCCGGTATGACCGACCTTAGAAGTACCAAGGGCTTTCTTTACTGTATAGAGAGATGAAAAACTTGTAAGGCCGCTCTGCTTTGCAAGCAGAACGATTCCAGATACATCACTGTTTTTTTTCATCTATTGTTTATCTTCAGCAATCTGATTAAGAAAATCTTCGTTTTCAGACTTGTAGCCGGATTCGGCAGCTTCTTTTGCAACCTGAGCATCATGCTCTGCAAGTTCATCAAGTTTTTTTACCATGTTAAAACCGTCTTTTAAACTTGTGTCAGCAACAAATGTAAGTTTTGGAAACTGTCTTATACGAAGTTTTTTTGCAATAGAAGACTGAATAAATCCTGCCGCATTCTGAAGTCCAGCAACGCCCTTTTCAAGCTGGTTATCAGCCATAAAGGTCGAAACATAGACTTTGGCGTAAGCCAGATCAGAGACAACTTCAACTCTGTTGATTGTCAAAAACTGGCTTACACGAGGATCTTTAATTTCTCCGCGAAGAAGCATGTTTGCAATTTCTCCACGAATCTGCTCACCTAAACGGAGTAATCTGTATTCACCCATTTACTTAAGCATCCTCACCATTAGCAGCTTCTTCTTTTGCCTTTTCTTTAGCAATAGAGTCGCCAAGCTTTCTTGCAACTTCAACAGTATCAATAACTTCAAGAGTATCGCCAACCTTGATGTCCTGCCAGTCTACAAGACCGATACCACATTCAAAGCCCTTCTGAACTTCTTTTGCATCGTCTTTAAAGCGCTTGAGAGAAGCAATCTTTCCATTGTATACAACAATACCGTCACGGATAAGGTTAACAGTACAAGTCTTTTTAACAAGACCTTCTGTAACGTAACATCCGGCAATAACACCAATTTTTGGAACTTTAAATGTATCGCGGATTTCAACCTGACCGATAACTTCTTCTTTAGTATCCGGACTAAGCATACCTTCCATAGCCTGCTGAATTTCTTCAACACACTTATAGATAATATTATACTTACGGATCTCAACCTGTTCCTGTTCTGCAAGAGCTTTTGCCTTTGGAGTTGGTCGAACGTTAAATCCAATGATGATTGCGTTTTCGTCAGCAGATGCAAGAGTAACGTCAGATTCGTTGATTGCACCGGCACTTGAGTGAATAACATTCAAGCGGATTTCGCGGGTAGAAAGTTTTTCAAGAGAAGCTTTGAGGGCTTCGGCACTACCCTGAAGGTCTGCCTTAATGATAACCTTAAGCTCTTTAACTTCGCTGTCGGCAATATCGCTATACAATGATTCAAGAGTTGTCTTTTTAACAGCCTTAGCTGCTTCAAAGCGTTTAAGTTCCTGACGCTTGCTTGAAATTGCACGTGCATCTTTTTCTGATTCTGTTACCTGGAACGGATCACCTGCGTTAGGCATTTCTTCCATACCGAGAACTTCAACCGGAGTAGAAGGACCAGCTTCTGTAATGCGGCGTCCCTTGTCGTCAAACATAGCACGTACGCGTCCAGAATAAATTCCTGCAACATAAGGATCACCCTGATGGAGTGTACCTTTCTGAACAACAACAGTTGCAACAACACCACGTCCCTGATCTACACGGCTTTCAAGAATCTTACCTTCTGCACGACAGTCCCATGCACTCTTAAGTTCAAGCATTTCTGCCTGAAGAAGAATTGCATCAAGAAGATCATCAATACCTTCTTTCTTAAGAGCCGAAATATGAACATACTGAGTGTCTCCACCCCATTCTTCCGGAGTAAGACCGAGCTCACTAAGCTGAGTCTTTACGCGCTCAGGATTTGCTTCTGGTTTATCAACCTTGTTTACTGCAACGATGATAGGAACTTTAGCGTCCTTTGCGTGGTTAATAGCCTCGAGAGTCTGAGGCATTACACCATCATCAGCGGCAACAACAAGAACTACGATGTCGGTAATCTGTGCACCACGGGCACGCATCATTGTAAATGCTTCGTGTCCCGGTGTATCAAGGAATGTAATAGAACCCTTGTCTGTCTTAACTGAATAAGCACCGATTGCCTGAGTAATTCCACCTGCTTCGCCTTCTGCAACATGACTCTTACGGATAGCATCCAAAGTCTTTGTCTTACCGTGGTCAACGTGTCCCATTACAGTTACGATTGGTGGACGTGAAACCATGTTTTCGTCACCTGTTGTATCAGACTCGATAACAGTCTCGTCATAAAGAGATACAAGGTGAACTTCGCAGTTATATTCTGCTGCAAGAAGTGTTGCAGTATCTGAGTCGATTGACTGAGTGATTGTTACCATCTGTCCCATCGACATAAGCTTTGCAATAATTTCAGAAGCCTTAAGGTTCATCTTGCGGGCAAGGTCAGAAACAGAAATTGTTTCCATGATATCAATCTTTGATGGTACTACACTTGCTGGAGTTTCAACCTTCTTCTTTGTTTCAAAGAACTTGTCTTCGTCAAAAGCTTCTTCTCTATCTTTGCGACTGTAAGTCTGTTTTTTTCCAGTGAATTTTTTCTTTGCCGCAGTCTTGTTTGTAGTAATATTATCAGCTGGTGGAGCATAGCTTCTTCCCTGACCGCCAAAGCCGCTGCCCTGGCCTCCACGGTTAAATCCGCCCTGACCACCACGGTTAAATCCGCCTGGTCTTCCGTCACGGTTAAAGCCACCCTGACCGCCGCGGTTAAATCCGCCTGGTCTTCCGTCTCTGTTCTGACCGTCACGTTCGCGGTTCTGGTATCCCTGACGAGCCTGGGCGCCTGTAAAGCCGCCTTCTCTTCTCTGATAGCCGCCGTTTCCGCCGCGGTTATCACGATTACCATAGCCTGAGCGCTGTCCATGATCAGAAAGGTTTCCGGCCTTTACGTTAGGACGTGCTGAGTTAATTTCAAAGGTGCCGGCTCTCTTAAACGGACGCTGACTTGGACCTTGTCCCTGACCCTGAGAGTTCTGACGCTGTGCCGGGAACGGCTTTTTGTCAGTCTTTGGCTCTGAGTCTTTTGCAGGACTTGCAGCATTCTGAGGCTGCTTTACGCTCACCTTTTCTGCTTCCTGAGAGACTGGCTTTTTTTCAACACTTGGAACCTTCTTTTTTACAACAACAACCTTTTTCTTTTCAGTTGGGTTTGCAGCCTTTGGAGCGCTCTTTGCAGCATCTGCTGCCGGAGCACTTGCTGACTTTTTGTGTAAAACAACTGCAGGTTTTTTTTCTGTTTCCTCTGCCATATATCTTGTTTTATCCCCTATTCTTCGTCCTCTGTAAATTCAAACTCAACACCACACTTAGGACAATGTGTCATATCAAGAGTAATCTTTGCACCACATTCAGGGCAGAAATATTCTTCTTCGTCAGAAGCTTCACCCTGAGCATCAGAAACAGCAGCCGCAGTTTCTGTATTTTCTTCTTCGCCTTCTACAACGATTTCAACGTTTTCGTTAATAATCTTGTTAACAGTTTCGATATCGTCAGCAGAAAGGCCTTCGATATTTTTAAGAGCATCTTCTTCGTAAGCATCTACAAACTGCTGAATATCTGCAATTCCTGCTTCCTTAAGAATATCTGCAACACGAACATCGATTCCAGGAAGAGATGCAATTTCGTTGCCGTCACCCTGAACATCGTCATCCTTAAAGAGGTCACGTACTGCCTGACGGCTTACAACCTCAGAAAGATCCATGTCAGCAGCCTGTTCTTCTGTCTTAACATCAATTGTCCAGTCACAAAGCTTGTTTGCAAGACGAACGTTCTGACCAGCTTTACCGATTGCAAGAGAGAACTGAGTATCAGGAACAATTGCAAGAGCCTGTTTTTTGTCAGCATCAAGGATTACAACCTTTGATACTTCTGCAGGGCTCAAAGCATTCTTGATGAATACAGCAGGATCGCTGTCATATTTTAATACGTCAATCTTTTCGCCAAGAAGCTCTGTAATAACATTCTGAATACGGTTTCCTCTAAGACCAACACAAGCACCAACCGGATCAACATCCTCGCGAGTTGTGTAAACTGCAATCTTTGTTCTGTAACCTGCATCACGTACAATCTTGTAAATTTCTACAGTCTTGTCATAAACTTCCGGAACTTCAAGCTCAATAATTGAACGAACAAATTCAGGATCACTTCTTGAAAGAACAATCTGGATTCCAGTCTTTGTCTTTTTAATATCAACGATGAGCGCTTTAATGCGATCATTTTTTTCGTATTTTTCGCGAGGCGACTGATACTTAGCAGGAAGAACACCCTCTACCTTTCCAAGATCAACATAAATATTTCCGTTCTTTTCGCGCTGGAAATATCCGATGATAATTTCGCCAACCTTATCTTTGTATTCGTTATAAAGATTGTCCTTAAAGCTTTCGTTCAAGCCCTGATGTCCAGCCTGTTTACCAGTAGAAACAGCCGAGCGTCCCCAGGTTTTTGGATCTTCAGGGATATCAATTTCGTCGCCCTCTTCGCATTCAGGATCAAGCTTACGTGCATCTTCAAGTTCAATTTCGATAATCGGGTCATAAACACCGTCTACAACCTGCTTGCGTGAATAAATTGTTACATCAGACAAATCGTCTTCAAATACAACGATTGCGTTGTCAGCAGTTCCATATGTTCTCTTATATGCTGCCTTGAGCATATTCTCAATTGTAATTTTTACAGAATCTTCGGAAAGACCTTTTTCCTGCATTAACTGGCGAATTGCCTCGCCCATTTCTGAAGCCATTTTTTTTCAAGCCCCCTATATGTGAATAAATTTTGCTTTCGCTATATTTTCAAAACTTACAGTTTGAATTTCCTTTGTTTCAGAATTCTCAAGAGTAACACTCTTAGAATCTGCTTCTTTGATAATTCCGCCAACCCAGTCTGTAACAGTCTTATCCCATACACGAACTTCGCGTCCTTTAAAGATTTCAAATTCCGCAGCATTTTTAATATTGCGGTCCATACCAGGCGAAGTAACTTCCATGTAAGTATCTTCAGTTCCAAGCAAGGCCTGCAAACGTGGCAGGAGTGCATGATGAACCTTTGAACAGTCTTCAACGCCAATGTCTTTTGTAATGTCTTTAGATGCAATTACGGCACTGATTTTTACCGTGCTTTTGGCAGGAACAATCTTTAAATCGACCAGAATGTATCCAAGCCCCGATACCAATGGTTCGCAGTCTGAATAATGCTGAAATGATTTTAATGAAATGTATTCCAAATTTTTCCCCTTGGATATAAAAAAAGACCCGTTCACACGAGTCCATCTTAAAGGTAATTAAAATGTACACTTACATATTATAGAAAATAGTATATAAGGTCAATAGATTTTAATTTTTTATTTTGTTTTTTTTGATTTTTGCGGCCTCCCCGCTTGCGCAGGGCCGGGCGTTACGCGGCTTGGTACCCGCGGTCGTCCGCTTTGCGTCCGACTGGCTTTGCCACCGCTCCATGCCCTGGCCGTTTTTTACCTAATATCCAAGTGTTGTACTAACCTGAGTTCTAAAATCTTCAAGCGCTTCGTCAAAGGATTTTTCGCCAAACTCATAAGGAGCAACCGCATATTCATTAAACAGCATGTCAATTGCAGCATCTGTATCCTGAGTCAGACTTCCGTCAACTTTATCTGCAATATCAGCAAATATTTCATAATAATTTTGACCTGCAAGGAACGGCTCACAGAAATTACCTTTTACCTTTTTAACTACATCTTTGTTAGTTACAAGGTCATATCCATTTTTAGCCCACTGTTCCTGGAACGATTCATCCGATGCAATAAATTTAATAAACTCTTTTACAAGTTTCGGGTTCTTTGTATTTTTGTATGCCGCAATCCATGTTCCGCCCCAGTAATAAGGCGAAGGCCCCGGAATCATTGCCCAGTCTCCGTCTGTGTTTGGCGCATTAGGTTTAAGAACATAGTGAAGTCCCCATGAAGGCATAAAGTACGAGAATACTTCAACAGGATCCCCACTTTCATCTCGGAGTTCACCTTTCATTCCGGCAAACCAGCCTTCTGACCACTGAGAAACATGAGCTTCAAGATCTTTTTCTCTTAAAGTCTTACAAAGCTTCATATATTCAGTCATTGCAGGATCTATTACAAGACGGTCATTTACAATCCAAGGAGATTTTCTAGCCCCCTGCATAGGCTTAAAAAGATCTCCTGTTGCCGCAACAATTACACATCTTCCGTCAGATTTATTTTTAAGATGCTGTGCAGTGCTAAGAAATTTATTCCAGTCTGCAACATATTTTTGTACTTCGGCAGGATCATCTGTTCCAAGATATTTTTTTGCAAGTGAACGTCTGTAAAACATTGCACCAGGATAAGCCTGCCATGAAAGTGCATAAACCCTACCCTTGTAAGTTCCAGCCTGAACCGGATAAACAAGAGATTTTCCCTTTATCTCGTTATAAACATCAGTTAAATCAAGAAGCTGGTCTTCACCAAGTTCAACATATCTCCTGAAAAAAGCACTTTCAAGCGCAAATACATCAGGTGCAGTTCCGTTTGCTAAAGCTACATCCAGTTTATTTGGAAACTGGTCCGTAGGTGTTAAGGAATATTCAACTTCTGTTTTTGGGTATGCACTCTTGTAATAGTTATCAACTATTGACTGTATTTCATCGGTAAATGACCAGATTACAATTTTATCTGACAAATCTTTTTTTGATGAGCCCTTAGACGATTTTTTTGAAGAAGCATTTGAAGATTTTTCTGTACCACACTTTTCATCCAGGATTGCAACATCTTCCGGATATTTATCGCAGAAGGTTTTAGTGATGTAATAATTAGTTTTTACAAAACCACCAAACTCTTCTTCAGTCTCAAACTCTTCTTTTTTTACCGGAGCAAAAGCAGAAATCTTTTTTATAATCTGCTGATATATTTTTTTGCTTTCGTAATCCTTACGAGTCTTTACAGAAAGCGCAAGAACCTTTGAATCATGTGCAATTGCCTTAAGCATCTTATATTCAGAAACATCATAGGCAATAAAATTAACTTCGGCCTTTTTTAAGTCCGCAAAAAAAGCACCGCACTGTCCGTCATCTTCACTTTCAGCAGCAAAAAGACAAAAAGCGATACGGTCATTTTCATCTTCATTATCAAAGTAAATATCAAAAACTTCCTGTGGTTCACCTGCAAACATAAAATGTCCCAGACAACACAACATCAGAAAAATACTGAATAACTTTTTCATAAATTCATACCTCACAATTTTTAACTCAAATCCGATCAGATGTTATAATTCTACTCCATCTTAATATCAAAATCTACGGGAACTTCAAACGTTACATCGCGGCCATCAAGAGGCAGAGTCAGGCGCGAACTGATAAGCTTTAAGCGCTTGATTCCGCAGAGTTTTTTTAATTCCTTATTTGCCTTGAAAGCGCCGTGCTTGTCATCGCCCGCAATCGGAAAGCCCGCCTTTGCTAAATGAATGCGGATCTGATGCATACGCCCCGTTCCAAGGGTCAGATGGATATGCGAGAGCGTGTAACTTTCAACTGTCCAGGATTTTTTTACTTCATAGAACGTAAGGGCATCTTTTTTTACGCCGTGTTCAATAATACTCGACTTAAACTGCCCCTTGTTTTTTGGAGGAACGCCGATACAAAGCGCATCGTATTCTTTTTTAACAGACTTTTCACCGATAAGACGAGTCCACTTAGAAGCGGCAGCCGGAGTCTTTGCAACAATCATAAGGCCGCTTGTTTCCTGGTCAAGCCTGTGAACAAGATAAACCGGATACCCAAGCTGTAGCGGCAGCTCTTTATCAAGCGGATGCGCAATATTCTGTCCGCCCTGCACCGCAAGTCCCTGAGGTTTATTTATAATGATAATTTCAGAATTTTCGTATATAATTGGAATTGTGTTCATTGATTTTACTATATTAAAAGAGGCAAAAAATGGCAACAAAATTTATTAAATCAGATAGGCTCCGGTTGAATTTATCAAGGCCGCTTTTTCTTTTTGCACTGATTTTTATCTTTTCTATAAATTTAATTCACGCCGAATATTATTCCCTTGAAGAATTAAATTTTACAATGGACCTGCCGGAAGGCTTTAGCGTAAGTGACGCAAGCGAAACGGGAGATTCGTTCTTTTTTGAAACAAAGTATATGCCCGTAAAATTTGCGTTAAAAATCTACGACGAAGATAAATATAAATCGCCGGAGGAAGTTGTAACCGATGCTATGAGCCAGTTAGGATGTAATGGTGAAATTGAAAACTTTGACTGGTATAAAAGGCCTGTAAGCCTTACAACCTTTGCCTTTGTCTTACCGGATCAAAAACTGTATGCGGGCTGGGCAATGGCAATTAAAGCCGCAGCCAAAGGCAATTCAGGCACTTCTTCTGCCGCCGGCAAAAAAAACAAATGGATGCTTTTTTTAACCTATGCCGACAGTACGATTAGCCGCGACTGTGACCAGTACATGCTTTCTATTTTAGACAGCGTTTTCTTTTGCAAGGAAGATTGCAGACGACCAGGTCCTGTAACAACCTTTGCCTATTCTTCAAAAGAAAACACTTCACCAGAATTATCGGCCGTATCCCTTACAATCGGCGGAAAAACCTTTACAAGCACAATTGCAAAAGACGCAATCGAGCGCAGTAACTTTGTACTTGAGCGCGAGTTTGCAGTCCTTTCTGTTTACGCAAATAACCCGCATTGGAAAGAAGCCTGGCAGCGCTATTACCGAGAGGTTTTTAGAGAAAGTTTTAACGCCTTTGATCAGATTTCAAGGGACATTTACAAAAACCTTATGCCGACCGCCCAGAGAAAATCGCCGCAGAATCCGGATTTTGAAATTTTAAAAATGCTTTTAGACTGGGTTCAGGATTTTGAATATAAACGCGATAGAACATCTACAGACTTTACGGCAATAACAGCGGCAGTTCAGGGAGTCGGTTCAGACTGCGACAGCCGTTCAATGCTTATGTGCGTTTTACTTGAACATCTTGGAATTAAAACTGAATTGTTTATTTCGCGGGAATACAGTCATGCAGTTTTTGGCGCTGCCGTTAAAGAAAATGGCGCTGCAATAACTGTTGATAATGTAAATTATGTTCTTGGAGAAACAACCGCAAAGGTTGACTTTGGCCGTATCGCCCAGGAACAGAGCGACACAGCCAAATGGATACCGGTAGATTTACCTTAACTACTCTTTAATAAGCATTTCGTATGCATCTTCTGGATTTGTAGAAGCCAAAAGCGCATCACGAAGTTCAGTCTTTTTAAGCTTAGCACTAAGGAAGCTCAAAGTCTGCAGATAATATGAATGCTGATTGTATGCAGCACCAATCATAATCAGAAGCTGAACCGGAACATCATCGATTGTCTGGAAGTCGATAATAGGATTTTTACAAATTCCTACTGACATAACGAGGTCTGTAATAGAAGAAAGACGAACGTGAGGAATTGCAATTCCGCGTCCGATTGCTGTAGACATAAGCTCTTCGCGCTTTAAGATTTCTGTTTCAAGTTCCTGTGCAAACTTTACCTGTGGAGCTGTGCTCAAATTTGCTGCAAGCTCAACGAGAGCATCGTGCTTTGTTGAATGATTGATATATACGATTCTGTCTGGTGAAAGAATATTTCTGATTTGAACGTTCTGGTTAAGAGAATTAGATCTTGAACCAGAAGAAAGACGGTCGTTTACCCATTTTTCAATTTCTGTTTTTTTGAATCGCCATACTGTACCGATTTTTCCGGCTGGAATCTCGCCCTTCTGTGCCCAGTCATATACAGTGCGCTCTGAAACGCGCAGATATTTTGCAACTTCTTCGATTGTAAGGATATCTTCTTCCACAATAATGCTCCTTAAATAAGGTTTTATTCAATGTAATTTCTTTGAATATTTTGCATCTATTGCAGTATTTTGTCAAGCAAAATCGTTTATTACTACAAAAAAATGGAATTTGTCATTTAAATTTTGAGTCTTTTATGGTTGTACTTCTACGCAAGACTTAATTTCAGCGATTTTTTCAAGAGA
>JAILNY010000115.1 GCA_024691105.1 Treponema sp. | reverse complement strand
GGACGCGTTGGTGTGCATAATACAAATAATGCGCAGGCTCAGAGTGGACAAGGCGCGAACCCTGGTTTTGTAACATGCCCGGTCTGCAATACCCGACTTGAAAAAGGCCAGAACTTAATTTCTAAAGTCTACCGGCCGATGGACGTTCCGGACCAGCGGTGTACTATAAACGGCTGCCCTCACTGCTATCCACGTCCGGAACCAGGGATTAAGCGCCAGTGCCCGTGCTGCAAAAAAGAGATTCCTATAAATGGCTATCTCATCGCGCGACTTTTTAACTACAAGAACAACAAAAAGCACGTAATGGTCACCGGCTGCAGCGAATGCTGTAAGAAATAGGGCTGTGTGCGGCTTGTGTTTATTACAATGTTCATAGATTGAGGATTTTTAGATGAAAGTTTTAAAAAGATTTTTATGTTTGGCTTTATTTTTTGTATCGTTTTCAAAAGTGTTTTCGTATGAAGGCACTGTATTGGAAGACAGAGTCCGCGTAAGAAATTCTCCTTCTGTAAAATATTCTCAAGTTGTCGGAGTTGTAAATAAAGGTGACAAACTTGCAGTTACAGGTTATACAACAGAGCTGGATGAGATTGACGGTAAAAAAGAATGCTGGTATCAGGTAAGCTTTTCGGGCTCTGATTATGAGTACTGCTATATTTATGGCGGATATTTTAAGCCGGATGTCGATAAAAGTGAACTTTATTCAGTTGATAAAACTGAAGCTGCCGGATATGTTTTGTGGAATTTAATTGACGGAAGCAAACCGAGCGTGGTTGACATCTATGATTCTCATGCAATTAATTCATATTACGAAAAAGGAAAAAACGTTAAAAATAACGGAAACGAGTATCTATTTGAGTACGGTTCATTTAAGTTTATGCTTGAATATAAGTATGGAAGCATGAACTGGAAATCAATGGAAATGTTTACAGATGTAAATAATCCGCTCAATATAAAGCTTGGCATTTCTGTTGAAGAAGTTAAAAAGGCTTTTGGCCAGAATGTAAAACTGAACGAATGGCTATATTTTGGAAGGGCCTGCGCTGCATTTAAATTAAACTGTTCTGACGGGGTCCTAAAGTCAATTTCCTTTACGGTCCTGGAAGATTAAGGGAGAAAAATACACAGGTATAGTGTTTTTTTTGGTAAATTTCGCAGAAAAAACACTTTTTTTGTTAAAATTCATAAAAAAATGCTAAAGTCAAATTCCGTATCTCCGATACTTTGAGTGTCGGGCGCGAAAGCGTTCCTCGGATGCAAGTTTACCGATAAGCCTGATTGGCAGGTTTTACGGTGGCCGGATTGAAATGAGTTCGATCTGTTCCGAGAAATAAGGAGATACATTATGGTTATTAATCACAACATGAGTGCAATGTTTGCACAGAGATCACAGGGACTTACAGTCTTAGCAAATCAGAAAAACATGGAAAAACTCTCATCTGGTATGAGAATTAACCGTGCAGGCGACGATGCTTCAGGTCTTGCAGTTTCAGAAAAAATGCGTGCACAGATCCGTGGTTTGAATCAGGCTTCTACAAATGCCCAGAACGGAATCAGTTTTATTCAGACAACTGAAGGCTACCTCCAGGAAACATCTGATATCGTTCAGCGTATCCGCGAACTTGCAATTCAGTCTTCAAACGGAATCTATTCTGACGAAGACCGCATGCAGATTCAGGTAGAAGTTTCTTCACTTATCGAGGAAGTTGACCGCATTGCAAGTGCTGCTCAGTTTAACGGAATGAATATGCTTACAGGCCGCTTTGCTCGTCCTACAGGAGAAAATACAGTTACAGGTTCTATGTGGTTCCACATTGGTGCTAACATGGATCAGAGAACTCAGGTTTATATTGGAACAATGTCTGCTACAGCTCTCGGTCTTAGAAACCTTGGAACTGAAGAAAAGCTTTCGCTTGCAGCTCCAGATGACGCTAACCGCGCAATCGGAACTCTTGATGAAGCACTTAAGAAGATCAACAAGCAGCGTGCTGACCTTGGTGCTTACCAGAACCGCCTTGAAAAGACAGTTGTCGGACTTGATATCGGTGCAGAAAACCTTCAGGCTTCTGAAAGCCGCATCCGCGATACAAACATGGCTTCTGAGATGGTTGAGTTCACTAAGAACCAGGTACTTTCTCAGGCTGGAATGGCAATGCTTGCGCAAGCTAATCAGTCGAGTCAGAATGTACTTTCACTTCTCAGATAGTACAATCGATTGCCGCCGGAGCCTATACGACGCGGCATCCTAGAATGAAAATCGCTCTTCGTAAGAAGGGCGATTTTTTTTGTGCAAGCTGCACAAAGTGTCTTCCTGTTATGACAGAAATCACTTGTGCTTTGTGCGTCGCGATTTTTCAAATCGCTCAATTGAAAG
>JAILNY010000110.1 GCA_024691105.1 Treponema sp. | reverse complement strand
TCAATTTCTTTTACCAGAATCCAGCGGTCAGCAAAATCTGCACACTCTGCCGGAGTAAAAAGACAGCCCATAAAAGCTCTCATAAATTCTTTATCATTAATATCTGTAAAAATCTGAATCAATTCTTCAAAGGATTGCTGTTCTATATCTTTCATAAATTTAAGTATAAATCAAAAGGCTTTAGTAGTCAAACGCGAAGACATCACTTTAAAACTCACGCAAATCCACAAAACGCGTAAAAGTCAAAACGCGTGCAAAAATTTTTCTTCGTCTTCGCACAACATAGCGCTGCTCATTATTGCGCCGCCGCTTGCGCCACAGGCAAGCACGTCTTTAAAATTATCCTGCGCAATACCGCCGATTGCATAAACCGGAATCTTTACTGCTTCACATACCTGACGCAAAAAATCAAGACCGCGCGGCGTAAGTCCTTTTTTGCAATCTGTTTCAAATATATGACCAGCAACAAGATAGGTGGCACCAAGCAATTCTGCCTCAATCGCATCCTCTACAGAGTGAACAGATGTCCCGATTTTAATCTGATTAACGCGCGCTTTACTACCACGTTCACAGCTCGCCACGCGCGTGCTATTTTCCGTCTTCCCGCGCAAAAGCGCAAGCGGCAGATGAAGCGCATTACAGCCTTCAATCTCATACGTATGAGGAATAAAAGTCGTATTATATCTTTTGCAAATTTCAAAAACCTTAAACGCAAGTTTTTTATAATCCGATTCAGATAAATCTTTTTCGCGAAGAATAACCGCATGAACGCCAGAGCGGCATAATCTTTCAATCTTTTCTAAAAAGCAGACTTTCTGTCCTTTCTCATCGGCCTTACATAATTTTCTGTTTGTAACACAAATTATTTTAGACATAAAGATAATCGTTTAAAACCGGCTGTAAGCCTTCTCCTTTTATATCGCTGTACATTTTGTTAAGACTGCGGCTGTCGTTTATTTCAAACTGCTCGTCACCAGAGTCGCGGCAGTCAACATCTGCGTCGCGCTTATCCGATCCAGCCTTTTTTTCGTCTGCGCAACTTTTACCAGTATCCTTTTTTGAATACTTTTCTTCGTGGTCGCCGATTCCTGTCGAAACGCCGGCAGAAACCTTTGTCGCCGCAATTTTTACAATTCCATTTCTAAACTCAGCACTCTCGCGCGAAGAAACCGTAATACCCGCAAACGGAAGGAAAATCCTATACGCACACAAAACCTGACACAACTGCCGCTCGTGAACATCAAGCGGATTAATTTTATCATTATTAATAATCGGGCGCAGTCTCGGACACGACAAAGAAATCTCTGCCTGCGGATATTTTCTCTGCAAAAAATAAGCATGAAGCGCAGTCGCAAGAGCATCCTTTCTAAAATCAGAAAGTCCAAGCAAAGCAGAAAAAGCAACGCCACGCATTCCTGCCATTAGCGCTCTTTCCTGAGAATCAAAGCGATAAGGCCATACGCGTTTATGCCCCATCAAATGAAGAGTCTCATATTTTTGCGAATCATAAGTTTCCTGAAATACAGTCACGTAATCTGCACCGCATTCATGAAGAAATTTATATTCATCGACATTCAACGGATATACTTCAAGACCTACAAGTCTGAAATATTTTCGTGCAAGCTTACATGCTTCGCCGATATAATTTACATCACTTTGCGCACGGCTTTCGCCAGTCAAAATTAGAATTTCTTCCATTCCGCTTTTTGCAATAACCTGCATTTCTTTTTCAATCTGTTCAAAAGAAAGCTTCATGCGTTTGATGTGATTGTAGCAGTTAAAGCCGCAGTAAACACAGTAATTTTCGCAGTAGTTTGCAATATAAAGCGGTGTGAATAAATACACCGTATTACCAAAATGTTTTGAAGTTTCTGCTCTGGCACGCTCAGCCATCTTTTCTAAAAATGGTTCAGCCGCAGGAGAAAGCAGAGCCTTAAAATCTTCTATCGTACAGGTTGAATGTTCAAGCGCAGCAAGAACATCGTGTTCAGTATATTTTGTGTAATCAAAAGAGTTCATCTGGTCTAAAACTTTTTGACAGATATCAGATTTAATTACCTGCATTCCTTCCATGTATTCCATGTGGTTTGTACGGAACGAAGGATCTGTTTCAAGTCTGTGTTTTTTTTCGAGAGCTTCTTTTGATAAAAATTGTGAATCTACAAAAAACTGATTTTCCATAATCTGATTACCGCATATTCAAAAATGAATTTACATCTGATTTTTTAGTTTCGTAAGAATCCTGTCAATGGATCCGAAGCCGATGCACCTCTTGTCAAAACTCTTCCAAGCCCTGCAAGATATGCCCTGCGACCGCTTTCAATTGCAAGCTTAAAAGCCGCCGCCATCTCAGGAATATTTCCGGAAGTTGCAAGAGCTGTATTTGCCATAACTGCAGCGCAGCCCATCTCCATTGCTTCGCAAGCCTGAGACGGCTTACCAATTCCTGCATCGACAATAATCGGTAAATCAATTTCATCAATGAGAATCTGAATAAAGCTCTTTGTCGCAAGCCCGTTATTAGAACCGATAGGGGCCGCAAGAGGCATCACGCACGCGGCGCCCGCACTTACAAGATCGCGCGCGACGTTTAAATCAGGATACATATATGGCATTACAACAAAGCCTTCTTTTGCAAGAATCTCTGTTGCTTTAATAGTTTCGTAATTGTCAGGCAAGAGATATTTTGTATCTTTCATAATCTCAACTTTTACAAAAGAGCCGCAGCCAAGCTCGCGCGCTAATCGTGCTATTCTTACAGCCTCTTCTGCAGTGCGGGCGCCGCTGGTGTTAGGAAGTAAAGTAATTCCCTTTGGAATATAATCAAGAATATTTTCTTTTTCCTGAGTATTTGCACGACGAACCGCAAGAGTAATAATTTCAGCACCGGCATATTTTACTGCTGCTTCTATAAGCGACAGAGAATATTTTCCAGAACCTAAAATAAATCTTGAACTAAATTCATGCCCACCAATAATTAATTTATCTTCCATAACACAGCTCCCGCATCTGTTAATTTTTTTTTTTACAAATTCACTTCGTATACAACTACACTTCTTTAAAGCCTGCAATAATTCTTAAGACCATAAGAGCCTCATGCGATGCACAAAGCATAACACGCGGTGCAAATAATCCCTTAGAAGTTGCAACATCGCTTGTTCTGTCGCCGCATAAAAAAAACTTTTCAGAAATCTTTTTTGTAACGATATCATTAGCGCTGTTAATTCCCGCCATTCCGGAACCTGATACAATATAGATTCCATCAAGCTTTGTAAGAACAGTTTCTACAAGCATTGCTTTATTCTGCGCATTATCAAAAGCCTCGCAAACAATATCAGCACCGCCAAGCAGTGATACAGCATTGTCCGAAGTTATTTTTTCTACATGCGTTTCAAGTTCAATATAAGGATTTATCTCATGCAGATTTTCTGCAAGAGCGTCGGCTTTATTCATTCCAACCTGACATGCCTTATACTGTTGTCTGTGAAGATTAGTAACATCAACTTTATCAAAGTCAATCAGTATAAGTTTTCCAATTCCAAGACGTGCAAGGCTGATTGAAATATTAGAACCAAGTCCGCCAAGTCCTGCAACCGCAACTGTTGTTTCAGATAATTTTTTCTGAAGTTCTTCACCATGACGAGCACATTGTGCCTTGTAAAATTCCTCTTTTGTCGGTGTCATATCAGCCTCCGCCTACAAAAGAAACAACTTCTACACTATCACCGTCTTTTAGTACAACATCGTTGTAAGACCCTTTTGAAACAATCTCCATATTGAGTTCAACTACAATGCGGCTTTTGTCATATTCAGTTTTACTAAGCCAGTCATTGATGGAAAGTCCTGCAATATCAAGATTTTCTCCATTTACAGTTACCATAATTTTTCTCCATAACTGTTAATTCAAGAATCTTCCTTAAAAAAAAGGAAGCCCTGAATTGGAGCTTCCTGTAATGAACAATTTTAATCGTCCCTACGTTGGCATTATCCAAATCAGGTAAACGGTCCAAAGGTTTATCCTTTATCTCAGCCTGAACTACAGGCACCCGTGATTGATTGCATTATAGCGATATTCAAAAATAAAAGCAACTTTCTAATGCGACTTGTCCTTCATATACGTATTAATCTTCAACCCAGCTTCCTGTTGCTGCATTTTCTCCCTTTTTCCAGTGTATAAGGGACGAACTTGAATCATTATAGTAAGCAGTAATCTGGTCATTATTATTATTATTAGGATACTGGGCGGTAACTGTAATATTCTTTAGAGCATCTTTTGTACCCTTATAATATAAGCCGTATATTTTATTAAAATCCGAAGCATTACCTTGATTATTTGTAGCATTACTAATCAAAATACTTGTTGCAGTAGATGGAATATGAATTGATACTGTGTTTTGAATATAATTATTCATAAATCCCCATCCTATACAAACCTTTTGTACACCTTCATCAAAATAAATATTACGTAAACTTGTACAACCCTGGAACAAATTAGCCTGACTCATTCCGTAAGCTGTTGTTGTGTCTGTTCCCTTTATGTGGACAGTTCTCAAATCACTGCAAACAGCTGAACCTGCCTGATTTCTAAAAACATAAGCAGAACTAATCTGGCTTGAATTTATGATAATCTCCTGGATATTCGGCTTTTGTATTGCAGCCAGGTCTCCTGTATAATTTGTTACATCAAGCTTTATTTTATATGATGCACTTGCAAGACAACTTGTATCTATAGTTGAACTACCAGTTAATACAATCTTTGCTCCATTTTCTGTTAAATTACTAATTGCAGCTTCAAAATCGTTTGTACTTGAAACTCTAACACCATTAAACAAAGTTGCCTGTGTTTGTGCAGCATTAGTAACAATTGAATAACCAGAATTTACCAATGTAAATTTTGAAACAGCTGCTGCAAAATCTGTACCGGATACATTTGTTCCCTTTGTAAGCAAAATTCTTCCTTCAGTTGTAGAGGCGGTTGCAATTTTTGCTACAGGAGCAGTTTCCGTAATTGAGCCTGTAATATTTATTGCCCTGGAATCATTGTCCGGAAGGTAGATATTATGGTTACCATCACTTCCTGCAGGGATTGAGATACTTCCTTTCATATTGAGGGTTCCGCCATTGTAAATTGCGGCGCCAAGAACATTAAATGTTACATCTTTATCATTTTCAGAAATACTTCCGCCTTCCATATTAAAGGTTCCGCTGGAGTAAATATAAACCCCACCGCCACGATTATTAGCAGAAGATGTATTTTTATTATTTGTAATACTTCCTCCTGTCATTGTGACTGTTCCAGATGTATAAATTCCTGCACCCAAACCAGAAGCTTCATTATAGCTGATATTACCGTCTCTCATATAAATATGACAATTGTCTTTATTAAAAATTCCGGTTCCTTCCTGACCAGTATTATACTGAATAAAAGGAGTTCCAGATTCTGTTTTATCAGGTGCCTTATCTGATTTTGCAGAACTGTAGCCGATATACAGATAGCCGTTATTACAAATACCTCCACCTGTATAACCATAGTTTCCTCTACCAGAACCACCGATAAAAGAAGTGCCGTAAATAAATACAGTACCTCCGTCATTATAAATACCACCACCATAGCTTTGTAAATTTACAGAGCCTGTACTATTGCTATAAATTTCGCCGCCTTTTACAGTTAATGTTCCGGCATTATAAATACCACCGCCCGCTTTTGCCTTATTTTCTGAAATCCACACATAAGAATCAACCGTGACATTTGAACTGCTTGAAATATTTAATCCACCACCGTTTCCACTTGTATTACCGCCTGTAATCTGGATTTTCTCAAAGGTTACAGGAACATCAGTGTTAATGGTAATTGCAGAACCATTAGAAGAAGGTGTAGTACCGACATTTGCATTGATTATATCCTGAGGCTCACCGCTGCTTAATTCAGAAGCACCTGTAATTAAAATTGATTTTGCAGTTGTTCCTTTTTTAACATTAAGTGCATTAGTTCCACTTGTTGTTAAAGGAATTGTCTGAGAGCCTGTTATAGTTCCGGAAATATAAATTTCATATTCACCGTCAGCAATTTCCTGCTCAGTAATAACCTGCCAGCATTTATTTAAAGTCTTAAATGCTTTATCAAGAGTCTTGCCGGTATTATTGTCGCTTCCGTCAGATTTTACATACATCTTCATAAGCGGATTTTTAAGCTGCATTTTTCCGTTTCCGCTCTTGCTTATAATCCAATCAATTGCGTTACTACCGTTACCCTGAGAAGCAATTGCAATTTTTCCGTCTTCAGCAATGGCTTTAAGAATGTCAGTTTCACCAGTAAGAACAACATTTTTTGCTGAATATACTGACGGAGTTATAACTGCCTGAATTCCATCTGTACAGTCTTGTGGACTTGTAAGTTCACCTGCAATTGTAATTTTTGTTGTACTTCCTGCTGAACCAGAAAGTTGAACATCATTTTTGCCGGCACCTTTTACCAGACTACTGCCGCTTGTAACGCCATAAGGAATATAGGCATCTCCGCTCATTTTAAATGTGCCGTTAGATTCTATATAAACTGCACCTCCACTTGCGCCGCTTGCTGTATCAAACGCAACTTCATTGTCAAAGATTTTTCCGCCTGACATCTCAAAGCTTGCATGATTATAAACCCAAAGGCCTCCACCTTTAATATGTCCCATATTGCCATCAATGATTGCAGAAGAGTTTGCAGAAATTTCTCCGCCGGTCATTATAACTTTTGCATAATCGCCTGCAAAAATTCCAAGGCCTGAACCATCCAGACCGACAGTCCCGCTGGCAGATGAATTATGATTGTCTGTAATTTTTGCACCATCTGCAATTGTTAAAACAGGATATTTTGTAGAATTACTTCCACAGACATAAACTCCGGCACCTGCATGATTTGTCTTGTTCTGTTTGATTACAGTACCGTTTCCAAATTTTATTTTTGAATTACCTTCAATTAAAACACCGCCGCCACGATAAGCTGAGCCACCGGTAATCGTAAGATTTTCAATTGTAATTTCGACTTCTTTTGGAGTATTAAAAGTAAGTGTTGAACCGCTACCATTTGCTGAAAGTTTTATATCTTCTCCATCTTCTCCATATCCGCGAATTGTAACAGAGTTTGCAGCAATTTCATCAAATGCAATACTTGTAGCCGAAGTAATATCAGAAGTAACATTGATTGTATAATCAGCATTAGTATCATTCATTTTCTCGAATGCTCGTCCGATAGTTTCAAGAGGAGAAACCCATGTTCCTGTATTATAATCACTTGCATTTGGACCACCGACATAAAAGTCTGTGATTGTATTAAACTTTTCACAAAGGTCAGAATCAACATAAAGATAAATTTTATTATTTATTTCTTTAATACACTCATCTTTACCACTCCAGCGGTTTGTTGTAAGACCGTCAAAAACATTTATTGTCTGACGCGTTACATAAAGAGGAGCTGCATTTATATTAGCCGGTAAAAATTCAATTTTTACATCATAAGAACCGGAAGGAATATTTGTTACATCAATAACAGTTTTAATACTTAATACATCCGTAACCGCAACATTATAAACTTTTACTGCACCATTTTTTGTCCAGAGGCTGTCATTGGTTATTATACTTGCTCTAATATTTTTTATGCTGCCATAATTTTTGTACATAGCAAGCTTTACATTTCCAGTTCCATCTGCGCTTTTTACAGGATAAAGCTCTACACGGATATCCGGAATTACAGAATTTGTTGAACTTAATGTAAAGCCCTCGCTTTCTCCAGAAAAAATTTCTGTCAAGCCGTCTTTTACGCTTGCCTTAACTTTATAAGGCACTCCAAAACGC
Organism: Treponema sp.; assembly: GCA_024691105.1. Classification (GTDB taxonomy): domain Bacteria; phylum Spirochaetota; class Spirochaetia; order Treponematales; family Treponemataceae; genus Treponema_D. The sequence goes on along the minus strand of JAILNY010000110.1, from coordinate 2,967 downwards.
AGTCCACTTACAGTAAATGCCCCGGAGCCTTCGTCAAATTCTGCAGGAATTGTATCTGATGTATCATTTTGATTTACAGCAAAAATTGTTTTTGTTAAGGAAGCAGAAGAAAGATCTGGTTTTGTAGGAAATGCTGCACGCTCAAGCCCATAAGTTTGACCCGAAGTTCTTAGTGCATCAGCATACTCTTGAGGAAGAGCTCCGCTAATATTTATTATTCCAGAGACGCTGCCACATCGTGCACCATCGCGTTCATTTAAAAGAGAACTTTGAGACAACCCATCTGCAAAATTATTGCATGACGCAAAAAGTAGAGAAATAAATATTGCCGTAAAAAATAATTTTATTTTTTTCATTATCTTCTTTCTCCTTACATCCAGCAATCATCTATATTGCCCGGCCATTTATTACCGTAATGAAGAACATAGAAAGTGGCACCATTAATTGCACAACCGTTTGCTGTATGAATATCATTTACATTTCCGGTTTCTCCATGGAAGGCACAGTCAATATCGGAATTAAAACTGTCCATTGCGCGGGATTCCTGTTCACCTTCTCCAATGAATCTAATCCACCAGTAAGCCTCCATTTTCTTATGCTTTTTGAGACCTTTTTTGTACTCCTTACGGTAGACATGGAAAAGGGTCATTACACCATAGCGACCTTCATTTGTTCTGAAGACAAGGGTTGAACCAACCATTCTTGCCCAGCGTTCCTGGTCATAACTTACATTTGCATGATCATTACAAAGCTGCCAGTCATTAGGCACACGAACTCCGTTAACAGCAGTAGCGTCGTTTATCAGACCTTTAATATCGTCATCAGACAAATCAGGAAGATGTTTTTCCAAGGTTGGAACAAATTCATAACCTAAAGATATTTTTCCGGCTCTGTTAACAAAGCGTAAATAGTCCTGGTTGTTAAATGTGTCCTTGCAGGTAAGTATAAACTTTTCAAACTTTGGCCAGTCACCTTCACATACTTTTGTACCAAGAGCTGTTCTTTCAGGAGTTACAAGAGCATAATTTTCAAAACCAGATGGAAGTTCAAGAGAAGAGTCTGCATTAATAAAGCTTCCATTTTTAAGATAAACCTTTCCCAATGCAGTTTTTCCCTGTACTGTAAGTTTTGCCTTTGCATTTTCAAGCTTTAATGCATAAGTTGACTCATCATTTACAAGCTTGACATTTTTTATTACAACAGCAGACGGAGAGTTTACTCTTAAGATTGTAGCAGAGCCGCCGTTAATAGAACCGCCCGTCGGGCTTTCAATTCTTAAAGAAGGAATTGTAGCATTAAGGGCATTTGTTCTGTCTGTATTAAGAGTTCCAAGCTGAACATTTCCAGAAACATAAATCGTAAGGAAGTTAGTAGAGCCACTGCCTTCAAAAAGTTTAAGTGCACGACCAAAGGTCTTTAGAGGCTGTTGTGCTGTAAGTCCTGAGTTACTGTCATTTCCATCTTCTGAAACATAGAATTCATCTGTTGTGCGTACTCCAACTTCCAGTTCCTGAGAGTAAAGCACATTGTGATACTTACAGCTTACAAAGAGTTTATAAGTTCCGGAGCGTAATGTATTCTTAATTGTAAATGAACGTGTTGTGCTGTTAGTGTAATAGGTACTTCCAATATCATCACCAAAGTAGCAGAGACTGTAATTAAAGTCTGTACAGTCAGCAGTAACATCACTTTCTTTTATTACCGTTCCGACAGTTTTCTTTTTAGTTACAATTATATTCATCGTCTTTTCTGTATGATAAGGAACATACATTGATTCAAGAGCAAACGTTATGTCTTCTTCAAAATTAATATTAAAGCTTCCGCCGTTTTTAGCAAGAACAGCTTCGCCTGTTGCAGCATCAAAGCCGACACCTTCTTTGTCACCAATAAAATAAGTACCAGGTGTTACATCTTCATTGTTTCCCTGGTTATAACCGTAAGCATTTGTAAATGTGACATAACTTCCGGCGGCAGGTTCACTTTCTGTCTGAATACCAATCTTGCTGCCTGTAAGAGTATCTGCAATATTAAGAAGTTTCTGACTATCCCCATTCTTTGCAAGATAAAGGTTTGCAGGATTGTTATCTGCATCTTTATTGTTATAGATAACTGCTTTTGCAATACCACAGATTGCACTGCCGCCAATGTAAACTGCACAAGGCTTTTCTTCTGCGCTGCAAGTATTGCCGCTAACTGTAACAAGACCTTCTGTTCCAAGATAAAGTTCACCACTTAAAGCCTTAATCGCACAACCTGAAGTACCAGAAGAAACATCCTTTACAGAACCAGAAGCAAACTTAAGAATACCGGAGTCAACTTCAATTCCGGCACTTGTAATATTTACATTATCAAAAATAACTTCCGTGCCACTTTCGACTTTTGCAGCAAGAGTTTTACCTGAAGCATCGATTGTATAACCATTTCCTTCAATATAATAAACAAGATCATCTGTAGAAGAAACGCCGGTCTTTGTAAAGTCTGCAAGAGTTGATGCTGTATCAGTTGAAGCAACAGTAATATCACTCTGGAGAATAATAGAATAATAATTATCAGTAGGGTCGTTTTGTGCCATATTGCGAATCTGATCAATACATTTCTGCAGAGTGCGGTATGGTCTGTTTTTAGATCCGTTATAAGTTCCGTTGTTCCCGGTTTTATTGACATAGAAATTCTGACTGCGGTGAACAGTAAATGCATTTGCAAGACTTGTACAATGCTCTTCATCATCAGCCATGTAATCACTGTCAATATAACCCGTGCACAAAGCATAAGCTTTTACATAATATTTTCCGATTTCTACCGGAACTGTAACAGGGGCAACTTTACTTCCTTCTGCAACAACAGTACCAGATGAATTATAAATTTCGTAAATAATAGTCGGAGTTCCAGAAACAGGCTCTCCTGCAACTTCAACACCCTCTTCATTGTGGTAACATTCACCGCTGTGAGAAATAACTAAATCAAAGG
>JAILNY010000108.1 GCA_024691105.1 Treponema sp. | reverse complement strand
TCAAGATCACCGATGATGTTACGAAGTGTTGTTGCAGAAAGATTTTCAAGAGCGTTGATAGGACGTTCAACACCGTAAGTATAAAGTTTAGGATCTGTAATCTGAAAGTAAACAACTGTATCAATCATCATTGTTACATTGTCTTTTGTAATTACAGGCTGTGGTTCAAAATCCAGAACCTTTTCCTTAAGAGAAATCTTATTTGCGATACGATCAATAAACGGAAGCTTAACATGAAGACCTACGTTCCATGTTGAGTTGTAAGCTCCAAGACGTTCAATTACCGCTGCACTTGACTGCGGAATAATACGGATGTTTGTAGCAATCAAAATGATGACAACTACAATAATTGCTGAAATTAAAAATGGCATATCTTTTCTCCTGTAGCGAACGCTTATTCAAGCGGTTCAACTATTAAAGTATTTCCTTCTACCGAAGTAATCCGGCAGCGGGTATCCTGTGGAATAACGGTATTGTCTTTGGATTTTGCTGTCCATAAAACACCATTAGAAGTTTTTGCTTCGCCTTTTTCAAACTGAGGAATTTCTTTTGTAATTCTTACCTCGGTTCCTTCAAGCGAGTTTGGAACCTTTTTAACAGTCTTAAGCATCTTGATTGCAAAAGGACGTGTCGCAATTAACAACACAAGAGTAAGAACTGCAAAAATCAACAGCTGCCATTTTAAAGACATTGACGATTTTGAAATAAAAATCATCGGAATACCTGCAATAGCAGCCCAGATTGTCGTAAGCGAAAAAGTGAATGTTTCGATGAGGATACAGGCAATGACAATGCCAAGCCAGATCCACGGCATTATTGTTGGAATAAAATTTAACATAGAGCAATTATATGTTATGCGCAAAATTTATGCAAACTATAGCCGCTTAAGTTCTGCACTTTTTAATGTCCACTCTCCTTCTTTTTTTTCAAATTCTGCAAGAGCGTATTTACCTTCGGCAAGCGAGCCCGGGTTTACGACAGTCGATTCTTCAATCTTTTCGATTGCAGCACCTTCGTGGATGTGACCTGTAACGACTAAAAGCGGCGATCTCTTTTTTATAAACTCAGAAAGCATTTTGCTTCCGGCGTGAACCCCTGGAGCCGGGCTGTCACATTTTTCTGTTAAAGGCGGATTGTGAGAAATGATGATCAGGTTAGACCAGCGTCCGTCTTTGTCGGCACATGAATCTGATGAATTTTCTACAATTTCAAAATCAGTCAATAAATCTTCTTCGGTTCGTTCATTGGGAGTCGTTTTGGTAAAGATACTTCCGCCGCCGCTTCCGGCAATTGCAAAGCCGTCGTGGAATACAAGTGTCTTTTGAACGCTGATGTCCTGACCTTCAAGTTCCTGAACAAAGTCAGGTTCATCGCAGTTACCTATTACGGCAAAAATTGACTCGTGTTTTGAAACAAGTTTTTCAAGCACAGGCTTTGCAGTTTTAAGTTTATTAAACTCTGCAAAATCTCCGGCACACAAAACGCCGTCAACATCTTTAAATACAGAATCAAGCCTATCAAGATTTTCTGTATTTCCATGCATATCAGATATAATTAAAAATTTCATACTTTCCTCCTAAAACTCCGCATCGCAAAAAGATTTTCTGCAAATAGCGGCACACAACTAAAGGCGTGAATCACAGATTTGCCGAAGACAAAATCATGTGGTTAAAGTCTGTCCATAATCTCTTTAAGTTTTTCCATCTGTTCTTTAGTACCGATTGTAATTCTCAAGTATTGTTCAATTCCCGGAGTATCAAAACGGCGGACTAAAATTCCATTCTGCTTTATAAACTCGTAAGCCTTTTTACCGTCAAGACCGTCTTTTTTTACAAAAACAAAGTTGGTCTTTGAATCGTTCACTTCGTATCCTTTAGCGCGTAGATACTGAATAAAATCTTTTCGAACCTCGCAGACTTTTTTTGCGCAGTCAACATAGTATGCAGCATCACGGCAGGCTGCAACACACGCAGTCTGAGTTACAGCATCCATTGGAAAGTGATTTAAACTGTTTTTTACCGTTGTTACGGCATTTACAAGCTCTGGATTTGCAACAATGTAACCGCTTCGCATTCCTGCCCCGCAAAGGCTTTTGCTGAATGTTCTTACGACAACAAGATTCTTAAAATCCTGCAAAAGCGGAATTACGCTCTCACCGTCAAAGTCAACGTAAGCTTCGTCAACTACAAAGACCTGATCTTTAGGAGCGCGCTCAAGCATTGTGCGGATTTGCTGGCGAGAAAGCGAAAGGCTTGTCGGTGCATTTGGGTTTGCAAAAATTATGCTTGAATTATTTTCGTTTGCAAGGTCAACCATTTTCTGTGTGTCAAGCGACCAGTCTGCATTTAGCGCAACCGGAAGGCGAGGAATATCATAAAAACCGCAGTAAACCGGATAAAAGCTGTAGGAATGTTCCGGGCAGATAAGTTTTTTGTCCGAATCAAAAAATGCGTAAAATACAAATGACAAAACTTCATCGCTGCCATTCCCTGTGTAAATCATGTCAGGTGTTACAGTAAATGGAATTTTATCCTGTTCTGAAGGAACAACTTTAGAGCCTTCTACCCTTGCACGAGATAAAACACCGCCTGTCTGGTTAAGCATATCTGCAATTGCCTGATGAAGCTCAAGTGAGTCCGGGTCTGGATAAAGACCAAGTTTTTCAAGATGCTGGTCAACAAGCTGTTTTACAGCCTCGCGCACCTTTGGAGACGGCGGATAAGGATTTTCGTTTGCATTGATTTTTATGTACTCGCGGTCCTTTGGCTGTTCACCAGGGACATACGGCTTTAAATTATTCATTCTTGAAGCAAGCATTTTTAACTCCACTTAATATAGTAACTTTTGCTTTATTTTATTGTGTTATTCAACATTAATCAATTAAAACTCTTGTTTAAATCTCTTATTTAAATCTCTTGTTTTATGAAGGTTTTACTGTTAAAATATTGTATTATGCCAGCTACTTCAAATATTCAGGTTTTATTAAAATATTTTGCAACAAAACAGAATTCACCTTTTGTAATGTACAAGGATTTCTGTGATTACATGAAACGTTATGCCCAGCACAATGTAGAAGAGTTGCCAGAACTTGTTTCATATCTTGGGAGTCCTGATTCTGCAATTGATAAGGAACTTGTTCCTTTGATTGAATCAAAACAAGTAGCAATGATTAATTCTGATCCTGCAAAAAAATCAATTTTTGTTACCGGCTATTTTAATGCTAAATTTGCAGACCGGTATAAAGAAATTCAGTCTAATCCGGCAGTACCATTTCCGACAATTGCTGATTTACCCAAAAATACACCAATGGATATTCTCAATAAGCAGCTGCCTCAGGATATTATTTTACAGCTGATGTCAAAGCAGGACAAAAATGACAAACAGCTTTATACGATTGTTCTGCCCAATAATGTAGCTCCGGTAATTTTTCCGGGAAATGTTCCGGTTGCAATTCTTGTAGATGCGGTTATGTCAAAAATCCGCAGAATGCTAAAAAAAGAAGAATACCATGATTACTACTTAAAAAAGCTTCGCATTGCAAATCCTGGAAAAGAACTTTCTTCTAAAAACTTTTTTACAGCCCTTGTATCAAAGCCGGACGAAGCTTTGCGTTCACTTGAAAGCTCTGGAGACAGTTTTTACTTCTGGAACCAGCTCTGCTACTTTATAAAACAGGATTACGAAAAAGTAAAAGATTTTACTCAGGAAGATATTACAATTCTCCAGTCGGTTTACATTGCAGAAATCGTAGTTTCTCATTATAAGAATAAGGCGCAGCAAAACCTTCAGCGCGAAACCGCATTAAAGACATTACAGGTTTGTCTTACAAAAGCGCCTTACTATTTTACAATGGATACAATCTTAAAGTTTACGGACACAAAGGGAATCCCGCTTTACGGTCAGTATTCTGAAAATGACTTAAAAGCATTCCTGCAGAAAGAGACAACAGAATCTACAAATAATGAACTTCCAAAAATGCTGGTTTTAAAAACAGAAGATGGAACACGTTATTTCATTTACAAGAATAATGTAATTCCTCTGATAATCCGGCTTGCAAGCGATGCTCATACGACAATAAATGACCGCCTTACAAAAGACTGGTTTAAGAAGCTTCAGAATTTTGAAAAGCTTCCGGAAATGACAGAAGAAAAAGCCTTTAACATTCGTCTTGAAGATGAAACCCGGCTTTCGGCTCCTGTTTTATATTCCCTTTTAACCGCAAACTTTTTGCCGATTCTCAATATGGAACTGCAGGAAAACTCTACAACGGGTGCGCAGGGAAGTATTTTTGAAGGCGATGAAATGATGAGTTACGCAGGAATTTTACAGCTAAACAGAAATGAAATTCTTGAAAATGCAAAAATTCTTTTGCCGATCTGGTATACAATTCCTATTGTCTCATGGATTATTGCTCTGTTTACTAAAAAAGTTTCTAAACAGCCTAAGAAAAAGTCTCAAAAAACTAATGTCGTTGTTCAATTAGAAGAAGACAAAGAGCAGTCATCTGAAAAACGCGCAAAGCAAAAACCTGAGCGTACAAAAAAAGATTCTCTTATCCGTGCTGCAAAAGAAATTGAATCTACTTTTGTTCCTGCAGATTCAACGCTTGAAAAGGAACTTGTTCTTTACCGCAAACAATGGAACAAAATGATTTCTAAACAGGCAAACAGCGATCTTACAGAAGACGTAAATGCCCTTATCCGTGATTATATGAGAAAGGTTTTGAGAACCCTTTCAAGCAAGAGCTTTACGGCAGAACGTATTCAGGAGCTTGCGACAACACTTGTTGACACCCCGAATATGAAAAAAATTACTGAACATGACGCACTTTTGTCTTATGTTCAGCT
>JAILNY010000066.1 GCA_024691105.1 Treponema sp. | reverse complement strand
AGTAAACGCAGAAGTTCCACTTTCTGAAATGTTCGGATTCTCTACAATCCTTCGTTCTTCAACACAGGGTAAAGCAGAATTCACAATGGAATTCCTTAAATACGGAAAAGTTCCAGGAAATGTTTCTGAAGAACTTCAGGCTAAATACAAAGCTGAAAAAGCAGCAGAAAAGAAATAAGGAGCGATCATATGAATAAGAAAGATTTATTTGACTGCAGCCCTATCCGTGCATTTGACAAGCTTACAAACGGCGGTCTCAAAGCTGGCGAAGTTGGACTTATTACATCAAAGAAAGGACTAGGAAAGACTTCTGTTCTCGTACAGTTTGCTATGGATTCTCTTTTGAATGACAAGAACCTTGTTCATGTTTCATTTGACCAGGAATCTTCTAACGTAATTTCATGGTACTCAAGCGTATTTGCTGAAATTGCAAAGAAAAAGAACATTGCTAACGCTCAGGAACTTAAAGACAGCATTATGCGTGAACGCGTAATCCTTAACTTTAACCCGGAAAACTTTACTCTTGCAAAGCTTATTACAACTGTAAAAGCTCTTAAAGATGCAGGAACAAAAGTTACAGCATTGGTAATTGACGGTGTTGAAATCAAGAATGTAACAGCTGACGATGCAAAAGCAGTTGAAAACTTTGCAAAATCAGAAAACATTACAATCTGGCTTACATCTACACAGGAAAGTGCAAACCTTTCTGACTGTGCTTCTGCTGACGTACTTGCAACAATCGCTGCAGTACTTCATATCGAAGCAAAACCAGAAGGAACAGCTCTTTCTGTACTTAAGTTCAGAAGTGAAACACCTAACACAAGCCTTAAGCTTGATCCAAAAACACAGCTTATTTCTGAAAAATAATTTTTAAGAAATAAGACATAAAAAAAGGCGGGTACTTTTTTCAAGGCCCCGCCTGATTTTACAAGGCTGTCCAAAACGGGCAGCCTTTTTTGTTGACTAACTTATAGCCGCACTTTGATGTGACAGCTTTTTTTAGTAGTTTTCTGCGTTTACTTCAAAATAGCTCTGAGGATGTGCGCATACTGGACATGCAGCAGGAGCCTTTGTTCCGACTACAATGTGACCGCAGTTACGGCATTCCCATACTTTTACTTCGCTCTTTTCAAATACCTGCTGCATTTCAACATTCTTTAAAAGAGCGCGATAACGCTCTTCGTGATGTTTTTCGATTGCAGCTACAGCACGGAATTTTGCAGCAAGAGCGGCAAAGCCTTCGGCTTCGGCAGTCTTTGCAAAGTCTTCGTACATGTCTGTCCATTCAAAGTTTTCGCCATCAGCGGCAGCCTTAAGATTTTCTGCGGTAGAACCGATTCCTTCAAGTTCTTTAAACCACATCTTTGCATGTTCTTTTTCGTTGTCAGCAGTCTTTAAAAAGAGAGCGGCAATCTGTTCAAAGCCGTCTTTTTTTGCTTTTGATGCAAAGTATGTATACTTATTGCGGGCCTGACTTTCTCCTGCAAAAGCTGCCTGTAAATTTTTCTCCGTTTGAGTTCCTGCGTATTTACTCATTTTTGCCTCCATCTATTTACTTATATTATTGCAAAAAATTGCTTTAATTAGAAGCCCAAAGGCCATGCAAATTACAGTATGCAAGAGCTTTTTTTACATGGTTTCCTGGAACTACCGAGAATGCAACTTTAGGCTCCTGACCTGGTTCAAGATGCTTTACATAAGTTCCCTGCTCTGTTACAAGAGCAATCCACATAATGTAGTGTTTTTCTTCCATAGGGTGAATTACAGATCCGACTGTAACTTCAATTAAATTGTCACGGGTTGTAATTACCGGTACATGTTTTTCTACAGCAGCGTCCGTTGTTCCGGCACGAAGTTCAACCATTTCCTGTCCGCAGCAGATTGTCGGGACACCAGTGTCGTTTAAAACTGCAATAACTTTTCCACAAACCGGACATTTGTAAAATTTCATTTCCATAATTTGTCTCCTGAATTTCTGCACATTTGGCGCAATTATCTAGTCCAATATGCAGCTGTTTTTCCACTTTATTAATATAAAGCCGCAAGGTAATCATATCAGATATTTTTTATTTGTCAAATTGAATTTAATTTAGTATATTTATTCTATAAAATACATTGGCGCATTTGCGCAGCCGCAAAAATCCCAATCTTTGTAAGGAGAATTTTACTCCATCAGATTAATTTGCGGAACTCATAGGAGCTAAAAATGGCAGAATCTTGTAATCACGACTGTTCAGGATGCAGCAAAGACTGCGAATCACGCGATATGCATGCATCTTTGCACAAAGGAAGTAAAGTAAAAAAAGTAATCGGTATTTTAAGCGGTAAAGGCGGTGTTGGAAAATCTCTTGTTACAAGCCTTTTAGCCTGCAGAATGAATAAAGAAGGTTTTAAATCGGCTATCCTCGATGCAGACATCACAGGTCCTTCTATCCCAGAAAGTTTTGGTGTCGGCGAAAAACGTGCCGAAGCACTCGAGGGCGAAGATGCATTAAAGCCTGTTCTTACAGACTCTGGCATCCAGCTTATGTCAATGAACTTTTTGCTTGAAAACGAAAACGACCCGGTCATCTGGAGAGGTCCTGTCATTTCTGGCGCTGTAAAACAGTTCTGGACTGATGTAACATGGAACGACGTTGACTACATGTTTGTCGACATGCCGCCGGGAACAGGTGACGTTCCGCTTACTGTATTCCAGAGTCTTCCAATCGACGGGATTATCATTGTATCAAGCCCGCAGCAGCTTGTCCGCGTTATCGTAGAGAAGGCTGTAAAAATGGCTAACATGATGAACATTCCTATTCTCGGCTTGATTGAAAACATGAGCTATGTTGAATGTCCTAAATGCGACGAAAAGATTTATGTATTTGGTAAGAGCAATATTGAAGGAATTGCAAAGTCGTTTAACCTTCCTGTATTAGCACGTCTTCCTATGCGTCCTGAGACAAGCGCTGCGGTTGACGCCGGCGACATTGAAAGCCTTGAGGTTCCAGAATTGGGCGAGGCTGTGGAAGTGATTAAAAAACTGTAATTGATGGAATTTCAAAACGCGCGAGTGCAGCGAAAAGCCCGCGCGTACTTCACAAAGATGGAACAATTTATTGAACGCTTAAAAGCAAATTTAAAATTTCTCATAATTGCAGCAATCGCTTTGAGCACTCTTCATGCAGGAATCGGGTTTTACAGACACATTCCTCTTGTTGACGTACTTTTAGGCTTTGGTTTTTCTGTTCTGGTGTTTTTTCTTGTCTGGGGAATCTGTAATCTTAATTATATCATCCAGAAACATAACGGAATGATAAAAATCGAGACGGTTAAGAAAAATAACCGTTTCGGTATCTGGATTGGTTTGATTGCAGGAATTATTGCAGTAATTGTTGATTTAGTTGTTCCATTCTTTTTGGCTTCTGAAGATTTTTATCCTATTGCAATGAGTTCCGTTGTTTTGGGTGAATTATTCGCTGCATTAAAAATCGATGACAAAGATAAAGACAAATACGAACAGATTAATGCGACAAAAGATATCCGGCCAAAAGAATTTACCGGAGTATTTCTCGCTTTATTTGGCGCTGTTTTCTTTATCTGCGGA
>JAILNY010000055.1 GCA_024691105.1 Treponema sp. | reverse complement strand
GCCATTATCATCAAGCCAGCAGCTGGAATCAAAAGAACTTACTCCACCCGGAAGATTTGCAATTTCATCCTCTGTCAAAACATTAAGATTGTTACCCCACATTTCCTGATATGGAACATAATAAAAATCAAAATATTCATTTATGTGACCTTCATCTTCCTTGATTAATTCGTTAAACATAAAGGAGTGTCCATCGAAAGATAATTTTGAATCATGAAGGGTTATATCGTCGCGAACATATGGTGGAATGTTATCATCATCTTCATAAAAAATTATATCTTGTATATCAGATTCTTTAATTTCATCATCTGATACGGCTAAAAGTTTAAGCTTTGCCTTTACCTCTGGATAACCACCATCACATTGATTTCTACAATTTTGTACTGCAATAAAATATGTGTTGTCATCTTCCCAACCACCAGATTTGTGACCTTCTCCATCTGTTGAAACACCAGTCCAGTTACTGGTACGGAATGTATAATCCCAAACATCATTTGCCCATGCTTCACCAGCTTTTATAGGCATTCTAAGAGGATTTGGAACAGGAATTGTAAATACATGTTTGTCATTAATCTGTTGCGCCTCATAATAAATCCAGTTTTGACCGTCATCTATACTGTAGGCGGGAATGTACTTAACATCATCCTGGAAATTAGTTATGGTTGCGGTTACATTAAAAAGGGCTGTATTCTGTCCGGCAGATACCCTTGTTGGTTCTGTGAATTCTGGTTTTGAAAGAACTTCTCCGTTGCTACGACTTGTGTTAATTGTTGCATAATGCAAAGGTCCAGGTAGACCACCTGTATACTGGCTATTTAACAAAGAATCTGTTTCATAATAGCACTGAAGATAAATAACATATTCTGTTTTTGGTTCAAGATTGTAAATTACATTACTATCAGAGTATGATCCATTAGAATCATATAGCCATGGTCTGGAAGCATTTCTTGTAAGTTCTATTTCTGAAACATCTTGCCCTTCTTCATATTTTCCATAAAAAACGCGATATAATACACGAACTTTTTTATCTGGTAAATTAAACATGTTCGTAATATTTTGTTTTGACATATCAGCAAAATTAATAGTAACCTTTTTTCTTGGATTATCTGGTGTACTGTTTAACTCGTCAGCTTCTACCTTATAATTATGGAATTCAACTTCTCTTGGATAGAGAAGAGTCAAGGAATTTTTATTTCCAACTGTATCTACATAGGTTGTTGTAAAATAAATATCTTCTGCTTTATGTTTTGAACAGTATTTTATGCACTCTTCAGGGAGACCGTATACTCGGTCTGGATACCAGTCAACATGTTCATAATTTTCATCAATTTCAAGTTTAACAGGGTCTTGCATATCATCTTTTACTCCCCACGAAAGATGATATGTAAAGTCTCTAAAATTATTTGAGTAAGATTTTCCTGTACGTTGAGAAAAATAATAAACGTCATCAAAAATACCAGAAAAATCTATCCATTTTTTCCATTTTTCTATAACTTTTGCAGTTGCAACTGTTGAATTAGTTACATACCAGGAACGATCATCTGGGCCATTATATGGTTGAGTTTCAATGGTCTGCCCATTGTATGTTGTAGCCGGAAGTTTCCTATTATCATCATTCCAATCTAATTGTTGAATAGAAAAATCAAAGTTTTCAGGAACTTCATCCAGATTTCTGAATTGGAAACTTAAAAGATTCATACGTCCATTTAAACTATAGGCAAGTGTTGTGTCACGTACAATATTAAAAACCTTTGGGGTTTCACATTCTAAACCATAAGAATCTTTAACGTAGACCTTAATCTCGTATAAGCCATCCAGGTATTTTGAATTGTCAGAAAAATCCAGGGTTGTTGTTCCATACCATTTATCGTCAGCAGTGTGTTCTTCAAAGTTTATGAGTTGTGTTTCTTCTTCATCGTTAACAGTATTACCAACTGCATCATAAAGTCTGTGATATCTTAAAAGTCCCCAGACTCTCCCTCCGCCATAATCGCTTCCTTCAACATAAAGATCAAACTTTGTGTTTAAATGATTTGCTGTAATGATTTGCTCTTCATTAGCATCTGTTATTTCGCCTTCGATAAGAGCAGCAGATTCACCGTCTTCGTTCATAGCTTCTGGTGCATCAGCTGGATGAGTCGCTTTTACAATTTCAATTACTGGTGGTACATTATCAACAGTATCATTAATTCGATATTTGTGATTGATAGCTTGTGTTATAGGTAATTCATCTTTTGTCGTACATTTTCTAGAAAGCTTGACAAATATATCTTTTGTTTTGTCATCACCAAGATCTATCAGGTTTTTCTCATTTGCTGCAATAGTTACTGTTTTATAATCGCTTGACCAGAGTGGAGGCATAAAATTTGGCAGCAGATTTTCGTTTGCAGAATCTACAATCTGTAAGCTGTTAATAAAAGTATCTGGATCTACCGGCAGTGTAAAACTGATGACGATAGCTTTATTTTTTTCTACACCTTCATTCTGAAAAATTGGCTCTTCCAGAGTAGCTACCGGGCATTCACTATTTGCAATGTAGATTGCTTTGTCGATTGCTTCTTTTACGTCACCGCCATCAAGGAAATTTTCACAGCTAAAAAAAAGGGCGGTACAAACAAGAATTAAAATTGGATAAAAGATTTTGGGATTAAAAAAACGATTATGATTCATAACACACTCCATTCGTATATTATAGAAGGTAAAAAAAATAACCGTCAAGGAAAAATTTTCCATTATAGAAATTTTACCAGATAGTGTGTTATAATGAATTATTATGAAAGAAGAAGATTTTTCTGCTGATTTTTCGGCTATTGTGCGTGCAGATTTAAAGAACAGCTATGATGAACAGGATAATAAACTGCGTCCG
>JAILNY010000004.1 GCA_024691105.1 Treponema sp. | reverse complement strand
ATGTCGCGTTGTAAGACGATGATCTTCGTTAAATTTATTGTAATATTTTTCTAAGTTTGTCATTGTGATTGCCTTCTGCAAAGTGCGCATTTTTCCGCCGGCGTTTGAAAAATTCCCGTTTAAAAAATGCGCAAACTATTTAAGTTCAATTATATCTAGCATTTCTCTAAAATACGAATTGTCAATTTTTGCGCGTGCATAAAGGTCTTTAAAAGATTCATAACGCTCCGGTTCGTAAAGACGTCCAAAAGCAATATAATCTTTTCCGTTATCGTCACGACCATAAGTCAATGAATAAGTTTTTTCTTTGTAGATAAATTCAAACTCTTTTTTTGCCTGAGTATAAAAATATAAATCGTCTTTTGTCATCTGTTATTTATTTTCCAGCTTCGGCTCGATAAGTTCAACCTTATCCATCATTTTATTAATGCCGTTGATAAGCTCTCGAAGTATATCAAATTTTTCTGAAAGAGTAACCTGATAAAAAATCTGGGTTCCAACCTTGCGCGGCGTTACAATGCCGGAATCTTTTAAAACCTTGAGGTGATGCGAAATTGCCGGACGTGACAGATGTGACTTTGCCGACAGATTTGTGACATTGATTCCCTCTTTGCCTGCTTCGATTATATCAAAAATAAGCTGCTGACGGTATTTGTCACTAAAAGCGATAAAAATCGGGCAGCATGTATTAAATGTCTTAAGTGTGTCGTGAAACTCTTTTAAATCCATCTTTGCCTCTTTTTTTTGACTAATTATAAGATAAAGGGAATTTATATTTTTTTCAAATGAAATTTGTGTGAATTTGACTTAAATTCCCCCATTTTTTTTCAAAATTTTGTTGACTTTTTTTATGCGCCTTATTATATTCTGTTTAATCGTTCGTTTGTTTAACTTCTTAAACACTTAAACAAACAACAAATATAACATAACTCATAGAGGGTTTTACAAAATGAAGTTCACAAAAACTTTTTTTAAGCATCCATGGATTATCATTGCTGCATGCCTCGCATTGACAGGTGTCCTTGGATTTTTTGTAACAAGTCTTGGAATTGACAATTCAATCCGTCAGTTCCTCCCGCAAAAAGATGCCTCTTATACTCGTCTTGAAAAAACAGAAGACCAGTTTGGAAGCATGATTGTTATCGGTGTCAGCCTCGAAGCAAACAAGGGCCAATTTATCACTCCAGAAAATATTGAAATTGTAAGAAATATTACTGACCGCGCTCTTGAACTTAGCCAGGTTGACGATGTTGATTCACTTACTCACATCGACTATGTATGCGAGTCAGACGGTTCAATTTCGGCTTCTCAGTTGATCCCTGATTCTTATACAGGAACAGCAGAAGACATTGAACAGATTAAGGAACGTCTTGCTGAGTGGAGTGAAATGTACAATCGCGTAATCATCAATGATGACGGTACAGCAACTCAAATGCAGATTACAGTTCATTCACCATCTGCAGAAGAAAAAGCTGAACTTAAAATGACCGATGCTGAACGTCAGCAGAAAGTTCTCGAAGAAGTTCGTGCAATCGTCGAAGAAGAGACAAAAGGTCACGATGTAAAATACGAAATTTTTGGTGACCCGGTTGTTGCAGAAAGTGCACGCTCTTTTATGTTGAAGGATCTTGCATTTTTGATTCCGCTTGTAATAATCGTTGTTCTTTTGTCGCTGTTCTTCAGCTTTAAGACATTGGATGGAACTTTACTTCCGCTCATTACTGTTGTAATGGCAACTGTATGGACCGTAGGAATTATGGCTGCATTCAACGTGACATTTACAATCGTATCAAGTGTAATTCCTGTTGCATTGATCGCAGTTGGTTCTGCATATGGAATCCATGTTTTAACACATTATTATGTTGCATGCGAAGCAATCAACGGCGAAGTAACTAAAGAGTCTTACCGCGAAGCAGTGTTTAACGGACTGCACGAAGTAATGTCAGCTGTTTTACTTGCAGGTGTTACAACCGTTGTTGGTTTTATCTCGCTTGTTTCAAGTCCGATTGAACCGCTTCACAGTTTTGCAATCTTTACTGCTGTCGGTGTTGCAATATCACTTTTGCTTTCAATAACATTCATTCCTGCTCTCTTACTTTGCAAGGACATAAAAAAAGTAAACGTAAAAAGCAATAAGGTAGACAAGCTTACAGAAAAAGTAAAGGCAAAGCTCGAGAGAGCGCGTCGTCTTGCAGGTGGAAAAGATTCTAAAGAAGCAAGCGGCAACACTCTTTACAATATTTATCACTTTTTCTGTGGAAGTAAACCGCGCCTTGTAGTATTCATCCTTGCAATAACAGGACTTTCTGTTGTGGGTTTGAGAATGCTCCACATCGATACTGCAATCGTAAACTACTTCCCGGAAAGCTGCGACCTTCGTCAGGGAATAAATTACATCGACCGTCAGTTTGCAGGAACAAACAGCCTGTACTTTAACATCGAAGGTCAGGAAAAGGGAGACCTTGCAAACCCTGAGATTCTTAAAGCAGTCGACGACATGCAGGAATACTTAAGCGATAACTTTGACGGTATCGGAAAGATTGTTTCTTTTACAACTTTCATCAAGCGTATTAATCAGGTATGGCATGTTCCTTCAACAGAAAATCTTGCGACAGCAGATGCGTCAAACGGCGCAGGTGTCACATCGGGCGCGGCTTCAGGCAGTGCTGGTTCTACCGGCACAGGTGGCGAACTTGCAGACTTTGGTTCATTTGATGATATTGCAGGTTTTGGAACTGAAGAATCGTTCGGCGACTTTGGAGACTTTGGTTTTACAGATGACAGCACTGCAACGGATGCTGGTTCTGGCGCAGATACAAGTTCACAGGTTCCAGCTGACTGGAAAGATCCGAACGAAGAATATCTTGCAAAGCTTTCTGCTCCCGTAACAACAGAAGAAGTAATTGCAATGCTTAACCGCGCTTATGTAGAAGCAGGTGCAAAAAAAGCAACACCTGAAAAGATGCTTAAAGTTATCGAGCGCGATTACAACTTTAACGGAATGGCTTACTATGAGATTCCTTATGATTCATCTAAATATCCTGTAGTCAGCCGTGAAGATCTTAAAGGTGTAATCAACGGATACCTTACTTTGCTCAGCGGTTCACTCGGACGCTTTGTAGACGATGACATGAATCCAAAAATCATGCGCGTACAGTGCCAGTTAAGAAACCACTCAACAGAAGAAACTGGTGCAATCATTGCCGCTGCAAAAGAATATGCCGCAAAGCATTTTCCGGAAGGCTACACAATTGAAGCAACTGGGGCTGGCGAAATGGAATACACAATGACAAAGATGATTGTATCAAGTCAGGTTCAGAGTCTTTTGATATCACTCGTATCTGTATTCATCATCATATCAATTGCATTTAAGTCAGGCTTTGCAGGTCTTTTGGGAGCAGTTCCACTTGCACTTACGATTTTGCTTAATTACATGGTAATGGGATTTACAGGAATCAACCTTGATCTTGTTACAAGCATCATCGCTTCGGTTGCAGTCGGAGTTGGAATTGATTACACAATTCACTTTCTTACGACTTACAAAGAAGAACGTGCAAAATCAGATGATCTTGATTTTGTAACGCGAGAGACTTTTAGAAAAAGCGGTCACGGAATCGTAACAAATGCCGTTGCTGTTGGTCTTGGATTTTTAGTCCTTTGTTTTTCAAAGTTTATCGTATTGCGTTACATCGGTGTACTTGTTGCAATCGTAATGTTTACATCAAGCATTCTTGCAATGACTATCATTCCTGGAATCTTAAATCAATTCCAGCCAAAATTCATTCAGCCTAAAAATAAAAACTAAATAAATAACACGCGTCTAAAGCAAGGCGCGTGACAAGGAGATACAAAATGAAAAAACTTATTAAGAATTGTGCAGCGCTTGCTGCTTGTTTTATGGGAATGTGTTCTATCTTTGCTGATGCAAAGGGAAATGAAATCATGCAGAAGGTTGCAGATTTTAAAGAACCAAAATATTCTCGGTCAATGGTCGTTATGACTCTTAAAGACAAAGCCGGAACAACAGAGGCACGACAGGTAATCGAATACGGAAAAACTGACGGTGCAAAAACTTATGTTGTAATGGATTTTAAGGGACCTGCATCTGTAAAAGACACTCGCTTTTTACAGGTGACAAATGATAACGGACCGGATGACAAATGGATTTATCTTCCTTCATTAAAATCTGTACGCCGAGTTAACTCAAGCGAAGGATCAAAATCTTTTATGGGAACAGATGCAACTTACGATGATCTTACAACACGCGATGTTTCAGAAGACGAACACCAATACCTCAGAGACGAAACAGTAACTGTTGCAAACGGAACAACATATGACTGCCATGTTATCAAAGAAATTCCTATCGACAAAAAAGGAACTCAGTACAACTACAGAATGGTTTGGGTAGACAAAAAAACAATGTACCCTGTTCACACAGAAATGTATGACAAGAATGACAAGCTTGTTAAAGTTCTTGAAGTATTAAAAATTCAGAACGTAAACGGTTACGACATTCCAATGGAAAACTGTCTTAAAAATGTTCAGACAGGGCATTCAACAACATTGCAGGTATTAAAAGTAATCGTTGACCAGCCAATCCCAGACCGTGTATTTACTCAGAACTTTTTGACATCAGGAAAATAAAAAAAACATCCTGTCACACAACGAAAATCATAACAGACCCGCCCTACCGCGGGCCTTACAAAAGAAGGCAATAAAATGAAAAGACAATTTTTTAAAACAACACTTGCCGCATTGACGACAGCTACCCTGCTTTGCGCAGGAGCAAGCGCAGATGAACTTGATAACTTTGGCGACTTTGGTTCTGACAGCGGAGAATCAAAAGGCGTTAGCGTAAATGGAAAAGCCGCACTCGATGTACGAGCCTTTATTGATAACGGCGGCGATGCCGAGAAACTTGAGATGAAAGCAATTCCACAGTCTCAACTTGGATTTGAATATAAAGGAAAGATTTCTGACTCGTCTATACAGATTAAACTCAACGAAGACATAATCAAAAATCATCCGATTGATGTCGTAGATGAACTTGCAGTAAAAGGATATTTTAACTGGTTTACAGTAGAAGCCGGAAAGATGAAGGTTGTCTGGGGCAAGGGAGATAAACTCCATGTAATCGATAATTTTAATGCAGATGATTACACAGATTTTATTATCCCGGATTATATTGATCGCCGTGTTAGTACACCGATGATTAAACTTGGAGCTGATTTTGGTGTTGCAAACCTTCACTTAGAAGGAGTTTATACACCGCTTCTTCCTGTTGACCGTTTTGCAAAATCCGGACGCTGGACACCAGCTGCATACAGCACACTTTCTGGCACAGTAAAGACTTCTGCAACAACACAGGTTGCGAGTGCGTTCTCAACATATACACAAGATCTCGCCGGCTACAGTCAGTATGTTACCGCGCTGGGGGCTGCCGGAGCTGCTGCAAAATTGAATCAAGATGCAACAACTTATATGACTTCTCTTACCAACGCAAATTCACTTAATGCAAACCCGGATTCAATATATCCTGACATGATGACTTTAAAATACGGACAGTTTGGTGCACGTTTAACAGGAAGCGCAGGTCCGGTTGACTTTGGTGTAAGCTACTACAACGGCTACTACAAACAGCCTTCCTGCAACGCATCAAAGATTAACTCTTACGTTGCAAAACAGCTTGCAGGTACTGCAACAGAAGACGATAAATTCTTAGCCTATGACAAAAAGCAGACATTCGGTGTTGAAGCTGCAGCCGCAGTCTGGCACTTTAATCTCCGCGGGGAATTTGCTTACAACCTGACAGACGATGTTGCAGGAACAGATCCATGGGTTCACAACAATTCAATTGCATGGCTCGGCGGCTTTGACATTGATCTTCCATTCTGGAACATGAACGTAAATATCCAGGAAACAGGTACTTACATTCTTAACGGAAATGAATGTGACAAAAACGCACTCGACGTTGATTACAGCAAAACAGGTTATTCAAACAACAAGGTTGTTGCAAACCTAAGTGCTTCGTTTGTAAATGATAAAGTTGTTCCAGAAGTAACAGTAGTTTACGGAATCGAAAAAGGTGACGTTGCCGTATTGCCAAAGATTTCTTACAAATTGTCTGACGGTCTTACCCTTTACGGAAGCGGTTTGTATCTTTGGAGCAAAGATACTGACAGTGAATTTTATGCATGGCGCAACAACAGCTTTGTAAACCTTGGAGCAGTTTACCAGTTCTAATTCAGGTATAAGGGAAATTCCTCTGATTCCATCTTATATATTTTAAGTCCATAACCCTTTGACGGTCATCTAAAAAAGATGGCCGTCTTTTTTTACCAGGTTGAATAAAAGCGCTCAAAAAAATTTACACATAGTAAGAGTTCATCTCGCCCTTACCCTTTACTTCTACCTTAACACAATCCGTAAAAGAAAAAGCATCCTTTGTCTGAATATATGTCGCTTCAGAAACATGAACCCTCATCGCATCTCCGGTACTTTCCATCCTGCTTGCAACATTTACCGTATCGCCCCAGACATCGTAAATAAACTTTGTCTTTCCAATTACACCTGCAACAAGTTCACCAGAATTTATTCCGATACGAATCTCAAGTTTAACAGAAAGTGTTTCATTAAATTTTTTGACATCTTCTATAAGACCTTTTGCAAAACGGATCATCTTTACAGCACTGTCAGAACCTGAATTTTCTGTAAGACCTGTTGCCGCCATGTAAGCATCACCGATTGTCTTAATTTTTTCTATGCCTTCACGTTTTGCACGATCGTCAAAAATCGACACCATTTTATTCAACATAGTAACCGTCTGCTCAGCCGACATCAAACTGCTCATCTTTGTAAAGCCGACAATATCCGTAAACAAAACCGTAGCATTAGGATATTTTTTTGAAATAACATGACCAGGATGTTCAGTAAGTTCCCTCGCGATGTCACTCGGAAGAATATTCAACAAAAGCCTTGCAGCTTTTTGATTTGCAACTTTTAATTCGTGAGTACGAATTTCAACAGTATGCTCAAGCTCTTTTTTATAACGCTTTAATAATTCAACTTCAAGTTTATGTGCACGTTCAACTTCTTCATTCATTTCCTGAATAATAAACACATACAAAACGATCGACATTCCAACCGTCGTCATCACACCAAGATAAAGACCTTTCCAAACGCCCTGCATAGTAACTGCAATACATGGAATTATTATAAAAAGCATAATTGGAATTTTTATTTTCCGTGGAATTTTTTTATAATACTGAATTACACATATAAGCTGTAACGCCAAAGACACAAGGCTGAACAGATACGCTATCGTACGTCCACTTCCGCGATGATAATTATTTGCGTCATCAAAAGTATAATAAAAACCTGTAAACTGCGAAACAATTAAGACACAAACGCCAAGCAACAATACAAGTTTTGTTATTTTTAATATAAGAGGAATTTTTTTAGCACCACATTCATGCTTGATAAGATCACATAAAAAAACATTGAATGAATAAATAACTGTAAGTGCAAAAAGATATGAGCCGAATTTTGCACTACGCGAAATCCACCAGGCAAAATCTCCCGGCTGACCGATATAAATAACTCCAAGACGATTGGAAAGAATCAGCAGAAATGAATTTACTTCAATAAAGAAAATCGAAAACTTTCGTGCAGGACAAAGGTTCTTTGTCAGCATAACAAGGAACGCAATAATACCGCAGATTCCTTCCAAAGCGAGCATTAAATTTAACTGATACTGACTTAAAAAACTTAACATATTTTTCCCGATTTTTAAATTACAACAAAAAAAGCAGCTTTCTTGTGAATTATACTTCAATAAAGAAAGCCGCTTTCTTAGGTTCTATTCAAAAAACTAAATTAGTCATTCAAATTGAACATTGCTCCAAGAACGATCAAGTGCGAAGCAAATGTATAAAGCCAAGCCCATGAGAAGCCTGCTTTGAAAAGTCCACCACTAGAAAGGAAGTCCCCAAGAACAATTGCACAAATCCAGACAATCCAGACAATGAGCATAAGAACATTGTCGAGCTTGCCAAAGATGTCACCTGCAAATAATTCGATAATAAGGAAAATTCCTGCAAGGAGTTCAACTACACCAAAAATGATTTTACAGATCTTTAATGCGTCACCGTGAAATACTGCACTTAAAGCAGTGCAACCAAAATCACCGCCTCCCATTAAAGCCCAGATACCACCAACAGCGAGCATAGCTCCCAATGCGATCTGAAGAAGTAATCTTCCAAATGAATACTGTGTTTTTGCCATTTTCTAAACAGCCTCCTGATTTATTTTTGAGCCCTCAGGCTCCAGTTCAGTGCCAGGGCACACAACGCACCCCGCATTAATATAATTATAAATCCGGAAAGGTTATAAAGCAAGGAATTTTGCTAGGCTTCAGAGTAAACTAAAGAAAGTGCTTCAAGGACTTTATCAAGAGGAGCACCCAAATGAGAAAACAGGCAGCCAGGAGAAAACGTATCCAAAGGGAAAACTACCAGCTTCCTTTAAAATCCCATACATATATCATCTAAATAGTTGTAAAAAAATATAACCAATAATGAAAAAAAAGTGAAAAAATGATTTTTTTGGATGTAATTAGTTTTCTGTTGTGTTAAATCACATCAATTTGTATTTGTGTGATTAGTGCGAATGCATATATTAAATTATTCCAATATATTAAATTCCCCAAACAATATCTCAACTTGAGGTTCTGTCAATATTACCTGTTTTATCTCCGAATCAATATAAAAATCTATATCAAAATAAAAGTCATTATTATCATTACTCTCACAATCATTAATAGTTAAAATTTGTTTTATATTTTTAAATGCAATAGTAGATAATTTGATTTTATTCTTTTCATTTTTTTCAAATTTTGCTCGCTGAATATAATTCGCAACAAAAGAAACTTTATATGAAATGGATTTATCAAGAAGTTTTATTATTTCCTCTTCACTTTTTTCATTATTTTGAATAAACAACAAGGCTTCTAGATAATAAAACAATGCTTTTTCTTCTTCTGTTAAATCAAAAATAGAATCTTTTAAAATATGGTAGTAATAACTTTTACAATGGAGATATTCAATTGAAATAAATAATTCAATAAACATTAATTTACGTGAAATTAATTCTTTGTCAGCCTGAATTATTAAATGTACAGCATTTTGATAATCTGCAATCGGTACATATAATTCACTTAAAACATATTTTTCTAGATTTGCCGTTGTTTTTTTAGTTAGATATTTATTTTTTAAAAATAAATTTACTTCTTCAAAATTCATATTAATCGACCAAATTTCCTAAAATTCTATTAGAAGTTCCGATGAACGCATCAATACTTATAACTTTACTATCTTTCACAAAGAAGCGTATTGTAGTTTGAATACCATTAATACTTTTGATCATGAAGTTTGAACCTTCTTTTACTTTTCTTGAATCAACATTACTTACAAAAGTTTGAATTTTATTAAAAATATCTATTGTGGAATTACCTAAATTCATTATTCCATTTTTAATATGGTCAGCAGAAAAAATATGTCCCATTATTTTTGATGGATCAAAATCAAATATCAGCTTTTCAGAAGAAGAGTAAACACCTATTCCCGTGCCCGTTGCGGTTCCGGTAACTGTAGTTGTGGCTGTTGCAGCAACTTTTGCACTTGCAATAACCGTAGTTGTACTTGCAGTTGCAGAGCCTGTTAATATTAATGATGTTGCAGCTCCTGCACCCATTCCAACTGCGCCACCAATTAACATATCTTTACCAATTTCTAAGGCAGCTTTTTTAAGGTCAATAGATTTGGTATCTTTATATTCTTTATAAACACCATAGATGCCACCAATACCAGCTCCAATACCACCTGTTAGCAGAAAAAAGGCTTTTCCATCCGGGTCGGTATACTTAATCGGATTATTAGCGACGTAGTGATAACAATTGCTATTGATGTGATTAAGCCATGCTTCTCAGAACTCACATTTTTGTCAAAGATCTGCACATAAAATATCAAAATCCTAAAAATTTTTCAACTTTTCCCAAAGAAAAGCGAACATTTTTTAATTAAAAAAAGTATGAATACAGTGCAGGAATTTTTACCGCGTGCACGACTACTCTGCCGGTTGCATTTAAGTTTCTGAAATTTTTACAAACGAGGTAAGCATATGGCTTTATTTAACCGAAAGTACAAGGATTCTGTTTTTACAGATTTGTTTGGCAGTGACCGCGACGGAAAGAAAAACTTTCTTGACCTTTATAATGCACTCTCCGGCAACGATTACAAGCTGGACAAAGTTTCGCTTGAACGCAAGGTTATTGAGCAGTCGCTTTACAAAACTTTTAACAACGATGTCAGCTGGGAAATTGACGGAAAACTTATCATAGTGGTAGAACACCAGTCTACGATAAACCAAAATATGCCTTTCCGCTGTCTTGAATACGTCACCCGAATTTACGAGGAAATAGTCCCGTCAAGACAGCGTTATGCCGAAAAAGTTTATAAAATTCCAAACCCCGACTTTTATGTAGTCTATGTCGGTAAAGATAAAATTCCTCAGGAACAGGAACTAAAACTGTCCGATGCTTTCTATACAAAGGATCCAAGCAAACTTGAACTTGTTGTAAAAGTTAAGAACTGTTCAGACTCCCGATTATTGCCGATTGCAAAAAACTGTGATATTCTTAAACAGTATTGCCAGTTTATCGAAATTGTCGAACAGACTTACAACAAACGTTTTCCAAAATATTCATTTAAAAAGGCAATCGAAAAAGCGATGGCACAGGGAATCCTTACGGATTACCTGGACCGAAAATCGCGGGAGGTCATAAACATGCTGTGCGCAAAATATGATTACAAAATGGACATTGCCGTTAAACAGGAAGAAGCTTTTGCCGACGGAAAAGAAGCAAAAGCCATTGAAGCGGCTACAAATCTTCTCAAACTTAATTCATTAACACCAGAAGAAATTTCAAATGCAATAGGTCTTTCTCTTGAACAAGTACTAAAACTTAAAACAGAACTTGAATAATGCAATCTTTAGTCCGGAAAAATAAAAAATGATTATAGCAGAAATTGGAACCTCTCATGAAGGTTCAAAAGAAAAAGCAAAAAAATTAATTGATGCAGCCTGTGACGCAGGTGCAGACTATATTAAATTTCAATGGGTATATGCAGACGAAATTCTCCATCCGGACACGGGCTTTGTAGATTTACCTACAGGGCGTATTCCGCTTTACGACCGATTTAAAAAACTTGAATGCCCGATTTCGTTTTATGAAGAACTGATAGATTACGTTCATTCAAAAAATAAAAAATTTATCTGTTCACCTTTTGGCTTAAAAAGTCTTGATGAACTTTTGCACACAAAAACCGATGCCATAAAAATTGCATCTCCCGAGCTTAATCATTACCCTATGTTAAAGGCCCTTGCAAAATTCCGCGCCGAGCAGAAAAATAAAATTCCTGTAATAATTTCAAGCGGAGTCTCAACTCTTGAAGACATAAAAAAAGCCATCGACATTCTCGGAAAAGAAAATCTTACACTTCTCCACTGCATCACATGCTATCCATCGCCGGAAGAAGAATACAACCTCAATCTTATCACAACTCTTTCAAAGACTTTTGACATTTCTTGTGGCGTAAGTGACCACAGTCTTGATCCGATTTTAGTCCCTGTCCTAAGTATTGCCTGCGGCGGAACCTGTATAGAAAAACATATCACTTTAAGTAAAAAGACATCGGGTCTTGATGACCCTGTGGCGTTAGAACCTGAACAGTTTGGTTTTATGTGCCATACTGTAAAACAAGCAGAAGCATCAATCAAACACTACGGTAAAAAAATCGGACGCGAGCGTATTATCGCACAGCTTACAGAACAGTTTGGAGAAAAAAGAATCACTGC
Organism: Treponema sp.; assembly: GCA_024691105.1. Lineage (GTDB taxonomy): Bacteria > Spirochaetota > Spirochaetia > Treponematales > Treponemataceae > Treponema_D. The sequence goes on along the minus strand of JAILNY010000004.1, from coordinate 14,334 downwards.
TGTTTTAGGCAATGGAATTAAAGAACTTGCTCCATCAGAAAAAGCAAATTATGGGCGCACAAACAGAAGCCTTCACTATATGACAGAGTTAAAAGCCAACCATGTAATTACAGAGGCCGACATCGCAGTTTTAAGAACAGAAAAAATTCTGTCAGTTGGTATTTCACCGGAATACTACGAATCAACAATAGGAAAAAAACTTTTACACGATGTAACTTCTGGCGCCGGAGTCCAGAAAGAAGATTTTGAATAATTATTTTTGTAATTTTTCAGAAGCCTTCTGCGCCTTAAATTTATTCTTGTAAACGGTAATACTTGATTCACTAAGCCATCCCTGATCAAAACTGTACCATACTTCTTTTGATGCCGGGTCGTTCATGCTTTCCGTGATCCTACAGCCCTGAATCATAAGAACGTCTCCAAAGCGGCAATGGTCCATTGTGTTTGCACCCCATGAAGGTTCTTTACGGAATGCAGCGTAAGGCTCTGTGACAACGGCCCATGAAATTGTCGGATCAAGACTTAAAATGTCGGTATTAGAAAATTGAATTTCATCTTTATTTTTATTGCAAGAGAAAAAGAGCAAAGAACAAATTGTAAAAAATAAAAATAATTTCTGCTGCATATTTATTTTCCTCTAATTTTTTTCCTGTAAAAATTTACAGATTTGCGGATATACTTTTAAATCTGAATCGACAAAATTTTCTTTTGGGATTTTATCGTAAGAAACCCATTTGTATTCAGAATGTTCTGTAAGAACATATTTTTCTTTTGTTCCATCATGAGGAACTTTTATAAGATAAACCTCAAGCAAAACCTGCTTATCATTATGAACAAAAGTCCCTTCCGTAATCTTTTGTAAGACCGTAACTTTTATTCCAAATTCCTCGCTCATCTCACGGACAATTGTCAATTCAGGACTTTCACCTTCTTCAACTTTTCCACCAGGAAATTCCCAGCGATTCCCCATCTGTCCTGTCGGATTACGGTGAGCAATTAAGATTTTTCCATTTTCAAACGCAATGCACGCGACAGATTTTTTCATAATTATAAAATAACAAATCCAGGAAATATAAAATGCAAAACACCGGCAACCATACAGGCAAAACCGATGTATTTTTTATTTGCAAAAAATATTGTTTCAACAAAATCCGGCAGACTGTGATCGGCAAACGAGTTTGAATAATATTCAAGAACAACCGTCAAACCGCCAGCCATAGCTAAAAGACTTGGAAGCAGATCTCCTACAACCGGGATTCCCTTTCCTGTTTTACTGTATGCAAAAAATAATTTTATAAAACCAATTAAAGTACAAAGCGCACCTGTTACAAGACAGAACGTTTCGTTTGATAAAATTGAATCGTTTTCAAGAGAGGCCTTTACATTATGAATTTTGCCTTTTGCAGAATTGTCTGAATCAATATTAAAATTATCAGAGTCAATTTCGGTAGAACTGTCAGAGGCTATCAAAATAACACCTGTCAAAATTAAAAGCAGAATCAACAAAAAATAAAACTGTACCATACACGCCTCCGTTTACTGAATTTTCTGCACAACCTTTACAGAAAGTTCATCACTTTTATTACCTATAGAAATATATGCAATAACCTTTTCTACATTATAGTCATCAGACGAAACTCTGTAAATGACCGGATCTAACAGAACGTATTTATCCAAATCCTGAGGATCCGTCTGCTTTACAGAACCTATAAGCATCTGCACACCTGATTCAGACAGACCGTAAAAATCAATCTGCACACTGTAGCCTAAAAGTGCTGACTTTGACATTGATCCCTGTTTTTCAATTTCTTTTTGCAGCTTCTGTTTTGTTTTTAAGACAGGATGAATTTTTACGCTTGCATAAAGTTTATCATCATAAGAAAAAGACTGAAGCTCACATTCATAGCCGTTTACAACTTTTAAATTATCGCGTCCTGTTAAATTGCCTGTAATAAAAACAACAGCAATCATTATAATCATTACAAGAAAAATAAACCGGTTTGATTTTTTTGCAACAAGAACTCGGAACAAACCTTTTTCAAATTTAATTCCTGTTCCGTTGTAATAATCCTGAACAATCTTAGGTGCATTTTTTATACGCTCTTCGTGAATCTGGCTTGACATATTCTGAATAGTTTCAAAACCGTCATCTCCATCGGCAGATTTTACAACGTAAGAAGAAGGATCATCTATTTCTTTTAACCGTTCCCAGAATGCCATAAAAAACCTTAAGCCTTTTTATATTCACTATTTCTTTAAAAGAGCATCTATCAAAGAATCAGTACGCCACCAGACAACATCAGCTTTTTCTTTTGTCGCTAAAAGAGCACTGACAATTCCTTCGGTTGACAGACAAAAACTCTGATAAACAACTGCATCGTTATTAAACTTAAGCTGTCGCTTAATAACCTTTCCGCCGGAAGGATCTACAATCTGTACAATATATCCGTCATCATTTGTGGCTGTAAAAAACATCCAGCCGTTTGCTGACACGCCAAGAAAGTCATAAGGATTTTTATACATCTGACGGCTAAAGCCCTGTGTCTTAACTTCTTCAAACGGAGGAATTACAATAGGTTTGCCATATTTTCCGGAGATTGCATCAAGAGGATAGATATATGTCGAATTATATTCAATTCCATTTTGAACTTTACTTGTCTCGTCAATAGTTGTGTTGTAATAATCGATTTTAACAAAAAGTCCGTAATCCTTGCTTCCTGGAATTACATTCTCAACTTTATGATAAATTGTCGCATCAGATTTTTCGCTTAGAGGATCCGGCGCTTCGTCAGAATTAATTAAGATATTATGCAAAAGATATCCGCTTTCCGAAAACCAGAATACTTCAAGGCCTTCCGGGACAATACAGATAACAACAAGCTCATTGTTTGCCGTTGTGTAAATTTTCTTTATAAACGGAAACGGAGTTCCACCAGGCCCCTGCTGTCCGATGTAGTCTATAAATGAATCGCCGTTAAAACGAAGAACTACCTCTCGCAATGTGCGGTTATTTTCAAGTTCCTGGCGCTCAGATGGTAAAAGTTCAACGGCATAAATTGTCTGTTTTGAATTTACACAGATGTGAGACGGACTGTTAAACGGATAGTCGATTATGCGTTTTGTGCTGACTTCCGGATTTTTAGCCTGCATTCCGATTACGGAATTATCTGATGAATTGAATAAAGGCGAAGGATTTTCTTCTCTGTTAAAATAAAGAGAAAGCAGGTCGCCGTAAGAGTTCATTTCTATTATCTTTTTTGACTCGCCGTTTGAAATATAGAAAAAGCCGTTTTTCATTGCAAGCTGACAGTGAATTTCATTCCCCATATCTGACAGATCAAAAAGATTCAGCTGGTTTTCAAAATTTCCATATTTTAGAGAAAACAAATCATCACGCTTTACCGAAGAAACTGCTCCGTTTCTTTTGCATGAAACAAAAATAGAAAGAGTTGTAAATACCACCAAAAAGCTGATTAAACTAGTTTTTTTCATATATAAATAGAATAAAGATATAAGAAATTATTGTCAATTATTCTATTCTACAGTATATTTATAATATTATGTTATTAGATAAAATTTTGACTGCTATTTTCGGTTCACAAAATGAACGCGATGTAAAATTGTTAAGGCCGGTAGTTGCCGCCATCAATGAAAGAGAAGCATGGGCTGCCTCCCTTTCTGCTGAAGACTTTCCAAAACAGACACAAATATTTAAGGATCAGCTTGCGCAAGGTAAAACCCTTGACGATATCTTAGTCGATGCATTTGCATTGGCAAGAGAAGCTGCAAAGCGTGTTTTAGGTGAACGTGCATACGACGTTCAGCTTATGGGTTCTCTGGTATTAAACTCAGGGCGCATCACTGAAATGAAAACCGGTGAAGGTAAAACACTTATGTGTGTTGCCGCTGCCTACCTCAACTCGCTTACAGGAAAGGGCGTTCACATCGTAACCGTTAACGATTACCTTGCAGAACGCGATGCTGACTGGATGCGCCCGGTATACGGTTACATGGGACAGACCGTTGGTTCTATTCTTTCTAACATGGACAACAATGCCCGCCGCGAAGCTTATGCCTGCGACATCACTTACGGTACAAACAACGAGTTTGGGTTTGACTACCTTCGCGACAATATGCAGATTGATCCAAAAGAAAAAGTTCAGCGCGGCTTTAACTTTTGTATCGTCGACGAAATTGACTCTATCTTAATCGATGAAGCGCGTACTCCATTGATTATCTCTGGTCAGGGCGAAGACGACACTTACAAATATCACGAAGTAGATAAATACGTAGGTCAGCTTACAGAAATGGAAAAGGATCCTGAAACAGGTCTTTATCCAGACGAAGTTCAGCTTGAACCTGAACAGCGCAAAAACCTTAAGGGTGACTACACTATCGATGAAAAGTCAAAGCGCGTTTCGTTTACTGCAAAAGGTATGGACCACATTGACCAGATTCTCCATCAGCACAATTTGATTCCTGCCGGAACTACTGTATTTGATGAAGAAAACTTTGAATTTGTTCACTACTTTACACAGGCTCTCCGTGCTCACGTTCTTTATAAGATAGACGTTGACTATATCGTGCGCGACGGTCAGGTTCAGATTGTAGATGAGTTTACAGGTCGTGTTCTTGAAGGCCGCCGTTATGGTGATGGACTTCATCAGGCTATCGAAGCAAAAGAGCACCTTCGCATTGCACAGCGCAACCGAACAATGGCTACAATTACATTCCAGAACTTTTTCCGTATGTATACAAAGCTTTCGGGAATGACTGGTACAGCCGCTACAGAAGCAGTTGAATTTAACAAAATCTATAAACTTGATGTTGTTGCAATTCCTACAAACAGACCTGTTCAGCGTATCGACGAAAACGACGAAGTTTATCTTAACGAAGAAGATAAATGGGAAGCAATTGCAAAAGAAATTAAAGAAGCTCACGACAAAGGACAGCCTGTTCTTGTCGGTACAGTTTCGGTTGAAAAATCAGAGCACTTGTCTGCCCTTCTTACCCGCAAAGGTATCCGCCACGAAGTATTGAATGCTAAAAACCACGCCCGCGAAGCTATGATCATTGCAGAAGCCGGTGCAAAAGGCGCTGTAACGATCGCAACAAACATGGCTGGTCGTGGTACCGATATCAAGCTTGGCGGTAACCCTGAAATGCGCGCTCGCAAAAAGGTTGGAACCGAAGCGACAGAAGAACAGTACGCACAGGCTCTTGCTGTTGAAAAAGAAAACTGGAAAAAAGACTACGAAGAAGTTAAAAACTGCGGAGGTCTTTATGTAATCGGTTCAGAGCGCCACGAGTCGCGCCGTATCGATAACCAGCTTCGCGGTCGTTCTGGTCGTCAGGGTGACCCGGGTCGTTCTAAGTTCTTTATCTCTATGGACGATGACCTTATGAGACTTTTCGGCGGCGAACGCATGAAGGCTTTGATGAGCCGCATCGGTATGCAGCCAGGTGAACCTATTGATCACCCTATGCTCAATAAATCAATTGAAAAAGCTCAGCACAAGGTTGAACAGCGCAACTTTGAAATTCGTAAACACCTTCTTGACTATGATGATGTTCTTAACGAACAGCGCTCGGTAATTTACGAACAGCGCGATTCAATTCTTGAAGACAATAATCTTGCAGAACGCGTTCTTAACAACGCAAAAGAACTTGTAGAAGATATTCTTGATGAATACCATGCAGACAGAAGAAATCCAAATGCAGAGACAGATGTTCTTACAAAGCTCCGCGACATTTTTGGAATCCAGTTTGCACCACAGGATCTTAACGAAGAAAAGATTTTTGCAATGCTCCAGAACGATATTACTGAAAAAGAAACTCTTGCGGGCAAAGAAAATCTTAATATGTTCATCCGCTATCAGTACATTCAGGCAATTGACAAAAAATGGCTCGACCAGCTTGAGCGCCTTGAAGCATTGCGCGAAGCAGTTTCATTGAGAACATACAGCCAGAAGAATCCTCTTACAGAATATAAGATTGAAGGCTTTAACGTATTCTACGATATGCTTGATTCAATCAGAACGACAATCATTTCACGACTGTTCAAGGTTCGAGTACAACTTAGCCCAGAAGCACAGGCTCAGAGAGCAAGAGCTCAGGCTAACATGCAGAACATGAATGCTAAACATGACGAAAGTCAGGGCGGTTTTGCAGGAGTTCGTTCGGGAATTAACGGAGATCAGGCAAGACGCCAGGCAGCAGGTGGCGCAATGCAAAAGCACACTCAGAGTGAAAACGCAACAGTCCGCAGAATGATGCCTAAAGTTGGAAGAAACGATCCTTGTCCATGCGGTTCTGGTAAAAAATACAAGCACTGCCACGGACGATAAAATACGAAAAACAATTTTAGATAAAAAAAACCGACATCTAAAGATGCCGGTTTTTTTTGCATTGCGCCACGGGGCCTCGGATGTAGCGACTTGCAGAATCGCCGACTGTAAAGCCCGCGCGGTTTTTGATCAATATGTAAGAAACAAGATTTACTTTGCAGAACGGGTTGGACGTCCAAGCGGCCAGAATCGTGCTGCGGCAGATCCAAGAATCAGTTTTTTTGGAACATACATCGGTTTTACATATGTATAATATGTCACAGAAAAATTATCATACGGTGTAAGCTTTTCAACCCGTCCATTCTCTGTATGACGCATATCAAAAGAATTAAATCTGTTATCACCCATCATAAAATAGCAGTCATCAGGAATATACGAAGGATTTCCGTTTTCATCATTTTCTGGGAATACAGGCATATTGCGTCCATCAAAAAATCTCATGTAATTATGTAAAAGTCCAAGTTCATTATGGAGCTGAACAATCTGACTGTCTGCACTCCATTGAGCTGCTGGAACTCCGTTTTTCATATTTTCAGCAATTCTCAAACACAACTTTCCTACAGTAAGCTTGTACATAATATTCAGTCTGAAGTTTGCATCGCTGTAAAGATTTCCACCTACAAGATTATCTTTTAAAAGACCTTCATAATTATCAATCCAGTCTGTCATAAATGCATTAAACCATTCTTTACCATTATCAATTGCATAAACTTTAAGAGCAAGAGAATCATAATATTCGTAAAGAGCAGATTCATACAAATCAACTTCTGTAAAAAGAGAAATAAGTTCATCATCAGAAGGATTTGTTGACTTACCAGCTGCGTATCTTGAAAAGTCTTTAGAAATTTTTCTACATTCTTCTGCAGAATTTTTTATATCAAGATTATTACGTGCATTTTCAACAAAAGTAAGTCCGGCATATTCCTGATCAGAAACCTTAAAATCCTTTATATATTTTTTTACAGCTTCGCTTTCTGTATTAAGATTGTAAGCAGCCCATTTTGCATCTTCCTGAACAGGTGTAAATACAGGATTTTCTTTTGTACGTGAATATAAAATTCCATCCTGCAGCATAAGCTGTTCCCCAGGAACACCTGTAATACGCTTTACAAGAGGGTCAGCCTTTACTCTTCCATGTTCATCAACATTTGTATTTACAAGTGTAAATGTAAGCATGTAGATGATCTGAGAAACCACAGTCTTAACTTCTGACTCACGATTAATAGTATAATGCGGATTTCTAAATACAATGATGTCACCGCGCTGATATTTTTTAACGCATGGAAATCCAACTTCACTCAATGGAAACTTTGGTCCGCTTGTAATCTTACTTACAGCAACTCTGTCGTTTACCATAAATTCCGGCACCATTGATTCTGTTGGAATTTTATAAAACTGGAAAAAGAAAATCTGAAACAAAAGAACCATAAAAACGGCCTGAACAAGAGCATCGGCCCAGTCAAACACTTCAAAGAAAAACCATTTAACGTAATCAAGCGAACAAACTTTTTTACCTTCGCGAGTTTTTCCTTTTGCAAGCATCTTTGCAAGGCTTTCGTTTTTAGGCTCTGTAATTTTATGTTCTGTAAGTGAATTATATTTTTTTGGATCAAACCATCTTGAAAGACAGATACTTGTAACAAAAACAGTAAGCCATAATAAAACAGAAACCACGTCAAAGCCAAAGCCGGTTCCTTTTACTCCGGCACGACGTACAATAAACGCAATCAAGAAAACATAAGGTTCATATTGCAAAAGCTTTCTTGCAATAAAAATCTTTGACTCATCCTTTTGTTTATAAAATTTAATTCCTAAAAAATAAAAAAGAATGCCTGTAAAAACAAAACTTAAAACAAAGGCAAGACAAGAAACATCTGCGGCAAAACAGATATTCAATACTGAAAATAAAATCGCTGACACAATGTCAATCAAAATAAATGCATTAATTTTTTTCATACTAATAAATATAGCATAAATTTTCAAAAAATTCTATATTTATAGGCATGACAGAAATTTTGAACACAAAATATGGTCTTGAGCTTGTAGATGGCGACAAAGATTTATACAACGAACTTTTAGGTTATTATATTACGGACAATCTTTTTGATGTTAAAGAATTTGAAGATGCCGTTATGAAATCAAATACAGACGGTGCAAGTTATATTCACAGAATAAAAGGTGCATCACGTCAGATTGCAGCCGAGTGTGTTGCCGCAAAGGGCCAGGAAATAGAAGACATTCTCCGCGGTAAAGCACAGGGCAATATTGCGCCTCTTTTAAATGACTTTGTTGAACTCTATCAAAAGACTCTCGGCGCTGTCAAAGCCTACCTTGCGCAAACTGAAGATAATTAGAATAAAGGCATTCGCAAAAAGCGGTAAAATCAAGTCCAGAGCGGAATGCGAATGCCGTTTTGTATACCTGATAAATCAATTCCGGGTTTGTCGCACTCTCGCCTTTTAATGTCTGATAAGGCGCATCTGTTTCAAGTAAAATCCTTTCTATCGGTAAAAGTTTAACACATTCGATTGCCTTAGTCGAACCTTTTATAATCTGCTGGCTAAAACTAAAGACTGCATTTATCCCGCGATTTAATAGCGAGAGTGCGTCCTTATAAGTGCCGGAAAAAGAATGGAACAGTACAACAGGAGGCTTTGACAGCGCCTTTGAATGGTAAAAGATTCTGTCGATGGATTTTCGGGAATGAATGATTACCGGCCGGTTATATTTTGCGGCAAGTTCAAGCTGTGCAGCAAAAACAGATTCCTGAAAAGCTGCCTTTGATTTAAATTCATCGGTATAATAATCAAAACCACACTCGCCTATACAGTCAATTTTTTTATCCCTGAGAAGTTCATCTAAATACAAAAGATTTTCCTGCATCGGATTTTGCGGATGAACTCCAAACGAAGACAGCACATGATTTGAAAATGCGCCATTATAAAATTCATCTTGTAACAAAAACTCTTCTTTTGAGTGACTGCATGAAATGCAAAAATAATTTTCATGTTTTATAAATTCAATCCCGCACGAATATAAATCAGGCAGGTGAATGTGTGCGTCGCATATTTTATTAATATCTAAAAAATCTCTAAAATTCATAAAAAAGACTAAACAAAAATTTTCAAAATCCGAAAATAAAAGTACAGGATAAATCGTACTTTAAGTAGAATTTTAATTTATGTAAAGGGGTTTTTTATGGGAACTTATACATTGAAAAGTATTGGAAAATCTACAGACTATATGACAATCGTTAAAGAAATGGATGACGGTTATGTAGTAAGAATTGTTCGTGACAGAGACGGTTACGATGAAATCAAAACTGACTTTATCAGCCATAGTCTTTTTGACAGCTGTGTAAGAACAGGTTATATCACAAAGATTGAAGAATCTGTTGCAGTAAGCGCATAATTTTTGCGGAGTTTTTGCTGCAATTCTTAGAGACCGCGACCGGCATTAAATCTTGATTTAATTGTCGAATGCGGTCTTTATTTTTTTTAAGCGTCGCTAAAGTGAAAATGCATTTTTAATAATGGCCAGTGCGTCATCAAACTTTTTATCTTTATCTGCCTCGTTTGTAATCCAGTTGATTTTAACGCCCTTCTTTTCCATTCCACGAAACCAGGTTTCCTGTCGTTTTGCAAACTGACAGATTGCCGTGTAAAGTTTGTCTTCTAGTTCCTGGCGCGTTGCAATTTTACCTTCGAGGAATTCTGATATAAAACGGTATTCTAGTCCGAGGCGTTCAAGTCGTTCCCAGCTAAAGCCTTCCTTGTCGTGAAGATTTTTTACTTCGTCAATCATGCCGGCGTCAAAGCGCTCGCGAAGACGGATTTTGATGTTTTCACGGAGAAGCGTTCTGTCAATCGTTGTTCCGAGAACCAGAGGTTTTACATTCGGACGGCGGTTAAGTTCTTCTTTGTTTGCCTTGTACTCATCGCTCTGCATGTAGACTGCAATCTCAAGTGCTTTTTCTACGCGCTCGCGGATCTGTAAATCAGTACGGTTATGGAGGTCAGGTTTTAACTTGAGAAGCCGATTGCCAAGTTCTTCGAGGGTGGCAGCCTTCATCTCCTCGCGCAGTACAGGATTTACAGGAACTTCGACAAGCTCATAGCCTCGGATTACCGCATCAAGATACATTCCGGTTCCGCCTACTGTAAACGGAATTTGGCCACGTTCCTCGAGTGCTGTAAATGTTTTGTAAAAATCTTTTGTATAGTCAAAGAGATTATACTCGTGACTTAAATCCGTAACATCGATTATGTAGTACGGAATATTGCATCCGTTATAATTATATTCAGCCAGATCCTTGCCGCTTCCTAAATCAAGACCTTTGTACACCTGACGTGAATCTGCAGAAATAATTTCAAGGCCCAGCTCATACGCAAGGCGCACACCAAGACTTGTCTTTCCGACAGCGGTAGGTCCTAAGAGAAATATTGAATTGTATTGATCATTTGCTTTCAGCATATTCATTTTTATTTCTTACTTCGCCTTTTTTACCGTATATTTTTTTTTATATACTTTTTTATACTCATCTTTTTCATCATCATATTCAAAGCCTTTAAAGCATATTGAATCATTTGTAAATTCAAAATCCTTGTAACATTCAATATTTATATAATGAAACAAAATCTCTTCGTATAAAAGAGTTTTAAAATTATACGGATTTATTATACAAAGTGACATACTGGAAGTCCAGCTTCCAAGCGAAGAGTCATTGCTAAAGCTGTAAATTAAATCTACATCGTTAAATGGGCATTTATGAAAGTTAAGCGGCGAATATGTATTTGTTTTGACAGTAAATTTTAAAATCTTCTTTGTTGAAAAATCATAAGTCATGCAAATATACCAGCTATATTTTAGCGCACCAAAATATTCGCTTGAAACAGGAAGCATACTATCATCATCTTCAATAACACGAACTTGGAAATTTAAAAAGTATTTATCATTTTGTAGAGGAATTACATTTTTTAAGGCATAATTTTTGACATTGATAATATCGTAAAAAGCCTGCCACTCCTTTTTATCATATTCATTTTTTGAATTTTTGAGATTTACTTTTGAAAATTCAAGAAGCTGATTGTGCATTCCATCACCGAATAAATATTTCTTATGATTATCCGGCGCCTGGATAAATTCATCATCAACAAATGCAGAGACTTTATCTAAAACCTTTTTATATCCTTCAGAAGGATTACTAAGAATATCTTCAATTTTTGTATTAACATCAATTCTAAAATTTTTAATACTCTCTTTTGTAAAATCTAGTTTTTTGAGCCCGACATAATCTTCTTCTGAATGAACTTTTTTTAATGCCTGATCATACGAAAAATATAATGAATAAATATAAGAGTCCTTTGTACTTCGATAAGCCATCGGATGTCTGTACAATTCTCCATACCAGCACGGAGTATTACTATCTCTGTCAATTTTTTTTGCGACTAAATAAAGCGTAAGAGGCTCATCGTTTAATGCAATCTTCGTCTGTCCAAGGACATCCTGAGAAATAATTTTTATCAGAGCATAAATACTGGACTGTTCTGTTTTAAGTTTAAATTTTCTAAACCCGTAATTTTTAGCAGCAGCATCAGTGACCGACAATTCATAAGGAAAGTTTTTATCGTTTGATTTTTCTATCCATGCCTGATACGTATGTTCAGATTGAGAAAGTTTTTCGTAGTTTTCTTCAACAAACTTTAAAAGCGGAAAAACCGTTTCGTTGTTTTCCAGCTCTTCCGGGTGATATGCAAGGGACCACCCGAGATCGAAGCTGAATGAACCTATCGAAATACATATGTCATCGTCATTTTCGGAGAACACAGGACTAATTAAAGCGACAGATAGAAGTGATATAAGAATGCAGAACTTAATAAGACGATTTTTCATTTTGTGCCTGCTGTCTGCCTATCCATATTTTTTCTATGTAATTCAATAAAAAGTCCTTCGACAAGCATGTATGCAAAAATGATGGAGCCGGTTTTGAACTGGAAAATCATGTCAGTAATACTGATGTAAGAAAAGCATGTAATAAGTTTTTCAAGTCCAACATTTACAAGCTGCGCAAGAAAATATGTAACCAAATAAAGGTAGTCCCAGCCGCGTAAAAGAACTTCCACAAAATGAAACGCAAACGAGAAAATTGAAACTGCAAAAAGCAAAAGTATGTTTATTGTTTTTCTGGTCACTTTCTTTCCTCAAACGTCTGTATCAACTCAATGTTATACCTATCCGTTTCCGTAAGCAGGTCGTCTGTGTAATTTGGATTTTTTTCGTACCACGTATAGCATTCCCAAAGCGACTGCAGGTCCACACTTTTGAATAGGCGGCCGTGTCTTGCGTAGACGGCATTTCGCATCAGGCGCAGCTGGGCTTTGTCCAAGTCTTTTAAATCTGATTCTGTCAGTTTGGAATCAAGCCTGGAAAATTTTAATCCGCTGTAGGCAAAGTAGTCTTCTGGGCAATAGGCGTTTTTAATCTGCGATTGGGTAACTGCCTCATCAAGAATGTAACGCTGTTCGTTTTTTGACCAATAGTAAAAAGACCAGTATGGAACATTATTTTGATCAGGTTGTTTAAAACAGAATCCTCGTTTTCCATTTATGATAGAAAAAATAATATCAACTTTTCTATAAGATTTAAACGTTTTTGATTCAAACAAATAGTTATCTTCGTTATTAAAAGAATTTATTACTATTTGACATCCTATTCCACCAATTGCATAATTTAAAATATCAAGTTCCCCATCATAATTACAGTCTAAAATATATGTGTAAAAGTTCCCTAATCTAAATGGCTGCAATTGTGTTGATGTTGGCTGCCCCTCATTATTTATACTACAACCATATGCATATACATATTTTAAATAGCTTCTATTATCAGTAAGATATGCATGCTGAGATTCTGAAATAACTATAAATAAATCTGTATCTAAAGTATATATTTCTGTAATTGGCTCTGAAAGATACTCAGGAAAATCATCTTTTAATTTTTCTATAGTCCAATTAGAAAATGTTGCTTTTTCATACGAATATAAAGGCGAAAGATTAAAGAGAAACATTAGAATTGTCGTAAAAGCAAAAATAAAAATCTTTTTAATCATCTTTCTCCGTAGTCGCACGAACCGTCTGCATGGCGTGGCCAGGTTATATTCTTAAAATCCTGGTTATTATTCTTTATAAATTGGAAAATAGTTTTATATGTACCTTCATTTACTCTACAATATTTTGCAAATAAATGGTCTTGATCCTCTTCATTGTAGTATATATTTAAATAATCACCTTCAAATACAAAAATAAATGTAAAATCATCAAAACTTCGAACTGGAGACCAATCTATAGGTGAATAAGCGTCCTTTTGTTTATTATAACTAGTATCTTCAGTACCATAAAAATATAATTTCCCATCTTTAGAAAAACATTCTTTTATAATAAATATTTGTCCATGCCCTATAATAAGCCAATTCTGTTTATCACTAGAAGAATAAATAATTTTAATCTCATCCATAGAAAATGATTGTTCCCACTTCCACAATTGGTTATCACCATCCATGTTTGAATAATAATTATCAGAATAAGCATCTGTATAAGTATGAAGCATATTTTTATCTTTTGCATAAAGCACATCTATAAAAAAAGAATAAACATACTTTTCTTCTGCAAATTTCTGTTTGGCAAACTCTAAACCTGTTTGTGCAAATGCTTGCCACCCCAATAATAGGACAATGGACAAAATAATATTTTTTTTCATCATTTACCTCTTACGTAAGAAATAATTGTTGCATTAAATTTTACATCAACAGGTTTGTCTTGAAGCTTTTCAAATGGATTATTAAAAAACCATTCTTTTATATCTTTAGGAGTATTTCTAGAATTAATGCGCCACTGTACAATTGCATTCCATATTTCAGACGCAGAAGTATTTTCATTTAAATGTAATTGTGAACGTAAACAAATCATCTCTTAAACTCCTTCTTCATATGCGC
>JAILNY010000193.1 GCA_024691105.1 Treponema sp. | reverse complement strand
AAGGAGCCTGATTTTATTGCCTCTGTTACGGATTTGACAAGTTCAACCTGCAGGGCATTTAACGAAGAAATTAAAGACAGCCCGAAAGTTTTTTATCAGAGCGTGGGTTCCAAGCTGAACGTTCCAAAGGGTGGAAGATTTCCTCTTAATTATTCTTATCATCTTGTAAAAAGATTTGATGGTCCAAACGACGGACTTGTCGGCGAAAAATCTTTTGAATGGGGAAGCCGTTTTACGATGCTTACGACAAGTGGAATCCGCGGAATTTCTCACGGCGATATGATTGATCTTAACAGAGAAAATATCCGCGGTTTTGATGTACGAGAATTTTATGTACAGCTTGTGTCGGATTTACGAGAGAAGGGATTTTAGATTTTTTAAATCTTCAAGCGCTTTTATTGCAGAGCCTGAACGTAAAACGGCTTCTTCTGCCTGTGATTCAAGTTCTGGTGCGTTTGAAGTAAAATCTTCTAAATATTCATCCTGACAGAATGTAATTTCTGCCCGGTCAAGAATCTGAGGACTAAGCTTTGCCATTTTTGAAGCATGTACGTGTTTTACACCCAGGAGGACAAATAAAAATGCTGCGGCACGACCACAATAATTTATGCAGGCTGTAAAATCTGTAAAGTCTTCGCCATTATCTGCCTTTTGAATAAGCGCTTTAAGGGAATTGTCTGATTCAGTTATAACTGTATCACCTTTTGCAAGTACTAATGTGCATTTTTCGCTTAAAAATATCTGTTTTGCCTTCTCTAAATCGTTCATTCGGATATTATATCAATTATCCGTGTATTGCACAAACCCCTGATTTTTTGTATAATTATAGAAATTATTTTAGAAATGATGCATATTTATGCATTTAGAGGGCAGAATATTGAAAAAAGATACTGATACTGCTTTTTTGAAGCATCTTTCCGTTGTTGCAGAAAAGAACGACTCGATTAATCCTTCGCTTTATGAAAAATATGATGTAAAGCGTGGACTTCGTTATGCAAATGGAACTGGTGTTCTTGTAGGTCTTACAAAGATTGGTGATGTAGTAGGTTACGAAATTGAAGACGGAAAAAAAGTTCCTATTCCTGGAAAACTTTTATATCGTGGTTATGATGTCGCTGAACTTGTTCATGATGCAGAAAAGCATAATGACTTTTGCTACGAGCAGACTGTATATCTTTTGATTTTTGGAAAACTTCCTACAAAAAAACAGCTTGAAGATTTTAAAAAATATCTTGGCTCTCTCCATGTTCTTCCACCAAACTTTACCGAAGACATGATCATGAAAGCGCCTTCAAATGATATTATGAATAAAATTGCCCGCGGTGTTCTTGCAAGTTATTCTTATGACCCGGATCCGGAAAACCGAGATGTTTCTAATATCATGAGACAGTGTCTTGAACTTATCTCGCGTTTTTCAACTCTTGCAGCATACGCATACCAGGCTAAGCGCCGTTACTATGACGGAAAGAGTATGTATATTCATAATCCGCTTCCGGAGCTTTCTACTGCAGAAAATTTTTTGCGCCTGATTCGTGCAGACGGAAAATATTCAAAGCTTGAAGCACAGATTATCGACCTTGCTTTGATTCTGCATGCTGAACATGGTGGTGGTAACAACTCTTCTTTTACAGTACACGTTGTTTCTTCTGCTGATACAGATACTTATTCTGCGATTGCCGCTGCCGTAGGTTCCCTTAAAGGAAGACGTCATGGTGGTGCAAACATCCGCGTTATGGAAATGATGGATGACATCAAATCCCACGTTAAGAACTGGTCTGATGAAAAAGCTCTGCGCGAATATCTTACAAAGATTGCAACCAAAAAGGCATTTGACAAGACTGGACTTATCTATGGAATGGGACATGCGATTTACACTGTTTCTGATCCACGTGCAATTTTGCTTAACGAGCTTGCAGAAAAACTTGCAAAAGAAAAAGGTCTTTTGGATGAATTCAACCTGTATAAGAGAATTGAACATATCGCGCCTGAAGTTTTATATTCTATTCACGGAACTGGAAAACAGATTTGTGCAAACGTTGACTTCTTCTCAGGTTTTGTTTATACGATGATGGAAATTCCGCGTGAGCTCTTTACTCCGTTGTTTGCAATTTCTCGTATTGCAGGCTGGTGCGCACACCGTATCGAAGAGGTTAGTGCCGGCGGAAGAATTTATCGTCCTGCTTACAAAAACGTTTCTTCTGAAAGAAAATATATTCCGATGGATCAGAGAAAATAATGGCACAGAACCGTCTTGATAAAGTTTTAAGCCACGAGGGATTTGGTACGCGCCGTGATGTAAAGCGTTTGCTGCATACATCAGAGGTTCTTGTAAACGGTGTGCGCGTAACAGATCCTGGTTTTCATTGTGATGTTGATAAAGATCAAATCAGTATTGACGGTGAACTTTTATCGATTGAAAAAAATATTTATCTTATGATGAATAAGCCTAAGGATGTTGTCTGTGCAAATAAAGATGGACTTCATGCGACGGTTTTTTCTCTGCTTGAAGAAAAATATCAGACGGGTTTTGCGCTTGAAAACCTTCACTTAATCGGCCGCCTTGATATTGATACAGAAGGCCTTTTAATTTTTACAACTGACGGAAAGCTTACTCACCGCCTTATTTCTCCAAAGTCCAACTGTCCTAAAACCTATTTTGTCCGTCTTGAAAAAGCTCTGGATGAAAACCTAAAAAAAGACTACGAAAAAAAACTTTGTGAAGGTTTTTATATTCCTGCAGAAGGAAACGAAACTGAGTTTACATGTCTTCCTTCTGAGATTGAGTTTACACAAAATGATGATGAAGTTTATCTGACAATTGTCGAAGGAAAATTCCACCAGGTAAAGAGAATGTTTGCGGCTCTTGGAAACGTTGTCGTATATTTAAAGCGCGTTTCGATGGGCGGACTTGAACTTGATCAAAGTCTTGAGTGCGGCCAGTACCGTAAACTGACCGCAGAAGAAATTAAAGTTTTGTCTTCCTGTTTATAATCCTGTATCCTATAAATCCTGCTCGACTGTTTCGTCTTCGCTGAAGGCATTTAGCTTGTTAATTCTTATAAAAGGATTTCTTGCAAAAACAATGTTTGCTCTTGTCTCGCTTAAACAGTCAAGTGATTTTGACTTCCATGCAAAAATTCGTTTTGCTTTTTTTGACTGTCCGTCAGATTCAGATTGAATTTTATATACATTAATTTGATCCTGCTTTGCACCGCCGGCATTTATAAATACGGTGTAAATCATAACGAGGTACGAAGAGTCATTAAGATCATAAATGACAGCGTTATTTATTACTTTTTCTGTATGTTCAATAGTCGAGTCAAATATATACCGCGCCCTGAACTCAAAGTTATCTTTAAGGATTTTTACTTTGCAGTAGTCAAGAGAAACGTGTGTAAGAATTTCTGCATCATTGTGTAAAAGCAGATTGTCTGCACCGCTGATATAAATCGGATAAAGAGAGTTTTGTGCCTGAAGCATGTGGCTGTAAAGATAATCGATTTTAAATTCGGGTTTTATTTCTTTTTCGTGAATACTTCCCGGGTAAACACCGGATTTGATAAATTCAAACTGTATCTCAGGATATTTTATATGTAAAAAATCCGGAATATAAGATTTGCCGCTTTCGCTTAAATAACGGAGATATCGTGTGTAGTTTGATTCTCCGTTTTCATTAACGTCATACAGTTTCTTTGAGCTGAAAAATGAATCAAAATCCTCTTGCGAAAGATTAAGAGGTTCGTATTCAAAAGCCCAGGGTTCTTTGTTTTCTTCGCTGATTCTATAGGAATAATTTGTCGGATAAAGTTCATCTGTAAAACTCAAAGCATCCCCGAATACCCATCCGTATTCTGGTTTGTCGGATTTCCAGAGAAAACGTGGAATTACTACATTTACCCAGTGAGACGTAATGCCGTAAAGAGTATCTTTTTTTCCTATTCCGACGATTTTAAAATAATCAGGCATTGATGTTCGGTATTTTACTTCGGATTTTTCATCTGGTTGTGCGTATACGCAGAGTTCTTCTTTTACGCGGTCTTTGCTGTAATTGTGTTCACTCCAGATGTTTGTGCCGTAAAGCTGCATATCTCCCGTGCTGCGGTAAAAATGCTTTAAGGTATCAAGGTCAGCCTGTGTTTCGTTGTAGTTTTTTGCCTGTTGATTTGTATCAAACGATATATAGTTTAGAAAAAAGTCATCACCGGGATCTTCGCCTTCGTGGTAAGATATATCTGTAAAATATTCTTCGTCTGATTCTTCAGTATAATCTTGATCATAATCTTTATCAGTTTCTTCTTCGGTTTCTGCATAATACTCTTCGTCTGCCGAAGATTCCTGGTTGTCTTCAAAACAATCCTGATCTTCTGTAATTTGTGTTTGTTCTTCGGAGACTTGAGTCTGCACTTGTGCCTGGATTTGTTTTTTACATCCTGCTGTAAATAAAATTGCCATCAATGTGATGAGAAGTGTTTTAATGTTTTTCATAGGTAGAATAATACTTTAAAGTCGGATATTATACAATTGAGAGTTAAAAATAATCCGGAGTTAAAATATGAAGAGATTTGTAATTATGTCATTGATTGCTGCTGTTAATATGATGGCAGTTTTTGCAGATGGAACAAAATGGAAAGTTGTAAAAAC
>JAILNY010000191.1 GCA_024691105.1 Treponema sp. | reverse complement strand
GCAAGCCACAAGCCCGGAATGTATCCCTTGCTTTTGATAGTAGAAGCCATCTTTTTTCCGCCAGAAGGAAAGCGTGATAAATTCCATTCCCAGTCACCAAGAGCTTTTTCCCAGCCGTCATCAATCTGGAATACGCACGGAGAATTTTCTGCATCGGTATTTTTCTTGTCCGCTTTAGATGCTCCATTTTTTTTGTCGCATGCCGGTCTTGAATCTTTTTTTTCACGCACAGAATTTTCAGTTTTTCTGTTGAGTGAAATTATGTTTTCCGTTGAGCCAAGCGATTCAAGATCGTCAAGAATTAATGCTTCGTTTATGTCAGCATAATGGTTGTACCACGATTCCCAGCCCTGAGGAGTTTTTCCAAGGTGCAGGGTAGAGTCAAAGCGGTGTGAATAATTTTTGTTTTTAATATCGCTTGAACCATAAAGTTTTTCTATCGTAGATTTTGTCTGCATGAAAGATTCAGCTGTAATAAAACATATCTGACACATAACTTCGTTTTTGTGCCAGACTTTGTTTACATCTGCGATCGTGATTTTAAATTTTGTATTTTCTCTATCGACTACGTATTGAACAGGAGGAAGAACATCGTTCTTTGTAAGTTTAAGTCCAGTTTTTGCTTTTATTTTAATTGGATTTCGATCAGTGACATTTCCTGTGGAAGCAATCATAAAAAAATATCCATCGCATTTTGAATAGAAAATAAATTGCGAAAGTAGTTTTTCTTTTTTAAAGTCTTTTTTGGCAGTTCCCGGTACAGTAAGGTAGCAGTTCCATTGTGGAACAATTCTATTTTTTAGAGAAGGCTGACGTTCCTTAAAAAAAAGAGGGTAGCCTGGAGACCATGACTGCCAGCCTCCCGGATTAAATGTTGAGAGCATAATTTTATTGTCAGGAATTGACTGCTCGATTTCTCTTGCAGACAGACATTCGTGGACGCGTTCTGTAATATCAAAACATTCAACTACTGTATTTGTCTGTGAACAGTTTTTAAAATCCTCGGCTGCATAATAGTTATAGCGGATAACATTGTCAGATACTAAATCCTTGTAGACTTTGATTATAGGATTAGTCTGGTTCATGGTTTTCCCCTTTTGTTCGATTTTATGATAGTCACTCGTCAGAAGTGATAGTATTACTATCACAGTATTAGTATACAACAGTTTTTTTAATTGTCAAATAAAAATTTAGAGGTTAGAATGAATTTATGAAAAACCGATCAATTTATTCTATTTTATTATCTTTTGTCGTAACCTTGTCGTTTTTGTTTACGTCATGCCTTTCGTCTTTACAGGAAATTGCAGACGATCTGCTTTTTGTGCCGGACGGTAAAACTGTTCAGGCTTATACAAACGAAGAAGCAATTGCCGCAATGAAGGATGCTCTTGAAGAAGGCATTAAGTTTGCGGCAAAGGAACTTTCAAAAGAAAATGCTTACTATAAAAATTCACTCATTAAAATTTTACTTCCGCCAGAAGCACAGCCGATTTTAAATGCACTTAATTCTATCCCTGGTGGAAGTAAGCTTGCAGAAGAAGTTGTGCTTAGACTTAACCGTTCTGCCGAAGAAAGTGCAAAGGATACAATTGATATTTTTGCAAAGGCAATCAAGTCAATGACGGTTGTCGACGGAATAAAAATTGTTACCGGAAGTAAAAATGCCGCAACTATGTATCTTAAAGAAAAATGCTATGACAGCCTTGTTTTGCTTTATAAGCCAAAGGTAAATGCGGCTCTCAATAAGCCTCTTGTTTTGGATATTTCTGCAAATGCTGCCTGGAAAAAGCTTGTTACAACCTACAACGAGTATGCAAAAATTCCAAACAGCGTTGCGCGCCTTGCAGGGCAGGCAGAACCGTTTCCACAGGTTGAAGTTGATCTGGCATCGTATGCGACAAAAAAAGCGCTCGATGGTCTTTTTTATAAAATCGAAGAGGAAGAAGCAAAAATCCGCGAAAATCCTTTTAGCTATGCGTCAAATATGATTCAAAAGGTTTTTGGCGCTGTAAAAAGAGGTCGCTGAATCCATTCCGCGCGCCGCAAATCGCGCGACAACAAATCGCGCGACAACAAATCGCGCGACAACAAATCGCGCGGTCGCTAAACCTTGATCCTGCTTAAGACTTGTCCAATTGGTTCATGAATCACAAGGTCGGCATTGCTGTCCATTGCGGTTTCTGATTTATTTAAAAGGACAAGATTGTCGCCTCTAAAGTAGCGCACAAAAGATGCGGCAGGGTAGACTACAAGCGATGTTCCGCCGATTATCAATGTGTCTGCTTCTGAAATTGCCTTAAGCGATTTTTCTATGAGCTCGTCGTTAAGGCCTTCTTCGTATAAAACGACATCCGGTTTTACAAGTCCGCCGCATTTTGTGCAGTGTGGAATTTTATCTGGCGCGTTTTCGCTTTGGGCAATAAACTTGTCATCGTAAAAAGCGCCGCAGTCAAGGCAGTAGTTTCGCAAAGTGCTTCCGTGAATTTCATACACTTCTTTGCTTCCGGCTTTTTGATGAAGGCCGTCAATATTCTGAGTTACAATTGCACGGAGTTTTCCGGCTTTTTCAAGTTCGGCAAGCTTGTAATGTGCTGCATTTGGTTCAAAGCCTGAAGGCAAAAGCTTTGCGCGATAAAAACGGTAAAACTCTTTTGTGTCGCTGTAAAAAAATGAATGGCTGATGATTTCTTCTGGCGGATATTTCCATTCCTGATTATATAAACCGTCAACACTTCTAAAGTCAGGAATTCCTGATTCTGTAGAAACACCGGCGCCGCCAAAAAATACAATGTTGTTTGAAGAGTCTATAATCTTCTGCAGTTTTTCAATCTGTTCTTCTAAAGTCTCTGCCATAATTTCCTCCAAAACTTCCGCATCATTTATCGCGGAAGAAAATGTCTCGCCGCGCTCTGTTCTACTTTTCGATTTCGATACTTTCAAATCCGAACGAAGTTAAAACCTGTTTTATGTAAAGCTCTGCGCGGTTGTCGGCATCATCTAAAAGTCCTTCGGCTAAAATTTCTTTTGCGCTTTCATCTTTTGCTTCTTCTATTTCGTCAAAAATTTCCTGAGTATTAATCGGGACAAAGATATTATTTTTTTCATCAAAAACGCGCATTGTTACAATGTCGTTTCCAAGTAATTCTGAGGGAGGAATGGAAACCGTTATAGTTTTTCTGTCGTCAGAAATTGTAAATTTTATATCGTCAAAATTTTTTATTCCCGCTCTAAGCAACCCTGAATATTTTATAATGCTGTAGCTTTTTGCAAGTCCCAGTGCTGCAGATTTTTTTATTGCAACAACATCAGTGTAGCTCATTTTATAAAGGGTTAATTCAGCGCAGGCAGTTAAAGTTCTAGAAACAGCGGTATGAAGCTTTTCTGTTTTTACCTGCGTAAATTTTTTCCAGCCAAAATATCCGCCAAAAACGATTGCGCCAATCAGAACGATAAAAAAAATTAAACGTAAAAAAACTGTAACAAATTTCTTCATGCGTTCATTATATCATATAAATTGATAATTTTGTAAAAAATTGCTATATTAATGCGTAGACAAATATTGCTGATTAGCGCAGAACTGCGCTTTTATTAATTTTTAAATGGAGATTTTTTTTATGAATTTATTAAAAAAACTTACAGGAATTCTTTTGATTTCTTTATCTTTTAATTTATATGCTCAGGTAGAAAACCGTGACGTTCCGTATACAAAATCCCTTATGAAATTTATTGACTGTTATTTTGATCACAAAATTTCTTCTCGTGATTTTGCAGTACAATTATATAACGATTCTGTTGCCTCTTGTCCTGATTCTTATGATGAATATCAGAAAGAAACTCATCTGTCGCGCTGCGATTATTATTTTGGAATGTACATTATCGAAATGTATGATCTTACAGAACTTGAACATGCGCTTGATGACACAAGTAAAGAATATGTAGATCCTGTCGAATATAATAGAAAGATAAAGGCAGAAGCCGCTGTGTATTTTGATGCTGCAATTGTTCACTGTCTTAAAGCGATGAAGATTCGTCCTGAAAATTCTCCTGATGCAATGTCAATTTATGCACAGGCGCTTTCTGCAAACTGTACTGTTCATAACATTGGATACGTTTTAAGTAACGGTCTTAAAATCGGTCAGTTTGCAAAAAAGGCTGCCAAGGCAGATCCAAAAAATGCGACAGCCTGGTATTCTGTAAGCGCACAGGATGTTTTTGCTCCTGGAATTTTTGGTAATGCGGTACGCGGAAGAAAAAAGATGCTTGAATATTATTCAGACGAAACACTTATAAAAGAAAGATTTGATGTATTCAATTTTTCAAGTGCAATAGGATATACATATTATCGCCAGAATAAATATGCAGAAGCACGTGAATGGTATTGTAAATGCCAGAAAATTTATCCCGATAACTATGCGATAAAAAATCTTATAAAAAGAATTGATACAATTTTAGCCGGCAAATGAGGAATTTAATTAAGAAATTTTTTTCAGTTTTTCTCAGCGTTTTTCTTTTAAGCGCATTTGCATCTGCGCAGTCTGATTCTGATGAGGTTTTTGCAGAAAGCGGATCGGAACTTTTGCAATATGATGTAAAAGAATTTGTTCTTGAAAACGGTCTTTCTGTTTATATTCTTGAAGATTTTTCTTCTGCTCTTGTCAGAGTTGAATTTAGCGCTAAGGCAGGTTTTTCAAGTCAGTCGCCGGAAAACGCAGGCTTTTTTCCATTATATACAAGGCTTTTTAAGTATGCCTCTCCTGAT
>JAILNY010000187.1 GCA_024691105.1 Treponema sp. | reverse complement strand
TTTGATACGACAGCGCCGTATGGATCTGTTACGGCGACATCTAAAATATTCAGCCCGGACGGCGATGGCCGAATGGACTTTATTTCTTTTAAAATTTCAGCAGACAGAAAAGGCGGCTCACCGATTTCTAAGTGGACAGGAAAAATCGTTAATGTAAAAATTCCTGATGTATCTGTAAAAGAATACGACTTTGGCGCATTTGCTCCTGGTGAAATTACATGGAACGGTCTTGATAAAAACGGAAAGCTTGCGCTTGACGGTGAATATGACTTTGAGCTTTTTGGTATTGATATGGCCGGAAACTCTGTTGTTGCAAAGACTTCGCCTATTACGCTTGATACTTCTAAGACAGAGGTTATGCTTGCGGCAACGGATCTTGTGTTCTCGCCTAACGCTGACGGAATAAAAGATTCTGTTACATTTACTCCGGTTATTAAGGCTGGAACAAATGTTGCAAAGTATTCATTTGAAATTAAAAATGCTTCCGGTAAAACTGTTTATACGCAGTCAGGAACAGGAAGTGTTCCGCAGAACTTTGTCTGGAACGGAACTGATAATTCTAAAAAGACTTTAGCTGACGGAAGCTATACAGCCTGTCTTACAATTGACTCTTCTAACGGGGCTCAGGCAAAGGTAGAAGTGCCGGGCGTTGTTATTGATACTGTTGCTCCATCGGTTGAGACAACGGCATCTTACTTAGTGTTCAGTCCGGATGGGGATGGAAACAAAGACAGCTTTGTTTTGAATACTAAAAACTGTTCTCAGGAAAAGTTGTGGACTGTAGCGGTTACTGATAAGAGCGGTAAAGTTGTCCGCGAGTTTAAGTTTAATAAAACAATTTCTGATTCTGTGAACTCTGTATTAAAATGGGATGGTATCGGAGAAAACGGAAATCTTGTTCCAGATGGAAAATATTCTTTAGTAATTTCTTCAACTGATGAAGCGGGAAATAAATTTACAAAGAAGATTGACGGAATTACACTTGATACCCGCGCTGTAAAAGCTTATGTGACTGCCGCTTATGAAGGAATTTCTTCTAAGTCAAATACTGGTCTTACAAAGCAGAAATTTAATTTGAGAACTTCTGTTAATGACGGAATTAAAAACTGGAAGTTTGAAGTTGTAAATGAAAAGGGTGCTGCTGTTTATTCTGTTGATTCAAAAAATCAAAGTGCAAATGCATCGGGCGTTTTAGCATCGCTTCCTAAAGAAATTATCTGGGACGGAAAAACTTCTGATGATAAAGATGCAGAAGGAATTTTCTATGGCCGTCTTACGATGGAATACGAAAAAGGAAATAAGGTTTTAGAAAAATCTTCTTCGTTTATCTGTACGCAGAAGGCGCCGGAACTTTCGGTTAAAACAAATCCAGAGTTCTTTAGTCCGGATGATGACGGAACTGATGATGAACTTAATATTTTACTTGGGGCTAAATGTCAGGGTAAGCTTGTTAACTGGTCGTTTGTGATTTTAAATCCTGATGAATCTGGTAAGAAAGGAAAGCCGTTCTGGAGGACAAACGGTACAAATAAGATTACAGAAAAGCTTATATGGAACGGTTTGAGTAATGTTTCAAAAGAAAAGAACGGCCAGGCAGAAAGCGTTCAGTCGGCAATGGATTATCCTTGGGAATTTACTGTTACGGACAGCATCGGTTTGACTACGACTATCCGCGGAAAGATTTCGATTGATATTCTTGTACGCCGTGACGGTAACGTGTTAAAGATGGCTGTTCCTGCGATTATATTCCGTGCTAATCATGCAGACTTTAAGACTGCGGCAGAAGCACCGGGAAGTAAGGTTACTCCGGAACAGGCCCGCAATAACGAGCGTGTTCTTAAGCGTGTGGCTGAGGTACTTAAAAAATTCCCTGATTATACAATTACAGTTGTAGGTCATGCAAATAATACGACAGGAACTGAGGCTGAAGAAACTTCGACTGCAAACGGAAATATTCCACTGATTCCGCTTTCTCAAGATCGTGCGGCTTTTGTTAAGTCTAAGCTTGAAGAATACGGAGTTGAAGGAAGCCGTATGAAAACCGAAGGGAAGGGTGGCCGCGAGAGAATTGCAGCTCTTAAGGACACAGAAAACTGGTGGAAGAACCGCAGGGTTGAATTCCTGTTACACAAATAATACAAACGGACACGCGGCTTAAGCCGCGTGCCGTCTAATGCATAGGGGCGCGCGTTTCAATTGCACGCCTTTTTTTATACACAGAGTTCGCTCTGCGAACTCGTGGCATCCGCATCAAGCGGCATTACGGCGGAATGGAAGGCAGCGGATGCTAGTTTGCCCTCTGTATATATGTCTGTCTTGGACGGAGAGTTATTTCGACACGGCGGTTTACGGCGCGGCCTTCTGAGGTGGAGTTGTCACCGCCTGGGGCAGGGACTGTTTCGCCATAGCCGTGGTATGTAAAGATGTCTTCAGGGAGACCTTCCTGGACTAAGAGCTTTATGATTGCCTTTGCACGCTCAATCGAAAGGAGTACCTGGTTCTGGTGCTGGCCGATATCTGCGGTGTGGCCTCCGACAAAAATCGTATAAGAGTTTTCTTTGAGAGCTGCCTTTAAGAGCTCTGCGCATTCTGTAATGCGTGGTCTCTCGCTTGGTAAAAGTTCCGGGCTGTCCGGAATAAACTTTAAGTTATACAAAAAGCGGATTCCGTCTGGACCGTCTTCTATATTATCCGGGCCAAGTGGTTCTTTTGGCTGGTAAAGCTGAATCTTTTTTAAGAGCGTGTAATATGCTGCATCTTTTTCTGGAGCTGCAACATCGTATACAAGCTGTTCTTTATTCAAAAGAATTACGATTTTTCCCTGACGCAAAAGTTCAAGGTTTTCTGGAACACAGATAATTTTTAATGCGTCTTCTTTTTTTATGATGATGTCACTTCGGTTTTCGCCAAAGGTTTCCTGTGCAAGAATATGAATCGGATTTTTACCGACAATATTTGCATAACGTTTTTCATCATCAGAAAAATCGTATTGACAGATTCCCTTTGTATTTGCAAGAGCCGGGTCTACCATATTTTTTTCGTAGATAACTTCCATCTCATCTGTAAAGATGCGCGGAAAAAAACATGGACTTGCTTTGTCTTTGATAAATTCCCCGTGAACAGGAATCGTTCCGCGTGCGTCAATTATAATTCCTGTGTAAACGCGCGAAGATACGTGCTCAATCGGCTTTTGCAATCTGTAAGGCGACGTGTGTCTTATAAGCAGTGTTGAAATTTTTGAAAGCGCGATTGTATGGTTTGTCGTAAACACAGCGGAGTCTTTTTTAAAATATCCCATCGTGCAGTTTGCGTCAGAGATAATCTGTGTTATGTCGTGATAGGTTAAATCCTGATCTAAAACGAGGTCGCCGATTTTGTGGCTTGAGTCAACGTTGAGTGTCAAAAGCGGATCTTTGATTAAGTCCGGGAGACGTGTCGTAATTTTGTTAGAGGCTGTTGATTTTCCGGAAGGCATAGGAATCTGTGCCTTGTCGATATCAAGACTTATGTATGATTTAAATTCCTTTGTAATCCAGTTTACTTTACTTGTGGACTCAAGCAGAGTTTTTTGTGAAGTTGAATTTGTGTCTGCATAAACATTCGAAAAAAGTGAAAGACTGAATAAAACAATAATGGCCTTTTTAGTGTTCATTTAACGGCTCCCGAGTATAATTCTTCTCTTATTTTTCGGCATTTTTGGAATAATTATTTATAGCATTTATTGCTTCAAGGCACGAGAGTGCTGTGCCGGCCGGAACTCTGAGTTTATACGCGCGGCCAGGCGGGGTAACGCCTTTTATAAGACTTAGGTTAAGTTCGCGTAAGATTTTGGGGTCAAGACGCATTTCGAGTGCGAGCGCGTTAAGGTCTATGCTCTGGTTTACGGTAACGTAGTCAAAGTCGGTGTAGAAAAAATAATCGTCATCGGTATCGCGTGCGTTATCGCCACCCGCGGGTGTGCTCTCTGTGTGGTGGGTGTGGGATGCACGCGCGAGCTCGGTGTCGCCATAGTACTCTGCATTGATTATCATGTCGGCAACTTTTAAGAAGTTTGGTACGTAGACTTGGGCGTGGAGCGGAATAAGGTTTTCGTTGCAGAGCGCGCTGAATGTGGGTTCTGAGGCTTTTTTTAAGGCGCGCGAAACGGCACCGGCGCCGCAGTTGTAGGCTGCGAGTGCAAGCGGCCAGTCTTTAAACTGTTTATAGTTTTCTTTAAGCTTTTTGAGCGCGCCGTCTGTGCTGAGCCACGGGTCACGGCGTTCATCT
>JAILNY010000183.1 GCA_024691105.1 Treponema sp. | reverse complement strand
ATCCGGGGAATACACAAGGGCCCTTCCGCTGGGAGCTGCAAGATGGGATGCGGTAAAAAATGAGCCTATAAAATCTGTGGCATCTGTGCGAAACTCCTTTGATATTCTGGCTGCAAATTATGTGAATCTTCTTCCGCCTTCAGCTTCTTCTTATTTTTCTACATTAGACTGGTTTTCTGCATTTATCGATCGCTGGGGCTCTACGGATTTTCTTCAGAAAAATCTGGACAGCTCAATCATAAATCTTCTGGTGCTTTGCTTTCAGGAAAAGAATTATCCATTGGCGAGCGAGGCTTATGAAAAATACAAAACAAAACTTTCTCCGTCACAAACCGCAAAATCTGAAGAAATCATAACAGATACAATTATAATTACAACAACAGATGGTTTGCCTCCAGAGCAGAAAGTTGAAGAAATCAATAGACTGCTTTCATCAGATGTACTTGCAAACTCTGCCCGCCAAAATCGTGCTAACTTACATCTTGAAAGTTATTGGCTTGAATATCTTAATCAACTTATGAATTCAAGAAATTATGAGTTAGGTTATACTAACGCAACTAAAGCTTTGAGTCAGCTTCCAAAGAGTACAAAAATCAAAGCAATGCAAAACGGATTTTATAATAATTCAATTGCTATCATACACAATAATTTTGCAAAGCAGGCAAATGCCAGAAATTTCGATGCTGCCCAGGCCTTGCTTGAAGAGGGTCTTGAGAAATATCCGAATGATAAAACACTTAAAAAAGATCTTATGGATTTACAAAAGATTCTGCAGTAAAAAAAATCCTGTAAATATACCCAAATAAAAAAATTGCCTTATACCTGATTATGGGCTAAAATTAAATTTATAAAATACAGGGATGAGTTTATGCAGGCAGTTAATCTAACTCTAGACGGTTATAATATCGTTATCGGTATAATAATATTAGTTGCTATTTTTACAAGTCATATTGATAAAAACAGTTTACCGAAATTGAGGAAAACCCGAATCTGGTATCATAGAATAGCTTTATTAAATATTCTGGTCGCAACTACAGATATTTTTACACTGGTATGTGATGGACCGGCACGCCCTTCTAATTTGATAATTCTTCCAGTTTCAATGTTCATCTTTTATGCTTTTTCATATTTGTACGTTCCGTTTTCTGGAATGGCGATTGTTGCTCTTCTTGGAGAACAGAAAGACAGAATTAAATCAAGAAACTTTTTATATTTTGTTATAGTTGCTTCAACAGTAGTCTATGCTATTCTGTTGATACTTACTCCGTTTACAAATCTCTTATATGAGTTTGACGAAAATAATTTTTATTCTCGTGGAAAATACTTTTTTATATGTCTAATTATTCAGTGCATAATGTATCTTGCAATGATTTTTTATTTGATTCGTATAAGAAAATCAATTAATCTGCGAAAATTTCTGACAATTATAAGCTTTGTTTTCTTTCCACAGGTTACACAGATTATTCAGCTAGCAATGCCTGGAGTGTCGCTCATCAATACTGGTTACTCATTGATATTTATAATCATGTTTATTTTTTCAAACAGTTTTGCAGAAGATAAACTGAAAAAAGCAACAAGTAAGCTGGATCAAATAGAAAACGAAGTTCACGATAAATCAACTGAAATCGAAAAGAACAGACTTAAGATTATTAAGATGCAGGATCACACAATCGAAAGTCTTTCGAACCTTGTTGAAAACCGCGATGAAGATACAGGTGAGCACGTTCTTAGAACCCGAGAGTATGTTGAGCTGATTGCCGTTCAAATGATGAAGGATGGCCACTATCCGAAAATCCTTACTCCACGTTATATCAGGTTATTGAAAAGAGCGGCTCCAATGCATGACATTGGAAAAATTGTCGTACCTGATGCTATTTTGAAGAAGGCAGGCCGCTTAAGTCCAGAAGAATTTGCACAGATGAAACGACATGCTTCTGAAGGTGGAAGAATTGTTCATCAGATTCTTGACGGTTATGAAACTCCTGAATATATTAAAATTACGGCAGATATAGCAGTTCATCATCACGAGAAGTGGGATGGTACTGGCTATCCAGATAATCTGGCAGGGAAGCAGATTCCTTTTAGTGCAAGAATTATGGCTATAGCTGATGTTTTCGATGCTTTGGTTTCTCCTCGAGTTTATAAGACTCCTATGAGTTATGAGGAAGCATTTAAACTTATAGAGGAAGGAATTGGAACTCAGTTTGATCCAGATGTTGCAAGGGAATTTCTTAAGATAAAAGAAAAGGCTCGTGCAATAAATGAACGATATAAATATAATTAGTAAAAAAGAGAACCGTATGTGTGAAAAGTTTCTTGATTATCTTTCTAAGAAAAAGACCTGGATATTTTTGATAATGTGCTTTTTTGTACATATCTTTAATTCCATAATTTTTTTCTTAACAGGATTAATCCCTCTTTCAATGTTGAATATTTTAAGTACGA